>NZ_BAABFC010000009.1:0-383255 GCF_039540575.1 Pseudaeromonas paramecii
ACCAATTGATTAAGAGTCAACTGCTCTACCAACTGAGCTAACGACCCAAAGTAAAACTTTGGTGGACGCTACAGGGATCGAACCTGTGACCCCCTCCTTGTAAGGGAGGTGCTCTCCCAGCTGAGCTAAGCGTCCTGGGCTGGTGGGTCGTGCAGGATTCGAACCTGCGACCAATTGATTAAAAGTCAACTGCTCTACCGACTGAGCTAACGACCCAACCCTTGTCTTCGGCGTCATCGCCTCCCGACGGCGGCCTATATTACGGATTTAGATACCTGACGCAACATATAATTTGTGTTTTTTTTCTGTTTGCTCAGGCTTCGAACAAAGACCGTCAGTTTCTTAATCAATGACGTAAACCGGTTATTTCCCGGACACTTCCTTTTGTGCCAGCTGGGCTGCCGTGCTATCGGGGTACTGCTTGATCACCAGCTGGAAAAACTTGCCAGCCTTGTCAGCATCGCCTTCTGCCTTACTGATCAAACCCAGTTTCAATATAGCATCCGCTCTCTTACTGGAGTCCTTGTCCTTGGCCACCTGCAAAAAATGCGTGCGTGCCTGACCATTATCCCCTTGCTTCATCAGCACCTGACCAAGCCAATAATGGGCGTTACTCTGATAGCTGGAATTGGGATATTTGCTCAGGAACTGACTAAGCGCGGCCGAGCCCTTCTTGAAGTCCTGATCCTTGAGCACCAGGTTCACGGCACTTTCATAGGCTTTGGACTCTTCGGCAGAGGGCGGCGCTGCTGATGGTGCTTTCTGGGAAGCTGCCACACCCTTGTCTGAGGTGTCAGCCCCAGGCGCAGGAGTCGCCGCATCGGAAGGTGCTGCACTGGCAGCGGCTTTGGCCTTGTCGAGCTCCTCGTACATGGACTTTTGCCGCTCAACGGCCTGCTGGAGCTTATAATTCGCTTCCTCAAGGTCACCCCGTAACTGGCGCACCTCATTACTCAGCGAATCAAGCTGCTGCTGCATCTCAACCTGAACCAGGTTACGGGAGTTGAGGGCTCGCTCAAGACGAAGCACCCGCTCCTCAATAGAGCCATCTTCCGCCCACAGCGAATGAGACAGCCCCATAGAAAAAAGAGCGGCCATATAAATGGCCGCTTTTGTTCTTACGGTGTTCATCAACCGTTAGACCTTAGTATACCAGAACAGCGCGACGGTTCTTGGCGTAGGCGTCTTCGGAGTGACCGGCATCAGCAGGCTTTTCTTCGCCGTAGCTAACAACGGACAGTTGGTATACGTCTACACCCAGGTTTTGCAGGTACTTGGCAACAGCCTTAGCACGACGCTCGCCCAGGGAGATGTTGTATTCCGGAGTGCCGCGCTCGTCGGTGTGACCTTCGACCAGAACCTTGATGGCATTGTGCTCTTTCAGGAACTCGGCATGAGCTTGCAGCAGCTGAGCGTACTGACCCTTGATCTCATCCTTGTCGAAATCAAAGTACACTGTGTTGTCTTGACGCAGGGCTTCGTACTTCTGACGCATCAGCTCGCTGTCGGACAGGCCTTGATCAGCCGGTGCAGTTTCAGCGGCAGTTTCGGTCTGAGCAGCGTTGTCGCTGGAGCTACAAGCAGCCAGAGTCAGCATGGGCAGAGCTACCAGCAGGCTTTTCAGCAGGTCGTTGATTTGCATGTTTTTTCCTTGGTTTATTACTTTGGGGTTAATTCAAGAACGGTGACCAAGCTGGTGCACGCACCTCGCCTTGTGCTGAAGGCAGGTTCGCCTTGAAGCGACCATCAGCAGAGACTAGTGCGAGTCCTTTCCGACCTTGGTAAACCGTGCTGTATATTATCATACTCCCATTAGGAGCAACACTGGGCGATTCATCCAGCGAGGTCTGAGTCAACACATAAGTTGCGCCGGTTTCCAGATCCTGCCGAGCAATGCGATATTGCCCCTGAACACGACTGACCACGATGAGATTCTTCCCATCCGGGGACGGTGCCGCGCTCAGGTTCATGTCGCCTTCCCACGTCACTCGTTGGGTGTCGCCAGATGCCAAATTTACTCTATATATCTGGGGTTTGCCACCCCTCTCAGAACTAAAATAAACCGATTGACCATCAGGACTCCAGCTGGGTTCAGTGTCGATGGCATTGTTGTTTGTCACCCGACTCAAGGACCGGCTGGCAACGTCAATTAGATAAACCTCAGACTGTCCATCTTTGGAGAGAACGACGGCCAAACGACGCCCATCTGGCGACCATTCAGGTGCGCCGTTGATGCCGGGATAGGAGGAGATCAGGGTACGGGCCTGGGTCATAATGTCCTGGACAAAAATGGAGGCTCGTTGCTTCTCGAAACTGACATATGCCAGTTTACGTCCATCCGGTGACCAGGAGGGTGACATCAAGGGCTCTTTGGAGCGTAACAGCACCTTTTCATTGTAACCGTCATAATCAGCCACCATCAGCTGATAGGGATAAGCCTGTCCCCGTTTGACACTCACATAGGCGATTCGCGTCAGGAAGGCGCCCCGCTCTCCGGTGAGCTGTTCGTAGACGATGTCTGAGATCAGGTGCGCATACTGCCGCAGTTGCTTCGCCGGGACCACCTTGGCATCGGCTACCAGTACACCGCTGTTACCGCCATTGCCCTTGAGGACATCCAGCAACTCAAAGCTCACCTTATATTGGCCATCGCCAGCGGGCTCAATGTTGCCCACCACCAAGGCCTCAACCCCCATGGACGCCCAGAGGGAGTAATTCACCTCAGAGCTCTGATTGGGCTGTTGCGGCATTTCGTTACGATTCAGTGGGCTGAACTTACCACTGCGCATCAGATCGGAGCTGACAACATTAGCCACATCTTCAGGCAGCGCCTGAGCACCACTCCACTTGAATTGCGGTACGGCCACGGGACGTCCGCTATCGATACCACCAGTTACCAGAATTTCCAGCTCCGCCATCGCAGACTGCGCCATCAAGCACCAGGCGGCAAACACCCAAAATAATTTCTTCATCATGGCCTGCTTCAAGGTTCTAACGTCAGATTAATCGATTGGATTTGCTCAGAGAGCTCTGCCGGAGGCAGAGGCAACTTCTTCATTTTCTTGAATCCCTTCAAGGAGGCGGCACAGAGGCTGTTGTCCCCTGCCGTCTGCGCCACATCCACCACCATGCCGTCCGGCTCCAGCTTTAGCTGCAACTCGCAGTGCAGGCCTGCCAAGCTGGCATCCGCTTTGAAATGCTGCTCCAGTGCCTTGCTGACCTTAGCAACATACTGCTGCATCAACTGCTGATCTCGCTTGAGATGCTCGGTCGCCGCCAGGGCACTACCACTCATCACCAACAAGATTGCCATCCAACGGGTGGTGTTTATCATCCTTGCTTGCTCCTACCGTCCTGGTCGCAGGGTCAAGGACATCTCCTTGGCCTGGTCATACAGGTTCTTGGGCGGTGCCGGGAATTTTTGCAGTTTGTTGATCGCTGCAATGGATGCCCGACACACGGCCGCATCACCACTCCCACCGGAAGTACTGATCACTAGGCCATCCGGTGCCATTTTCACTTTGAGTACGCACTCCTTGCCAAACATGGTCTGGTCTACCAACCAATAACGCTGGATGGTTGCGACGATCAGACCCGTATACTCATCGAGCGGACCACCTGCGCCGGCCGGCCCCGGTTTGTTCCCAGGCCCATCCAGCTCATCGAATAGCTCATCTTCCAGCTGCTTAGCTTCTGATGCGCGCTTTTTGCGCTCCGCCTCGGCCTTCTTGGCCGCTTCTTCCTTCTTCTTGCGCTCGGCTTCGGCCTTCTTCTGTTGCTCTTGCTTACGCTTGAGCTCTTCTGCCTTCTTAGCCTCTTGCTGTTTCTTCTTTTCGGCTTCTTGCTTCTTCAGCGCTTCTTGCTTCTTGAGTTCTTCCTGCTTCTTGAGCTCCTCTTGCTTTTTGAGCTCTTCCTGCTTCTTCAACTCCTGCTGCTTTTTCAGCACTTCCTGCTTTTTCAGCTCTTCCTGCTTTTTCAGCTCTTCAGCCTTCTTGCGCTCTTCTTCCTTCTTCTTTTCCAAGGCTACCTTTTTCTCAGCCTCGACTCGCTGACGCTCTGCTTCTTTTTTGCGCTCGGCCTCAAGTTTGACCTTCTTAGCCTCGGCTTCCTGCCGCAGACGCAGTGTCTCCGCCTCTTTTTGCTGACGTTGCGCTTCTTGGGCTGCCCGTTCAGCCTCCTGCTTTTGCTGTTCAGCCTGCTTGGCTTCTTCTTTTTGCTGTTTGACAAACTCTGTGTGCTGCTTGAACTCCAGCTGATCAATGACCACGGCGTGCACCACACCACCACCGCCCCCGGCAGGACGTTTGGGTTTGTCCAGATTCCATTTCAAGATGAAGGCCAGAAGCAACAAACAGTGCAGCAGCAATGAAATTACCAACGGGCCAGTCATGCCTCGCTTCACGGCATTTGTCTCCCGGTTATTTCTTAGTGGCCGGCGGTTCTGTCATCAGTCCCACCGATGGCACACCCGCCTCTTTCAGCGCGGCCATCAACTGAACGACTGACTCATAAGGGACCTTGGCATCCCCTTGCACCACCACGGGAGCATCCGGATGAATTCGCAGGTATTGCGCCACCTGACCCGCCAAATCCACCAGATCCATGGTTTCTTTATGGCTATCACCGATGTCCAAGAAGTAGCGACCTGTGGCGTCTACCGAGGCAACCACTGGGGTGGTCATATCCTCTGACAGCGGCTGAGAATCGGCCTGTGGCAGATCGACGGTCACCCCCTGCATGATCACCGGCGCCGTGGCCATGAAGATAATCAGCAGTACCAACATGACGTCGATATAAGGCACCACATTGATCTCGGCCACCGCCCGTTTCTTCGAGCGTTGATGAACTTGCATCAGTGATCACCTTGCTTGCCGGCCACTTGCCGGTTGAGGATGGTTGAGAACTCATCCATGAAGTTGATGTAGCTGCTCTCGAGCTTCTCAACCTTGGTGCTGAATCGGTTGAACGCAACCACGGCCGGAATAGCAGCAAACAGACCCATGGCAGTGGCGATCAGCGCTTCGGCGATGGGGGGCGCCACCATGGACAGGGTGGCGTTCTTCACTGCCGCCAGCGCCACGAAGGCATGCATGATGCCCCATACGGTGCCAAACAGACCAACATAAGGACTGATGGAGCCAATTGTCGCCAAGGTGGGCAGGTGGGTTTCGAGATCCTCGACTTCACGGGACAGTGATACACGCATGGCACGATAGGTACCGTCCATCACCATCTCCTGACTGCGAATACCACTGTTGTGCAGACGGGCAAACTCCTTGAAACCGGAATAAAACACCAGCTCTACCCCCAGCAGATCGTCACGCCGGGAGGAGCACTCCTGATACAGTCGATTGAGATCGATACCGGACCAGAAACGCTCCTCAAACTGCTCGGCTACAAAGCGGGCCTCACGCAGCGCCCGAGTACGTTGCACTATGATGGCCCAGGATGCGATCGACATCCCGAGCAGGATCAGCATGACGATTTGGACCAGCGGGCTGGCGTCGAGGATGAGTCGTGTAAACGACAAGTCAGCGGGTTGCACTGCGTAAGACTCCGTAAATGGGTTCAGGTATGGGAATGGGTTTCATTTGCTGCAGGTTGACACAGGCAATGGTGACTTGACCACTGATCAACAGCCGGCCGCTCGCATCCAGGATCTGCTGGTGAAAAACCAGTGAGGCGCGTTTCAGTACAGCCAGTTGACAAGCGACCCGGATCTGGTCGTTAAAGCGGGCGGGCGCGTGGTAGTCCACCGTCACTGAACGCACGACAAAAGCAACACCTTGAGACAGCCAAGTATCTTGTTCCACCCCCAGTGAGCGGAGCCATTCAGTTCGGCATCTTTCCATGAATTTCAGATAGTTAGCGTAATAAACCACGCTACCTGCATCCGTATCTTCGTAATAGATACGCACCGGAATTTCAAACTGTGCCGTCACCGTCTTGCCTGTTGTCACTGCATGAATAACGGCCGCTACTATACCCCAGCTCAAATGGGGAAAGAAGCTGTGACGCTGACCATTTTGTTGTGTTCCGCCTCTTGCTTTTGCCGAAAAAAAAAGCCACCGCATTGCGATGGCTTTGGGAATGAAAAGACTTAATCGAGTCTTCTATCCAGGTTCTCAGTGTGTTCCAGCCATAAGGCATTGATGATGCCGAACGAGCAAGCCAGCAAGAGCCCCAGGATCCAGGTGAAATACCACATCTTGTCTCTCCTCTTAATAGACTGAGTGCTTGTTGGCTTCGACATATTCGCCGCTGACCCGACCAAACATCTTGTAGTAAGTCCAGATGGTGTAGCTCAGCACGATGGGCACGAATATCACAGCCGCATAGAACATGACGCTCAGGGTACGGTGTGACGAGGTTGCATCCCAGATGGTCAGACTATGCGCCGGCTGCAGGCTGGACGGCATGATGAAGGGAAACATGGAGAAACCCGCCGTCAGAATGATACCGGCAATGGCCAGGGAGGAGGTCAGGAACGCCAGCCCCCCCTTCTCCAGCTTGGCTAGTACCGCCGTCAGCAGCGCCATGACAATCCCCAGCACCGGGGCCGTCATCATCCACGGATAGACACTGTAATTATGCAGCCATACACCGGCTTCCACGGCCACCTCCTTGTTCAGAGGGTTGGATACGCCAGCCACACCGGCAAACTTCACCAGACTATAACCATCAATACCCTTGGCCACCCAGACCCCCGCCAAGACAAACAGCACGGCGGTGATGAGGGCACAGAGGCTGGCCGTCAGGCTGGCCCGACGATGCAGTGCCCCTTCGGTCTTCATCATCAGCCAGACAGCGCCTTGGGTCAGTATCATGAACAAGCTGACAAAGCCGGCCAACAGGCCAAAGGGATTGAGCAGGCCGAAGAAGTTACCCTCGTAGGTGGACCGCATGAAGGTATCCATGCTGAAGGGAACGCCTTGCAGCAGGTTACCAAAGGCCACACCAAACACCACGGGGGGCACAAAGCCACCGATGAACAGGCACCAGTCCCAGGTATTGCGCCAGCGCGGGCTCTCCAGCTTGGAGCGGTAGTCAAAGCCGACCGGCCGGAAGAACAGAGCCATCAGGGTTAGCACCATGGCTACGTAGAAGCCAGAAAAGGCCGTGGCATAGACCATGGGCCAGGCAGCAAAGATGGCACCACCGGCGGTGATCAACCACACCTGATTGCCATCCCAATGGGGCGCTATGGTGTTGATCATCACCCGCCGCTCGGTATCGGTTTTCCCCAGGATGGGCAGCAGGGCGCCTACCCCCATGTCAAAGCCGTCGGTGACGGCAAAGCCGATCAGCAGGACCCCAACCAGGACCCACCAAATCACGCGTAAAACTTCATAATCCAACATGACGCTTGCTCCCTTAGGCGCTCAGTTGCTCAAAGTGGTACTTGCCGGTCTTCAGGCTGCTGGGACCACGGCGTGCAAACTTGAACATCAGATACATTTCCACCACCAGCAGTACCGTATAGAAGGCACAGATACCGATGAGTGAGAACCACAGGTCTCCGACACTCAGGGTCGAGGCAGACATGAAGGTGGGCAGCACCTCGGCAATGGTCCAAGGTTGACGACCAAATTCAGCCACCATCCAGCCACACTCGATGGCAATCCAAGGCAGCGGTATGCCCCACAGCAGGGCCTTATGCAGCCACTTGCGCTCACCGATCCGGTGACGGGTGCTGTCATAGAAGGCCAAACCAATCAGCAGCAGCATCAGCATGCCGGCCCCCACCATGATGCGGAAGGTCCAGAACAGCGGCGCCACCGGCGGAATGCTGTCCTTCACCGCCTGCTGGATTTGCTCTTCGGTGGCATCCACCACATTAGGGGTGTAACGCTTGAGCAACAGACCGTAGCCCAGATCGGACTTCACCTGCTCAAACTGCGCCCGCAATTCATCAGACTTGTCACCCGCCTGCAGCTGCTGCAGCAGCGCGTAGGCCTGCATACCGGTACGGATGCGAGCCTCATGCTCCTTCATCAGATCCTTGAGGCCGGTGACCTCTTCATCCAGGGAGCGGGTGGCAATGATCCCCATCACATAGGGGATCTCCACCGCAAACTTGGTCTCCTGAGCCTCTTGACTAGGCAGACCAAAGACGGTGAAGGGAGCCGGTGCAGGGTGGGTTTCCCACTGTGACTCAATGGCGGCCAACTTGGCCTTTTGCACATCCCCCAGCTCGTAACCGGACTCATCCCCCAGCACGATGACGGAGAGAATGGAGGCCATGCCGAAGGCAGCGGCGATGGCAAAGGAGCGACGGGCAAAGGGCACATCCCGCTTCTTCAGCAAGTAGTAGGAGGAGATCCCCAGCACGAACATGGCGCCGCAGGTGTAACCGGCAGCGACCGTGTGCACGAACTTGACCTGTGCTATCGGGCTGAAGATCAGATCCGCGAAGCTCACCATCTCCATGCGCATGGTTTCGTAGTTGAACTCGGAGCCGGTGGGGAATTGCATCCATCCGTTGGCCACCAGTATCCACAGGGCGGACAGGTTGGTACCAATGGCCATCAGCCAGGTGGACGCCAAATGCTGTACCTTGCTCATCCGATCCCAGCCGAAGAAGAACATGCCGACGAAGGTGGACTCAAGGAAGAAGGCCATCAGGCCCTCGATGGCCAGCGGCGCGCCGAAAATATCGCCCACATAGTGGGAATAGTAGGACCAGTTGGTACCAAACTGGAACTCCATGGTCAGCCCTGTGGTCACCCCCAGCGCGAAGTTGATGCCAAACAATTTACCCCAGAACTTGGTCATGTCCTTGTAGATGGGGTTGTTGGTCATCACATAGACGGATTCCATGATCGCCAGGATGAAGGTCATCCCGATTGTCAATGGTACGAACAAAAAGTGATAGAGGGCTGTCGCGGCAAACTGGATCCGCGACAGATCGACCACAAGTTCATTAATCATGATGTTTCCTCACCGATTTCGACGATTCGGCGCCACCCAGCCGGGCCGAGCCTATCCCTAGCATAGGACCATACGCTAAATGCTCAAAAGGCTGCCCATGGGCAACCTCCTAACATTGCGTGATCAAATGCAACAAAATTACAACAGTAGAAGCAGAAACTTGTATTAAACATGGATGTTTATACCATTTCCGACACCAAACTGGCAACAAGCCTTAACCGCAGCTAAACCATTGGTGCGCCCCTGAATTTTGCGTCCCTTCGACGCCATATGCCAGCCGAAGGCGCCATTTTTATCCATCTTGTGTGACAGTCGGATGTTTTTCAGTCAGGACAACTGGCCGGCTGGTGGGAGGATTAGTATGAAAACAAAACAACAAGCCCTTACAGTGACTAAGCCCATCTGAAAAAATAAAACAAAACTGGGCTGCTGTGTCTCCCTTGACTGCCGGTGTGATCAGGCGGGATCAAAGCTCGCCATCGCGCTGCAGGCCAAAGTGCTGGTAGGCGCGGGCGGTGGCAATCCGGCCCCGGGGGGTGCGCTGCAAGAAGCCTTGCTGGATGAGAAAGGGCTCCAGCACATCTTCGATGGTTTCCTTCTCTTCGCCGATGGCGGCTGCCAGATTGTCCAGACCAACCGGGCCGCCCATAAACTTGTCGATAATGGCCAGCAGCAGCTTGCGATCCATGTAGTCAAAGCCTTGATGATCCACATCCAGCATGTCCAACGCCTGGGAGGCCACCAGGTCGCCGATGTGGCCATCGGCCTTGATCTCGGCAAAATCTCGCACCCGGCGCAGCAGCCGGTTGGCGATGCGCGGTGTGCCACGGGCGCGACGGGCGATCTCAAAGGCCCCCGCCTCATCCATAGACAGTCCCAGACAGCGGGCACTGCGCAGCACTATGTCAGCCAAATCCGCGACCTGATAAAACTCCAACCGCTGCACAATGCCGAACCGATCCCGCAGTGGCGAGGTCAGGGAGCCTGCGCGGGTGGTGGCACCGATCAGGGTAAAAGGTGGCAGCTCCAACTTGATGGAACGGGCAGCTGGTCCCTCGCCTATCATGATGTCCAGCTGGTAGTCCTCCATCGCCGGATAGAGCACCTCCTCCACCACCGGGCTCAGGCGGTGGATCTCATCGATGAACAGCACATCGTTGGCTTCCAGGTTGGTGAGCATGGCGGCCAGATCCCCCGCCTTCTCCAGCACCGGGCCCGAGGTGGTCTTGATGTTGACCCCCATCTCGTTGGCCACGATGTTGGCCAGGGTCGTCTTGCCAAGGCCCGGCGGGCCGAAGATCAGCAGGTGATCCAGCGCCTCGCTGCGCCGTTTGGCGGCCGCGATGAAGAGCTCCATCTGATCGCGGACCGGATCCTGGCCACGGTAATCGGCCAGCAACTTGGGACGGATGGCGCGATCCAGCCACTCCTCTTCCTGTTTGGCCGCCGGGGCCAGCAGACGATCGGCTTCGATCATGAAAACTCCTTAGACCAGGCTACGCAGAGCATCGCGGATGAGGCTCTCCACCGACATCTCGGGCTTGGCCACCTTGCTGACCACCTGAGACGCCTGGGCAGGTTTGTAGCCCAGGGCAATGAGGGCGGCCACCGCCTCATCCTCGCTGTTGCTCATGGCCGGCGTGTCCAGCGGTGCCGCATCGGTGTAAGGGGTGAACAGGGCGCCCTCCCCCCAGCCCTTCAAGCGATCTCGCATCTCGATCACCAGGCGCTCGGCGGTCTTCTTGCCCACGCCGGGCAGCTTGATGAGGCTGCCGATCTCCTCGCGCTCCACTGCCTGGACAAACTGTTTGGCCGACATGCCGGAGAGAATGGCCAACGCCAGCTTAGGGCCGACACCGTTGGCCTTGAGCAGCTCGCGGAACAGGCTGCGCTCCTGCTTGTGGTTGAAGCCATACAGCAGTTGCGCATCCTCACGCACCACAAAATGGGTGAACAGGGTGACCGGTTGGCCCACCGCCGGCAGTTCATAGAAGCAGGTCATGGGAAGTTGTAGCTCATAGCCCACGCCCCCCACCTCCAGCAGTATCTCCGGTGGTTGCTTCTCTACTATGATGCCGCTCAGACGCCCTATCATGCGTTGTCTCTCCCCGCTACTTGATGCCGGCTAGCATAATGAATAACTGTATTTATATCCAGACCTTCAACGCCAGCGCCCGCCGCGGCTGCCGGTGACGGCAGTGCCCCGACCCGCGGCGCTGATCAGGCTCTGCAATGTATGGGCATGGCACAGGGCCACCGCCAGGGCATCCGCCGCATCTGCCTGCGGCGTACCGGGCAATTTAAGCAGCTGGGTCACCATGTGCTGCACCTGGGCCTTCTCGGCGCCGCCACCGCCCACCACCGCCAGCTTCACCTGGCGGGCGCTGTATTCGGCCACCTCCAGCCCCTGATTGGCCGCCGCAACGATGGCACTGCCGCGGGCCTGACCCAGCTTGAGGGCCGAGTCTGGATTCCGTGCCAAGAAGACCTGCTCAATGGCAAACAGATCCGGCCGAAACTGGGTGATGATCTCGGTCACCCCATCGTAGATCTGCTTGAGCCGTGGCGGCAGACTCTCACCGCTGGTGCGGATACAGCCCGAGCCCAGATACTCTACCCGGCTTCCCTGGCTGCGTATCACCCCGTAACCCGTGATCCGCGAGCCCGGATCTATGCCCAAAATAATGCTCATCTTGTTACCTTGATTAGCATCCTGTGACCAGCAAGACACTGGTTGTGACGAAAAAGGGAGCCGCAGCTCCCTCTTCATTACCTGGTGCGTATCGCCCAGCGCCAGCTCAGTGACTGACCACAGGCCTGGCTTACAGCGCGGCAGCCACTTCGTCAGAGATGGCACCGTTGTGGTACACCTCCTGCACGTCATCCAGATCTTCGAGCATGTCGATGAGGCGCAGCAGCTTGGGTGCCGTCTCCGCATCCAGGTCGGCCTCGGTGGAGGCGATCATGGTGACAGAGGCACTCTCGGGCTTGAGACCGGCACCTTCCAGGGCATCCAGCACGGCACCGAACTCGTTGGGGGTGGTGTACACCTCGATGGAGCCATCGACATCGGCCACCACGTCATCGGCGCCGGCTTCGATGGCCAGCTCCATGATCTGATCCTCATTCCCGTTGGCGAAGGCGATCAGCCCCTTCTTGGTGAACAGGTAGGAGACGGATCCGTCGGTGCCCAAGTTGCCACCGCACTTGCTGAAGGCGTGGCGAACCTCGGACACGGTGCGGTTACGGTTGTCGGTCATGCACTCCACCATGACGGCGGTACCGGCCGGCCCGTAGCCTTCGTAGATGATGGTTTCGAGCTCGGCCCCTTCACCACCACCGGCACCACGCTGGATGGCACGGTTGATGGTATCGCGGGTCATGTTGTTGGACAGAGCCTCGGCCACGGCCGCACGCAGGCGGGGGTTGGCGGAGGGATCCGGATCGCCGATACGGGCCGCCGTGGTGATTTCACGGATCAGCTTGGTGAAGATCTTGCCCCGCTTGGCATCCTGTGCCGCCTTGCGGTGTTTGATGTTGGCCCACTTACTATGACCTGCCATGACTCGTTTCTCCGTAGTTTTGTCTCAGGCGCCAACGCGCGCCGTAAAATTGGTCTGCCCTTGTCGGGCTGCTTATGCCTTTTCTACCGGGGCTTTTTCCACCGGCACTGTGCGGATCGCCAGCTCTTGCAGCGCCGCCTCGTTGGCCAGGCTGGGAGCATCCGTCATCAGACAGGCCGCCGCCGTGGTCTTGGGGAAGGCGATGACATCGCGAATGTTGTCGGTACCGGTCAACAGCATGGTCAGACGATCCAGGCCGAAGGCCAGGCCGGCGTGGGGCGGCGTACCGAACTTGAGAGCATCCAGCAAGAAGCCGAACTTCTCCTGCTGCTGCGCTTCATCAATCCCCAGAATGGTGAAGACCGCCTGCTGCATGGGGCCCTGGTGGATACGCACAGAACCGCCACCCACTTCGTAGCCATTGATCACCATGTCGTAGGCGTTAGCGTAGGCCGCCAGTGGATCGGCCTTGAGCTGCTCGGCACTCAGGTTGCTGGGGGCGGTGAAGGGGTGGTGCATGGCCGCCAGGCCGCCCTCGCTGTCCTCTTCGAACATGGGGAAATCGATGACCCACAGGGGCTTCCAGCACTGCTCTACCAGCTCGAGATCCCGGGCCACCTTCAGGCGCAGGGCGCCCATGGCATCGGCCACCACCTTGGCCTTATCGGCACCGAAGAACAGGATGTCGCCATCGGCGGCACCGGTGCGGCTCAGGATTTCGGTGATGATCTCCTCACTCAAGAACTTGGCCACCGGGGATTGCACCCCCTCGGCACCCTTGGCCACCTCGTTGACCTTCATCCAGGCCAGCCCCTTGGCGCCATAGATGCCGACAAACTTGGTGTATTCGTCGATCTGCTTGCGAGAGAGCTGGGCACCACCGGGCACCTTGAGGGCCGCCACCCGGCCCTTGGCATCGTTGGCCGGGCCGGCGAACACGGCAAACTCCACCTGCTGGAGCAGATCCGCCACGTCGACCAGCTCCATGGGCACCCGCAGGTCCGGTTTGTCGGAGCCATAGCGGCGCATGGCCTCGTCGAAAGTCATCACCGGGAAGTCGCCCAGATCCACGCCGGCCACCTCCAGCCACAGACCACGGATCAGGGTCTCCATCTTCTCCCGCACCTGCTCGGCGCTCATGAAGGAGGTTTCCACGTCGATCTGGGTGAATTCCGGCTGACGGTCGGCCCGCAGGTCTTCGTCACGGAAGCACTTGACGATCTGGTAGTAACGATCGAAGCCGGACATCATCAGCAGCTGCTTGAACAGCTGGGGCGATTGCGGCAGGGCGTAGAACTTGCCCTTGTGCACCCGGCTGGGCACCAGGTAATCCCGCGCCCCTTCCGGCGTGGCCTTGGTGAGCATGGGGGTTTCGATGTCCAGGAAGCCTTCGCCATCCATGAAACGGCGCACGAAGCTGGTGATGCGGGCACGGGTCTTGAGCACCTGGGCCATCTCGGGGCGGCGCAAGTCCAGGTAACGGTACTTCAAACGCTGCTCTTCGCTGTTGTTCTGGTTGAAGTCCAGCGGCAACGGCTCGGCACGGTTGATGATGGTCAGCTCGTGGCCGAACACTTCCACCTCGCCGGTGGCCATATCGGCATTGACCTGGGAGGCGGGACGGGCCCGCACCACACCGGTCACCTGAATGCAGAACTCGTTGCGCAGCTCGTAGGCCAGATCGAAGGCGGCCTTCTTGTCCGGATCGAAGAATACCTGGACGATACCCTCGCGATCACGCATGTCGATGAAGATCAGCCCCCCCAGGTCCCGGCGGCGATGAACCCAGCCGCACAGGGTGACGGTTTGCTCGACGTGACTGGCATTGACCTGCCCGCAATAGATGGTGCGCATGGTGTATTCCTTAAAATGCTTCGATTAGTCGCCGACCGGACAGCCAGCGCATCCCCCCTGACCACCGCATTCGGGGGCAGCCAGGTTTTTCTTGGGGCCAGATTTAAAATCGGTCTCGTACCAGCCACCGCCCTTGAGACGAAAGCCTGGCACTGAGATCAGCTTGTTCAACGCCTCGGCGGCACAGGACGGACAGGTGCGCAACGGGGCATCGGAAAGTTTTTGCAACTTGGCGACCCGCTGGCCGCACTGCTGACATTGATATTCGAAGATCGGCATGGTGACGAAATGAATAGTCCGGAAAACAAGTTGAACGTCAAAAAGGCCCGCATTATAGGCTAAAAGCGGGGCTTTGATAACACCTGCCCCATCGGGCTTGACAAGGCACAGTGGCCATCACATTTTTCGCCCACCGGCGGGCAATTCTGCTACCATGCCGCCAGTTTTTGACGGGGTATTTCCTCCGTCTGGTTCCAGCTTCGAGTTTTCTCCAGCATGCAGCACAAAGACCAGCTTTTTGCCGCCCCCTTGGCACAACTGGGCGACTTCTGTTTTGACGATCGGGTGGCCGCCGTGTTCCCCGACATGATCCAGCGCTCCGTGCCGGGCTACAGCAACATCCTCTCTGCCATCGGCATGATGACGGAACGCTTCGCCCAGCCCAACAGCCGGCTCTATGATCTCGGCTGCTCCCTGGGGGCCGCCACCTTGATGATGCGCCGTCACCTGACGGCACCGGGTTGCCGGATCATCGGTGTCGATAACTCGGCTGCCATGGTGAGCCGCTGCCGGGATCAGCTGGCAGCCTTCCGCTCCGAAGTGCCGGTGGAGATCCTCGAGGCCGACATCTGCAATGTGGCCATCGAAGACGCCTCCGTGGTGGTGCTCAACTTCACCCTGCAGTTCGTCGACCCCGAGGCGCGGCTGGCGCTGCTGACCCGCATTCATGCCGGCATGCGCCCCGGTGGCATGCTGATCCTGAGCGAAAAATTCCGCTTCGATGACGCGCCGGTCAACGAGCTTCTCATCGACCTGCATCTGGACTTCAAGCGCGCCAATGGCTACAGCGAGCTGGAGATCAGCCAGAAACGCACCCTGCTGGAGAACGTGCTGCGCGCCGACAGCGTGGCCCAGCACAAGGCCCGCTTGGCCCAGGCCGGCTTCGCCCACAGCGAGCTGTGGTTCCAGTGCTTCAACTTTGGCTCCCTGGTGGCCATCAAGGGGACAGCCCATGATTGATTTCGGTGACTTTTACCAAAGAATCGCCAAGGGCCCCTTGAGCCACTGGCTCAATACCCTCCCCGCTCAGTTACACGCCTGGCAACATGAGCAAGCCCACGGCGACCTGCCCCGCTGGCAACGGGTGCTGGCCAAGCTGGAGGGCTACCAGGCGAAGCACATCAACCTTGGCGATCGGGTCGAGCTGGGCCTGGCGGAGGAGCTGAGCGCCGGCGAACGGGCCAAGCTCGAGAACCTGCTGCAGCATTTTCATCCCTGGCGCAAGGGTCCCTATCACCTGTTCGGCATCCATGTGGACACCGAGTGGCGCTCCGACTGGAAGTGGGAACGGGTCAAGCCCCATCTCTCCCCCCTGGCCGGTCGCCGCATCCTGGATGTGGGCTGTGGCAACGGCTACCACCTGTGGCGCATGCTGGGCGAAGGGGCCGAGCTGGCGGTAGGCATAGATCCGGCGGCCCTGTTCTTGTGCCAGTTTGCGGCCATCAAGCAGCTGGCCGGCCAGGATCCCCGCATCCATCTCTTGCCGCTGGGGATAGAAGCCCTGCCGGCACTTGAGGCCTTCGATACCGTCTTCTCCATGGGCGTGCTCTACCACAGACGTTCCCCCATCGACCATCTGCTGCAGTTAAGAGATCAGTTGCGCGATGGCGGCGAGCTGGTGCTGGAAACCCTGGTGGTGGACGGCGGCCCCAACGAGGTACTGGTCCCCGCGGATCGCTACGCCCAGATGCGCAATGTCTGGTTCATTCCCAGCAGCGCCGCCTTGTGCCTCTGGCTGGAGAAGTGTGGATTCGAAGAGGTCCGTGTGGTGGATGAATGTGTCACCACTTTGGAGGAACAGCGCAGTACCCCCTGGATGCGCAACGACTCCCTCGTGGATTTCCTTGACCCCAATAATCGAAGCCTTACACTTGAGGGGTATTCGGCCCCTAAACGGGCCGTCATCTTGGCGACCAAGCGAACGGACTCCCAAGGCCTTTAGCCCCCCTCGGCTGAGTTCTTATTTGTTGTAAACCTGAAACGGTAAATTGACGAACTCTATGAACAGCTCACTCCTGACTGCCTCAACCCTGCTCGTTACACTTTCTCTCACCGGCTGTGCCAACCTCACCAATCAGGCAGTGAATGAGGTTAAAGCCGACATCAAGCGCAGCGAGCAACAGCTGGGCAGCCAGATGACCCAAGGACAACAGCAACAGCTACAGCAGCAGGCCAGCACCCAAGCCCAGCTGGATCGTCTGCTGGCGCAGCAAAAGGATAACGAGGTGCTGATCGGCAGCCTGCTGAGTCAGCAACAGACCCTCAACCAGATGGTGAAAAGCATGTCCCGTCCTCTTGTCAGCCAACAAAGCCCCGTCAAGTTCAGTGAACCTGGCCTCAGCACCCCGGATGGCAAGCTGATCCTGGGTGAGTCAGAGTGGGTCTACGTGGCCGAAGCCCACGGCACCTTCCAAAGCCGGGTGGATACCGGGGCCGCGACCTCCTCCATCAGCGCCACCGACATCCAGGTGTTCGAGCGCGATGGTCACCGCTGGGTCAAGTTCAAGATGCCGCTGGATGAAGGTGGCAGCATCGACATGGAAGCCCCCTTCGTGCGCTACGTGCGCATTCGCCAGTCTTCCTCCGACCACTACGATCGCCGCCCCTCCGTGCGCCTCTCCATCCAGTTGGGCAGCCTCAAGGAACAGGCCGAGTTCAACTTGAAAGACCGCTCCCAGATGGACTTCTCCTTGCTGCTGGGCCGTGAGCTGATCAAGGACGTGGCGGTGGTGGATGTGGCGCGGGAATTTGTGCAACCCAAGCCCGAGGCCGATGGTGCCGCCGAGGTGACTGCCAAGTCACGCAAGGCCGAGACGCCCAAGCCGACACCGGCCACCAAGGTCACCCCCGTAGTCTCAGAAGCCGCTCCGGCGGTCGAGGCGCCGGCCAAGGCCGAGGTGAAACCGGCGGATGCCAAACCCGAGAGCAAGCCGGCCTCCGCCGCTAGCCAATCCTAATTCAGAGCAGGAACAGGTCCTTTTCCCATGGTTTCTCGCCGCCCGTTTTACATCGCCGTCATCGTCCTGTACGTGCTCGGCATTGCCCTCATGCTCTATCGCCATATCGCCTTCGAGGTGCCTTGGCTACCCGGTGAACTCAGAGACGTCTGGTCCCTGGAGGCCAAGGTCGAGTTTGACGCTGACGGTGGCCCGGCCACCGCCTCCCTGGCCATTCCCTCGACCCAGAACGGCTACACCCTGATCGATCAGGCTGCCGCCAGTCCGGGCTATGGCCTGACCTTTGGCAGCAAGGACAACGCCAATCGCGCCATCTGGACCATCCGCGAAGCCCATGGTCATCAGGAGCTCTATTTCCGCGCCGACATGCTGAGCGATCCTTACGCCAAGGTGATGCTGACGCCGCCGGAGGTGGTCAAGCCCCTGTTCAAGGAGGCGGTAGAGACCGCCATGCGCCAGCTGCTGGATGAAGCCAAGGCCGAATCGGCGGATCCCTTCAGTCTGACCCAGGCCATACTGCGCCAGCTGCAGGACAAGCAACTGAACGTCGAGCTGCTCAAGGAGCACAAGACCCCCGCCGAGCTGGTGGTGGACCTGCTGGGCATGAGCAATGTACCGGCCCGGGTGGTGCGCGCCATCAGCCTGGAGGACGGCCGTCGCCGCCAGAGTCTGACCAACTATGTACAGGTGTTCTCCGCCGATGGCAGCCAGTACCGGCTGTTCAGCGTGGAGCCTAAGCCCAGCAGTGCCAATCCGCTGCTGATGTGGGAATACCAGTCGGTGCCCCTGCTGGATGTCACGGGTGGCAGCAACTCCCGCGTCACCTTCTCCATCATCAAGAAGCAGGTCTCCGTGGCTCGCGCCCTGTCGGCCAAGTTCCAGAATACCGAGCTGCTGAACCTGTCGGTGGATGCCCTGCCCCTGGAAGAGCAGGCCCTGTTCAAGGGCATACTGCTGCTGCCCATCGGGGTCATGGTGGTGGTGTTCCTGCGGATCATTGTCGGCCTCAAGACCTCCGGCACCTTCATGCCGGTGCTGATCGCCGTGGCCTTTATCCAGACCAATCTGACCGTCGGTCTGTTGGGCTTCCTGTCTATCGTCGGGGTGGGTCTCGTCATCCGTTCCTACCTATCGCGACTCAACCTCTTGCTGGTGGCGCGGATCTCGGCGGTGATCATCACGGTGATCGGCATCATAGGTGTCCTCTCCTTCCTCACCTACAAGCTGGGGCTGACCCAGGGCATGAAGATCACCTTCTTCCCCATGATCATCCTCTCCTGGACCATAGAGCGGATGTCCATTCTGTGGGAAGAAGAAGGTCCCAAGGAGGTGGTCAAGCAAGGTGGCGGCTCCTTGCTGGTGGCCGTGCTGGCTTACTTGGCCATGGACAACGGCCTCATCCAGCACCTGACCTTCAACTTCCTCGGCCTGCAGCTGGTGCTGATGGCAACCGTGCTGCTGATGGGTAACTACACAGGTTATCGGCTGTCCGAGCTGAAGCGTTTCAAACCCCTGGTGGACGAGCTGAAGAAATAAGATGGCATTCTGGAATCGCTATACCTCGCCATTCAAGCTGGCCAGCCTCGGCATCATGGGGATGAACCAGCGCAACATCAATTACATAGGGCGCTATAACCCCAGATCCCTCTATCCGCTGGTGGACAACAAGCTCAAGACCAAGCGCATCGCCATCGATGCCGGGGTTACTGTGCCCAAGCTCATCGGCACCATCAGCTTCCAGCATGAGGTGGGGCGGATCACCAAGATGGTTCAGGATTGGCCGGGCTTCTGCATCAAGCCGGCCCGAGGCTCCGGTGGCAAGGGGATACTGGTGATCCTGAGCCACGAGAACGGCCTGTACTACAAACCCAACGGCCAGGCCTGCAATCAGGCGGATCTGGAGCGGCATGTCTCCAATATCCTGGCCGGGCTCTTCTCCCTGGGGGGCAAGCCGGACTTGGTGATGGTCGAGGATCTCATCAACTTCGATGATGTCTTTGACGGCTACTCCTTTGAAGGGGTGCCGGATACCCGGGTCATAGTGTTCAAGGGCTTCCCCGTGATGGCCATGATGCGGCTGTCCACCTCCTCCTCCGATGGCAAGGCCAACCTGCACCAGGGGGCCGTGGGGGTCGGCATCTGTCTGCGTACCGGCCGCGCCCTGCGGGCGGTGCAGTACAACGAGCCGCTGCGCTACCATCCGGATACCCAGAAGGATCTGTTCGAGCTGCAGGTGCCCCATTGGCACAAGCTGCTGACCCTGGCCTCCAGCTGCTACGAGATGTCCGGTCTGGGTTATCTGGGCACCGACATGGTGCTGGACAAGAAACGCGGCCCCATGCTGCTGGAGCTCAATGCCCGTCCAGGGCTCTCCATCCAGATCGCCAACGCCGCCGGCCTGTTGCCACGGCTGCGCGCCGTCACCAAGCTGGGCAAGGTCAGCATGAGTGTAGAGGAGCGGATCCAGTTTGCCATGGACAAGTTCGGCATCTTTACCGGCCCGCAGCTCTAGGTGGATCACGATAAAAAAGGCGCCCTCGCGGCGCCTTTTTTATTTTCGGACACTAACCACGGCGGCGGAACAGACCGGGTTGCACCTCGTCATAGGCCGTCACTATATGGGTCAATAACGCCCGCTGGGAGACGGAATAGGCGGCCGGATCGGCCCGGAAGCGCGCCAACTTCTTACCCCGCACCAGGATAAAGCGCGGCGGCTTGGCCTGCAGCGCGGCCAGCACGGCAGCCTTCACGTCATAGCCCGGGCTGACGTTGTCAAAAAACAGGTAAGGGGTCGCGGCGGCCCGATCGCTCCAGACATAAAACTGCGGCAGCGTCCCCTCCACCCAGAGGGTATCGTCTGGACTCGACTCGGCACGGATCTGCTGCACCTGTTGCCAGGTCTGCGCATTGAAGGGCCGCCCGGCGGTACCAGCCAGGTAGAGCGAGTAAGCGGTTAGGCTGACCAGCAGGACCGCACTCATCCCCAGGGTCAACGCCTGAGCACTAAGCCCTCTTTGAGGGAGAAAGCGCCAGCCGGCCAGGATCAGCAATCCCCCCGCCCCAAGGGCCACCCCCATCTGTAGCGCCACCTTGTCAAGCGGCCACTCAAACCGGGTCCAGTCAAACAGGGTATGGGGAATGAGCAAGAACAACCCCCAGCCCAGCAGCACAGGCCAGGCCCAGCGCCACCCCTGCCCCGCCCAGTGAAGCAGCAAAGCCAGGCTCAAGGGCAACAGGGGCAGTATCAGCTCGTCATAATGATCATACACATGACCGGACACCGAATTGGCCACCAGACCCGCCAAGCCCCCCCACAGCAGCACCCAGAGCAGACCGGACCTCAGCCTAAGCTGCTCGCCAAGCCCCTGGCTAAACAGCCCCCAGAGCACCCAAGGCAGCAGCAACAGCCAGCCGGTACGCAACAGGCCCACCAGCCCCACCGCCAGGGAAAAACCCGAGCCATAGCTGTGACCAAAGAAGACGCCATAGGCATAGAAAACGAAGTTGTCCCAGACCCCCTGCCGCCAGAAGTAGGCCAACAAGGGCAGGGCCACCAGCAGCAGGCCCGCTAGGGCACTGAGCGCCAGCCAAACCACCTGGCGCCACTGCCCCTGAGCCAACCAGAGACAGGCCAGCCCGGCATACCAGGCCGCCCACAACACGGCGTTGTTGGGACGCATCATGAACACCAGCCCCATGGTCAGGGCCGGCAGCCAGGCCTGGGCCAGCACAAAGCGCCCGGTCTGCAGCTGACTGGCAAAACCGCCGAAGGCCAGCAACGCCAGTGCCAGGCTCCACTCCTCGGTCATGTTGCCGTAGTAGTAGCGCAAGCCGCACAGCGCCAGGGTCGCCAGCAGCGCCAGCCAGCAGGCCGATACGGAACAACCCAGACGACGCAGACCACCATAGGCACTGAATAGTCCCAGGGTCAGCAGCAGGGTTTCAAAGGCTGCCATGCCGGCAAACCCGCCCAATCGGTAGCCCAGAGCATCCAGGGCAAAGATCATGGGGCCCTTGATATCCAGCATGTCGCGATAGAGTACGGCGCCCTCGGACCACATCTTGCCCATGACGGCAAACAAGGAGGCATCAAAGGCCGGCGCCATGCCGTACCACAGGGGGTTTTGTACCGTCAGCAGACCCGCCAACAGCAGGCAGAGCCAGCCTCTTAGCCAAGCCTGTTCATCTGCCAAAGACAAGAGCCGCCGGACCCGGCCCCCCATTTGCGATTGCTCCATGACCACTCCTAGGTGCAGCCAGACACAACAAGGCCCCGCATGCGGGGCCACTCCAATTCTTTTCGACTAGCTATCTTGCCGCCGTAACCACAGGGTTTCAATACGGTGCGCATTCAGCGTCAGTACCGTGATCTGCCAGCCATCCACCACCAACTCCTCTCCCTGACGGGGCAGACGTTGCAACTGCTCCAACAACCAACCCGCCAGTGTGTGGTAATGACTGGTGGGAGGCGCCGGGAAGCCGATCTGCCGCTGCAATTCCTGCAGCAGGTAATCCCCGCTGACCCGATAGCTACCCGGTCCCATGCGCACCAGATCCTGCTCCTCCTCTCCCGGCTCCGGCAGTTTGCCGGCAATCTCCTCCAGCACGTCACGTATGGTGATGAGGCCCTCGAAGTTGCCGAACTCATCCAGCACGAAGGCCATGTGGCTGCGGGCCTGGCGAAACTGATCCAGGGCGCCCAGCACGCTGAGGGTTTCCGGCAAACACAGGGGGTGGGGGTTGACCAGGGACTCCAGGGCCAAAGGCTCCTCTTGCAGCAGGCGCGCCAGCACATCCCGCTTGCGCAAGATCCCCAGCGGCGCATCCTTGTTGCCCTCCCGGATCACCACCAGGCGGGAATGGGGGGTGCGCGCCAGTTGGGCATGAATCGACTCAAGTGGTTCACTCAAGTCCAGCATCTCCACATCGTGGCGCACCGACATGATGGCCCGGATGGGCAGATCCGACAGCTGACTGACCCGTGCCAGCATGGACTGGGCCTCCCGCTCCAGGGGCGGCAGCGGCATGGCCTCCTCGGCAGAGGCGGGCTGGGTCGGCGCGGCTGTCAAGGCGCCATAGCGAAACCGCCACAACAGCCAGGCGGCCAGCATCACCAGGGTGATCAACCAGTAGAGGATAACCAGCGGCAGCTGGGTACCCAGCCCTTCGGCCAGCAGGGTCACCCCCACCAGCAGCAACAGGGCCTGGGCCAGCCGTAACAGACGATGATCCTCCAGCCAGCGCCAGCGATCGATGGGCAGCCGCCAGAACAGCAGGGGCACCAGCGCCCAGATCAGCAAGATGGGCCAGGGGGAGCGCAACAGGCCGATGGCAAGCGCCGCACTCTGGGCGGCAAACAGTAGACTGCACAGCCCGGCTTGCCAAAGACCGCGGCGAAAATCCACACCGTCCGGTGCTGCGGACTCGGTAGTCTCATCGGGCCGCAACAAGCCGTTGACCCCGCGCAGCAGCAGATAGCCACCCGCCAGCCAGGCCAGCCAGGGACGTACCGCCAGGGATTGGGCTTCGCCCGCCACCAGCAAGCAGGGGGCCAGCGGCAACAAGAAGAGCAGGCGCCAGGCGCCGCCCATGGCCAATCCCAGGGCCACAAAGCGGCGACGGCGATGACCCGCCCAGACGCAGGCCCCAGCTTGCAGCTCACGGCGGGAGGCCAGCCAGGTGCGCCCCTCCAGCAGCAACAGGCAGAGCATGCCCCAGTAGAGCAATGGATCCGTGGTCATCATCCCTGACATCAAGCGATTACCTCATCCTTGAGCTATGGGTGATGACTGGGCCAGCTTGGCCTCCAGACTGGCCATCACCGCGGCCGGATGCGCCAGATAGGCCGCCAGCCCCTTGGCCCGCAGCTGACAGGCTGGGCATTCGCCACAGCCCTCCCCCACCACACCGTTGTAGCAGGTCAGGGTCTGGTGACGCACATACTCCAGGCGACCGTAGCGATCCGCCAGGGCCCAGGTCTGGGCCTTGTCCAGCCACATCAAGGGGGTGAGGATCGTCAGCGGTCGCTCCATCCCCAGCACCAGGGCGCGATTGAGGGCCTGCACGAAGTCGTTGCGACAGTCCGGGTAGCCGGAGAAGTCGGTCTCACAAACCCCGGTGATGATCACCTCGGCCCCCACCTGATAGGCATAGATCCCGGCCAGGGTGAGAAAGACGATGTTGCGCCCGGGCACGAAGGTGTTGGGCAAGCCATTGTCCTGCAGCTGGCTACTGACCGGGATCGACGCCCGGGTCAGGGCCGAGGCGGCCAACTCACCCAGCAAGGAGACATCCATCACCTTGTGCGCCGTCACCCCCAGCTCCTGGGCAATCTGTCGCGCCACCTCTATCTCGTTGGCATGCCGTTGGCCGTAGTCGAAGGTCAGGGCATGCACCTCGTCGTAGCGGTTCAGCGCCTGGATGAGACAGGTGGTACTGTCCTGGCCGCCACTGAATACCACCACGGCCTTGGTTTGCTTGCTCATCGCCGCCGCTCCTTACCGTCCGCGACCGCCGGCCTTACCGGCACGCAATGGCGCCTTGGGGGCCACCGGGCTGCCAACCCGCGGCTTGGCCGGGCGGGCCTTGGCCGGTTGCTGAGGCTTCTCGCTGGGGGCGCGACGCTCCACATGGGCCTGACGGTTGTCACCGTGCTGCTGCTCCTGGTGCTTACGCACCGCCCGGCGGATCTGGGCCTTCTGCTTGAACTGCGCCTTGCGATCGTCCACCGCCACCTTGGTCTCGGTTTCGGCCAACAGGCCCACCAGCTTGCGCAGGTAGTTCACCTCTTCCAGACCCAGCTCCTTCCAGCCACCGCGGGGGACGTTCTTATCCAGCTGGATATCGCCGTAGCGGATCCGCATCAGACGGCTCACCTGCACCTCCTGGCTCTCCCACAGGCGACGCACCTCCCGGTTACGCCCCTCGCACAGGGTGACATTGAACCACTGGTTCATGCCTTCACCACCGGCGCGGCCAATCTTGTCGAACTTGCCTTCGCCGTCTTCAAGCTGCACACCGCGGCGCAACCGTTGCAGCATGGCTTCGTTGACCTCACCGAACACCCGCACGGCGTATTCCCGCTCCACCTCGTGGCGCGGGTGCATCAGGCGGTTGGCCAGCTCACCGTCTGTGGTGAACAACAACAGACCCGAGGTGTTGACGTCCAGGCGGCCGACGGCAATCCAGCGCCCCTCCTTGAGGATGGGCAGGCGGTCAAACACGGTAGGACGCCCTTCCGGGTCGTGCCGGGTACACATCTCGCCTTCGGGCTTGTGATAGGCCAGCACCCGGCAGATCTGCTCCTCGGCAGCCTTGGTATTCACCGTGTGTCCATCCACCCGGATCACGGCACCCGGCCCGACACGGTCGCCCAGCACAGCCACCTTGCCGTCGACACTCACCCGGCCGGCACTGATGATGGTCTCCATCTCGCGACGGGAACCTACGCCGGCCCGCGCCAGCACTTTTTGCAATTTTTCGCTCATGATCTTGTTTCCAAAGGGGGGCTAGGCCCCCGGTCAGAGGTGGCCTCGGGCCAGAATTATTCGAAACGGCTGGGGTCGCCGGCGCCCCGACGGACCACCACAGGGGTCTCCTCGGAGAAGTCCACGACAGTGGTGGGCTGCTCGCCCAGGTTGCCACCATCGATGATGAGATCCACCAGCTTGCCCAGGTGGTCCCGAATCGCCTCGGGGTCGGATTCGGTGATCTCGGCCCCCGGCAGTATCAGGGAGGTGGACATCATGGGTTCCCCCAGCGCCTCCAGCAGGGCCAGGGTGATCCTGTCCCCCGGCACCCGCAGGCCTATGGTCTTCTTCTTCTCGTTGAGCACCCGGCGGGGCACTTCCTTGGTGGCCTTGAAGATGAAGGTGTAAGGCCCGGGGGTGTTGTTCTTGATCAGGCGAAAGGCCTGGTTGTCCACCCGCGCAAAATGGGAGATCTCGGCCAGATCCTTGCACAACAGGGTGAAGTTATGGTCCTGCCCCAGTTGCCGGATGCGACAGATCCGCTCCATGGCGGACTTGTCGCCCACCTGGCAGCCCAGGGCATAACCGGAGTCCGTGGGATAGACCAGCACACCGCCGTCCCGCAACAAGGCAACGGCCTGGTTGATGAGACGCGGCTGGGGGTTTTCAGGGTGAAGGGTAAAATATTGACTCATGATTCCTCCCGGAATGCATTGGACGCACTCGCGTCGAGAAAGCGATCCCACACCGGGGTCGCCTCCTTGGGAAGCCAGAGCTGTTTGCCCAGCTCCAGCCAAGGGGTGGGGTAGTGAAAGTCCGAGCCGACCGAGGCCAACAGGCCAAACTCCCGGCTCCACTGACCCAGATTAGCCCGCTCCTGGGGGCTTTGCTGGGCCATGCTCACTTCCATGGCGTCTCCGCCGGCCGTGACAAAGTCGGCCAGCAGACGCTTGATCCATTTGGCGGTGAGATTATACCCCGTGGGGTGGGCAAGTACAGCCTGGCCGCCGGCCTGGTGGATCACCTGGCAAGCCTCGGCCAGGCTGACCCACTGCGGACGCACATAGGCCTTGCCCCGCCGCCCCAGATAGACGTCGAACGCCTTCTGCATGGTTTTGCACACCCCCTGGGCCACCAGATGACGGGCAAAGTGGGCCCGGGTCAGGCTGCCGCTACCCGCCAGGGCGCGGGCCGCCTCATAGGTGCCTTCGATATGCAGCTTGGCCAGCTTGCGATCCAGCTCCCGCGCCCGCCACTCCCGGGACTCGGCCTGCCGCTGGCATAAGGCCAGGAGTGCCGGATGGTGGCGATCCAATGCCAGCCCCACCACGTGGATCTCGTGATTCTCCCAGCTGCAGGAGATCTCGATGCCGTCGATCAGCGTCAGGGCCAGGCCATGGCGGGCAATGGCCCCATGGGCCTCATCGAGGCCGGCCACCGTATCGTGGTCGGTGAGGGCCAGCACATCCACCTGCTGTTCGGTCGCCCGCAGCATCAGGGCCTCGGGGCTGAGGTGACCATCGGAGGCGGTGGAGTGACTGTGGAGATCGAGGCGCATGGCGTTTCCTGCTCAAAAGAGGCTTGACAAGGTCAGGCCGTTATCGTTTAACTGTTACCACTTTAACGCATAAGGATGTTTCTCTCATGGCAAGCAAGCTGACCCGTCGTACCGGTTGGTGGTGGCACACTCCCAGTTAAGCGGGCGTGGGGCTCTTGCTGCGTAAGCATCCAAAGTTAAGCAAACAGACTACCCAAAGAAAGCCCGCTGCAAGCAGCGGGCTTTTTTATTATCTGCACAAACAGGGACGAGATGATAGCACAACACCACAAGCAGACATGGCGATGGCGGCATGCCGCTCCAACGCCGGTCACAGCCGTGACCCCTGATGCCGCCCAAGGTGGCCTGTCATCGTCAGTGAGAAGGAATTTCGATATGTCTGTATCTGTTCACCCCGGCCATGCGGCCACACCGGAGGCGCAGTCATGAACCGCCTCGTCCGTCAGCTGGCGGTGCGCCAGGCCGCCTACGTGGCCGATCCCCTGGCCCTGTTCAGTCACCTCACCCAACCCTTTGACAACAGCCTGCTGCTGGAGTCCGCCGAGATCGACTCCAAGGCCGGCACCCAGAGCCTGCTGCTCATCGATGCCTGCGTGCGCCTCACCTGTTACGGCAACCGGGTGACGGCCCAGGCCACCAATGCCAACGGTCTGGCCGTGCTGGCCTTCCTGGCCCAGGCCTTGCCGGCCGACGTCAGTCGTCAGCCGCAAGGGGATGCGCTGGAGATGGTCTTCCCGGCCATCGACGCCAACCAAGATGAAGACAGCCGCCTGAAGGCCTTGTCGGTACTGGACAGCTTGCGCCTGCTGCTGGCCCAGGACGAAGCGCTGTTTTTAGGTGGCCTGTTCGCCTATGACCTCATCGCCAGCTACGAGCAGCTGCCCGAGGTGGCGGCGCCGCAGAACGACTGCCCGGATTTTTGCTTCTACCTGGCCGAAACCCTGATCCACATCGATCACCTGCAAGGTCGCACCGATCTGCGCGCCCTGGTGTTTGGTGACACTGCCGAAGCGGCCCGTCTCACCGCCCGGCTTGACGACCTCAAGGCCCAGTGCGATCACTTCGTGGCTCCCGCCCTGCCCCTGGCACCCGCGCTCTCAGGCGGCCTGCAGGTGGACAAGAGCGACAAGCAGTATTGCGCCGATGTGGAGCGCCTCAAAGGCAACATCCGCAAGGGCGACATCTTCCAGGTGGTGCCGTCACGCTGCTTCAGCCTGCCCTGCCCGGCACCACTGCTGGCCTATCGTCAGCTCAAGCGCACCAATCCCAGCCCTTACATGTTCTACATGAACGATGAGGCCTTCACCCTGTTTGGCGCCTCCCCCGAGAGTTCGGTGAAGTTCGACCATGCCAACCGTCAGGTGGAGATGTACCCCATCGCCGGCACCCGCCGTCGGGGCATCAACCCGGACGGCAGCATCAACCTGGACTTGGACGGTCGGCTGGAGCTGGATCTGCGTCAGGATGCCAAGGAGACCGCCGAGCACCTTATGCTGGTGGACCTGGCCCGCAACGACATAGCCCGCATCAGCGAGCCCGGCACCCGCCATGTCAAGGATCTGCTCAAGGTCGACCGCTACAGCCATGTGATGCACCTGGTCTCCCGGGTGGTAGGCACCCTGCGCGCCGATCTCGACGCCCTGCATGCCTACCAGGCGTGCATGAACATGGGCACCCTGACCGGCGCCCCCAAGATCCGCGCCTCCGAGCTCATCCGCGAGGTGGAAGGCAAGCGTCGTGGCAGCTACGGCGGCGCCGTGGGTTACCTCAACGGCCAGGGGGATATGGACACCTGCATCGTGATCCGTTCCGCCTTCGTCAAGGAGGGCCGCGCCTACGTGCAGGCCGGCGCCGGCGTAGTGTTTGACTCCAAGCCTCAGGCCGAGGCGGACGAGACCCGCAACAAGGCCGCCGCCGTCCTGAACGCCATCGCCCTGGCCCACGGGCAGACCCTGACGTCCCTGCTGGAAAGTCTGGAGGCAAACCATGGCTAATACACTGTTTTTGCTGGATAACTTTGACTCATTCACCTACAACCTGGTGGATCAGTTCCGCGCCCTGGGCCACCCGGTGCGCATCTATCGCAACAGCCTGTCCGCCCAGGCGATCTTCGAGCAAATCAGCGCCTGTGAGGATGCGGTGCTGGTGCTCTCCCCCGGCCCCGGCGCCCCCCATGAAGCCGGCTGCATGATAGAGCTCATCGGCCTGTGCCGGGGCAAGGTGCCCATCCTGGGGATCTGCCTGGGGCACCAGGCCATCTGCGAATACTACGGCGGTACCGTGGGCTCCGCCGGTGAGATCATCCACGGCAAGAGCTCCCTCATCGACCACATCGGCAACCTGATGTTCACCGGGCTGAGCCAACCCCTGCCGGTGGCACGCTATCACTCCCTGGTGGCCACCTATGTGCCGGCCGAGCTGGAGGTAATCGCCCACTACCGCGACATGCCCATGGCGGTGCTGCATCGTGCCGACAAGGTGCTGGGCTACCAGTTCCATCCCGAATCCATCATGACCACGGAAGGGGCCCGGCTGCTGACCCAGAGCTTGGCCTATCTCACTGCCAAGGAGGCCTGATCATGGATACCCATGCCTTACTCGATACCCTGTACCGCGGCCAGGACCTAAGCCGCGACGAGAGCCGCTTCCTGTTTGAACAACTGCTTTCCGGCCAGATGGATCCCCTGGTACTGGCCTCCCTGCTCACCGCCCTCAAGATGAAGGGCGAAAGCCCGGCGGAGATCGCCGGTGCCGCCAGTGCCTTGATCGCCGCCGCCCGTCCCTTCCCGCGGCCCGATTACGACTTCTGCGACATCGTCGGCACCGGCGGTGACGGCCAGCACACCATCAACGTCTCCACCCTGGCCGCCCTGGTGGGCGCCAGCTGTGGTCTCAAGGTGGCCAAGCACGGCAACCGCAGCGTCTCCTCCAAGACCGGCTCCTCGGATCTGCTGGACAAGCTGGGCATCAAGCTGGATGTGAGCCCGGAGCTGGCCCGCCGCTGCCTGGACGAGGTGAACGTCTGCTTCATCTTCGCCCCCCACTATCACAGCGCCATGCGCTACGCGGTGCCGGTGCGTCAGGCCCTCAAGACCCGCACCATCTTCAACGTGCTGGGCCCCCTCATCAATCCGGCCCGCCCCAGCTACCAGCTGATGGGGGTCTACCGCCCGGAACTGGTCACCCCCATAGCCCAGACTCTGCAGCAGCTGGGCCTGCCCCGCGGCATGGTGGTGTACGGTGACGGCCTGGACGAGATCGCCATTCACGGCCAGACCCGCTATGCCCGGATCGAGGGCGAACAGATCCACGAAGGCGTGCTGACCCCGGCGGACTTCGGCCTGCCGACCTTCAGCCTGGAGACCATCCGCGGCGGCGAGCCCGAAGAGAATCGCCAGATCAGTGAGGCCATCCTCTCTGGCCGCGGCAGCGATGGCCAGAATGCCGCCATCGCCATCAATCTGGCCCCCCTGCTGCAGATGGCCGGCAAGGTCGACACCCTGCAGCAAGGTGCCGAGCTGGCCCTGGCGACCCTGAAGAGCGGCGTTGCCCTGACCAAGGTCGCTGAGCTGGCGGCCCTGACCCAAAGCGAGACCGCAGCATGATCAACTACACCTCCATCAACCAGACGGTGCTGGGCAAGATAGTCGCCGACAAGCTGGAGTGGGTGGCCGCCCGCAAAGCCAGCCAGCCGCTGGCCAGCTTCGAAGCCAGCCTGTCGCCCAGCGACCGCAACTTCTACGGGGCCCTGAGCCAGTCCCAAACCGTGTTTATTCTGGAGTGCAAGAAGGCCTCCCCCTCCAAGGGGCTCATTCGCGCAGATTTCGATCCGGCAGCCATCGCCCGGGTCTATGGCGACTATGCGGCGGCCATCTCGGTACTGACCGATGAGAAGTACTTTCAGGGTAACTTCGACTTCCTGCCCCTGGTGCGGGCCCAGGTGTCGGTGCCCGTCTTGTGCAAGGACTTCGTCGTCGACCCGTACCAGATCCAGCTGGCCCGCCACTATCAGGCCGACGCCGTTCTGCTGATGCTCTCGGTGCTGACCGACGAGGCCTATCGCCAGCTGGCCGCCGTGGCCCACAGCCTCAACATGGGCGTACTCACCGAGGTGAGTAACGAAGAGGAATTGACCCGCGCCATCGCCCTGGACGCCAAGGTGGTGGGGATCAACAACCGCAACCTGCGGGATCTCACCATCGATCTGGACCGCACCCGCCAGCTGGCTCCCCGGCTGCCGTCCGATCGCATCGTCATCTGCGAGTCCGGCATCTACCATCACCATCAGGTCAAGGACTTGAGCCACCATGCCCACGGCTTCCTGGTGGGGTCGTCCCTGATGAGCCAGCCGGATGTGGCCGCCGCCTGCCGCGCCCTGATCCTGGGACAGAACAAGGTCTGTGGCCTGACCCGGCCCCAGGATGCGGCGGCGGCCTGCCAGGCGGGCGCCCTGTTCGGCGGCCTCATCTTTGTGCCAAAGAGTCCCCGGCATGTGACCACAGAGCAGGCCCGTCTCGTCATGGCCGGCGCACCGCTGCAGTACGTCGGGGTGTTCCAGAATGCCCCGCTGCAGGAGGTGGCACAGACCGCCGCCAGCCTGGGTCTGGCCGCCGTGCAGCTGCACGGCCAGGAAGACGCCGATTACCTGCAGGCCCTGCGCCCCCTGTTACCCGCGGGTTGCCAGATCTGGAAGGCGCTGGCGGTGAGCGATCACTTTCCCCATGACCAGTACCAGGCACTGAGCCCGCTAGCGGATCGCCTGCTGCTGGACAGCAAGGTGGCCGGCCAGTGCGGTGGCACCGGCCAGGCGTTTGACTGGCAACTGCTGGATAACCTGGACAAGAGCCGGCTGATGCTGGCCGGCGGCCTCACCCCGGAGAACGCCGCCCAGGCCGCCGCCCTGGGCTGTCAGGGACTGGACTTTAATTCCGGTGTAGAATCGGCGCCCGGTCTCAAGGATGCCGACAAGCTGCAGCGAGCCTTCGCCGCACTGCGTGCCTACTGATCCTGGGCACCTATTGAAAAGGAATGATCATGACACTGCTTAATCCGTTTTTTGGTGAATTTGGCGGCATGTACGTGCCGCAGATCCTGGTGCCGGCCCTGCTGCAGCTGGAGAAGGCCTTCATCGAGGCCCAGGAGGATCCGGCCTTTCACGCCGAATTCCGCAGCCTGCTGACCGAATACGCCGGCCGCCCCACCCCCTTGACCCTGTGCCGCAACCTGACCCGCGGCACCAAAACCCGCTTGTACCTCAAGCGGGAAGATTTGCTGCATGGCGGCGCCCACAAGACCAACCAGGTGCTGGGCCAGGCCCTGCTGGCCAAGCGCATGGGCAAGACCCGCATCATCGCCGAGACAGGTGCCGGTCAGCACGGCGTGGCCACCGCCCTGGCCTGCGCCCTGTTGGATCTGCCCTGCCGGGTCTACATGGGGGCGGTGGACATGGAGCGTCAGAAGCCCAACGTGTTCCGCATGCGTCTGATGGGCGCCGAGGTGGTGGCGGTGCACGCCGGCTCCTCCACCCTCAAGGACGCCTGTAACGAGGCGCTGCGGGACTGGACCGCCAACTACGAAGATACCCACTACATGCTGGGCACCGCCGCCGGCCCCCACCCCTTCCCCACCATAGTGCGTGAATTCCAGCGCATGATAGGTGAAGAGGCCCGTGAGCAGCTCGACCAGGTGGAGCACCGTCTGCCGGATGCGGTGATCGCCTGCGTCGGTGGCGGCTCCAACGCCATCGGCATGTTCGCCGACTTCATCGACAAGCCCGAGGTGCGCCTCATCGGCGTCGAGCCCGGAGGGCACGGCATCGAGACGGGTGAACACGGCGCGCCCCTGGGCCATGGCACCAAGGGCGTGTTCTTCGGCGCCCACTCCTACCTGATGCAGGACCAGCACGGCCAGATCGAGGAGTCCTACTCCATCTCTGCCGGTCTGGACTTCCCCTCGGTAGGCCCGCAGCACGCCCATCTGGCCGCCACCGGTCGGGCCGAATATGTCTCCATCACCGACCAGGAGGCGCTGGACGCCTTCCAGGAGCTGGCCCGCCACGAAGGCATCATTCCGGCGCTGGAGTCCTCCCATGCCCTGGCCCATGGCCTGAAGATGGCCCGGCAGAACCCCGAGCTGGAGCAGGTGCTGATCGTCAATCTCTCCGGCCGGGGGGACAAGGATATCTTCACCGTCGCCGACATTCTGGAAAAGCAAGGAGCCCTATGATGAGCCGTTATGACGCCCTGTTTGCCAAGCTGGCTCAACGCAACGAGGGGGCCTTCGTGCCCTTCGTGACCCTGGGAGATCCCACCCCGGAGCTCTCCTTGCAGATCATCGACGCCCTGGTGGCTGGCGGTGCCGACGCCCTGGAGCTGGGCATCCCCTTCTCCGACCCGGTGGCCGATGGCCCCACCATTCAGGATGCCACCACCCGGGCACTGAAGGCGGGCACCACGCCGGATACCTGTTTCGACATCCTGGCCAAGGTGCGCGCCAAGTACCCTGAGCTGCCCATGGGCCTGCTGCTGTACGCCAACCTGGTGTATGCCAAGGGCATAGACGGCTTCTACGAGCAAGCCGCCGCCGCCGGGGTGGATTCAGTGCTGGTGGCCGATGTGCCGGTGGAGATGTGCGAGCCATACAAGCAGGCCGCTGACCGCGCCGGTGTGGCCGCCATCTTCATCGCCCCGCCCAACGCCGACGAGGCCACCTTGCAGAAGGTGTCCGAGCTGGGCAGTGGCTACACCTACCTGCTGAGCCGCGCCGGGGTCACGGGAGCCGAGACCCGTGCCGGCAAGCCGGTGGGGCCGCTGCTGGAGAGCCTCAAGCGCCATGCCGCACCGCCCGCCCTGCTGGGTTTTGGCATCAGCGAACCGGCTCAGGTGAAGGAAGCCATCGCCGCCGGCGCCGCCGGGGCCATCTCCGGTTCCGCCGTGGTGAAGATCATCGAGCGCAACCTGGCTAACCCCGCCACCTTGCTGGCGGAGCTGCAGGGCTTTGTCGCCAGCATGAAGGCCGCCACCGCCCGCTAAAGAGCCCAGGCCAGACCCAAGCCCGCCCTCCGTAGGCGGGCTTTTTCTTTTGTCTTCCCCGACGGCTGCCGTTAGACTGACCGCCAGTTCCCCCATCGAGATTGAGCATGAAACAGCTGTTCGAATTTATTCCCCTGCTGGTGTTCTTCGCCCTCTACAAGCTCTACGACATCTATGTGGCCACCGCCGCCCTCATGGTAGTGACCCTGCTGCAGATGGCGTTTATCTGGTTTCGCCACGGCAAGCTGGAGAAGATGCACTGGGTGACCCTGGTGCTGATCCTGGTGTTCGGCGGCTTCACCCTGCTGCTGCATGATGATGCCTTCATCAAGTGGAAGGTTACGGTGATCAACTTGCTGTTTGCCGGCGCCCTGCTCATCAGCCAATGGGGCTTCAACAAACCGCTGATCAAGCAGATGCTGGGCAAGGAGTTGCAGTTGCCGGATCTGATCTGGCGGCGGGTCAACCTGGCCTGGGCCGGCTTTTTCGCCCTGTGCGCCGCCCTCAACACCTACATTGCCTTTCATCTTCCGCAGGATGTCTGGGTCAACTTCAAGGTGTTTGGCCTTCTGGGCATGACCCTGGTGTTCACCCTGCTCACCGTCTTCTACCTCTACCGGCACCTGCCGGAAGAGAAGGAATAATCATCCGACCAGGGGCGCACCAAGCGCCCCTTCGTTTTAACCGACTGCCGCTAAGGAGTGCATATGTGGTATCTCATCTATTCCCAAGACAATCCCAACAGCCTGCCGCTGCGAAAAGAGGCCCGTCCGGCGCATCTGGCCCGTCTGCAGGCCCTGCGTGACGAGGGCCGCCTGCTGACCGCCGGTCCCAACCCCGCCATCGATACGGCCGATCCCGGTGAGGCCGGTTTTACCGGTAGTACCGTCATCGCCGAATTCGACAGCCTGGCCCAGGCCAAGGCTTGGGCCGATGCCGATCCTTACGTGGCCGCCGGCGTCTATGCCGAGGTGACGGTCAAACCCTACAAGCAGGTGTTCTAACCCTGCCCCAGGCCAGTGCAGCCAGCCTCATCCTGAGGCATATCTTGGTTGCACTTTCTCCTTGTTTTCAGACTATTCCAGGCATTCATATCGACATCCAGTCTACTGGCCTGTTTTTTGCCTAAACCTTAGGTGAATTACAACATCATCAAGAGGAACACCCAGCATGAAAGTGGCAGTGATCGGCGCCGGCGCCGTGGGAGTGAGTGTGTGTCAGTTTTTGCTGGATAACGGCGCCTGCGACACCCTGGTCTTGGTGGATCTGAATCAGGAGAAGGCGCAAGGGGAGATACTGGACTTCGGCCACACCACCTCGCTGAACTTCACCCGTAACGTCAAGATGGTGGCTGGCGGTTACGCCGACTGTCAGGGCGCCGGCATCGTCATCATCACCGCCGGAGCCCAGATCAAGCAGGGTCAGCAGCGGGATGAGCTGGCGCAGATCAACGTGGAAATCACCCTGCAGATCGCCCGGGAGCTGGAGAAGGTGGCGCCCGAGGCCATCCTGGTGCTGGCCACCAATCCGGTGGATCTGGTGAGCCGCTTTATCATCGCCAACACAGGTTACACCGCCCAGCGGGTCATCAGCGCCGGCTGCCTGCTGGACACGGCCCGCTTCATGAAGATAGTGGCGGATCACGTGGAGCTGGACCCCAAGAACGTGCAGGGCTATGTGCTGGGCGAACACGGTGCCACCAGCTTCATTCCCTGGAGCCTGTGCAGCATCGGCGGCCTGTCATTTGATGACTATTGCGACATGGTGGGCAAGCCCCGACTGGCCCGCAAGGCCTTGTTGCAGTCGGTCAAGCAGGCGGGCTTTGAGATCTTCAATCGCAAGGGCAACACCAACCACGGCATCGCCGCCAGCGTGTATCGCATCGTCCAGGCCATCCTGTTTGACGAAGGCTCCATCCTGCCGGTGGGCGCCTACCTGGAAGGACAATTTGGCATCGAGGACTGTGTGCTGAGCGTGCCCTGCCTGGTGAATCGCCAGGGCATCGCCACGCGGTTACCCTATCCCCTCACTAGCCATGAGCTGGCGCAGCTGCACGGCTCGGCCCGCCACCTCAAGGCCCTGACCGAGCAGGTAAGAAAACAGCAGCACCTGGCCTGATCAGCCTTTGGGTCGGGCGATGAACCAGGGGTTGAGCAGCTCGGCCTTGCTGTAACGCAGCGGCTCGCCCTCCAGGGTCACCACCTCGCCACCGGCCCCTTCCAGCACCGCCTGGGCGGCGGCCGTATCCCACTCACAGGTGGGCCCCAGACGCGGATACAGGTGCGCCTCCCCTTCGGCCACCCGGCAAAACTTCAGCGAACTGCCCACCGACAGGAGTTCATGGTCCCCCAGAGCGGCCAGGTAGTCCTGGGTTTCCACAGAGAGGTGGGAGCGGCTGCCGATGACCTTGAGCACCTCGGCAGGCTGCGGATGGCGAACGGCAATGGCGGTCTCGCCGGCATGGGAGCGCTTGAAGGCACCATAGGCCTGACCACCCCAGTAGCTCAGCTGCTGCACCGGCAGATGCACCACCCCGAAGGTCGACACTCCCTCCTCGATGAGGGCGATGTTGACGGTAAACTCGCCGTTGCGACGGATAAACTCCTTGGTACCGTCCAGGGGGTCCACCAGCCAATAGCGAGACCAGCCGAGACGCGCCAACTTTTGCGCCTCATCCGACTCCTCTGAGAGCACGGGAAGCTCCGGGGTCAACTGGGCAAGCGCATCCACAATCACCCGGTGAGCCGCCTTATCCGCCTGGGTCAGCGGCGAGTCATCCTGTTTGACTGTCACATCTATCGGGCCATCGTAAACCGCCAAAATGGCGCGTCCGGCCTCTTCTGCCAGCCGGATCACGGATTCAATCAATGACTTCTCTAATTGCATAGGGGCTCACTCCTTTATCAGTGGTGCCATATTACCCGCAACGGGTCGGCCTCCTTAGACCAATAATCAATGAGTTATAAACAAAGCTGTCTCACATCATGCCAGTGTGCTGCCCGGTTTGAGCGAGCCTGTATAGCTGTCAGTCCAGACAGACATGACCCGAGGCAAGCGACCTACCCTTTGGCGTGGAAACACACAACATAGGGATATAGACATGAAGAAAACCAAACTGTTGACCGCACTGCTGCTGGCGGGTGCCTTGTTCCAGACCAATATGGCACCGGCGGCCGAGCAGGCGGGCAATGCCGTGGAGCAGGTCGCGCCGGCCAGCGTGAAGATCAACATCAATCAGGCCGATGAGGCTCAACTGATGAACATCAAGGGCATAGGGCCCAAGCGGGCGGAGGCCATCATCGCCTACCGCACCGCCAATGGTCCCTTTGCCAGCCTGGATCAACTGGCCGAGATCAAGGGGATCAGCCCGGCGTTTGTCGAGGCCCACAGCGCCGAGTTGTCACTGGAATAGCCCTCCTCCATCAGGGGGTTGGCCACCTGGCCACCCCCTGAATTTCGTTGGCCTCGACTGGCAACTCCGCTAAGATAGTGCGTGCCACTTCACATTCTTGCCTCTACCCCTATAGGAAATTACCAAGATGAAGAAAGGGAACGCCATCATTCGCAAGGCCATCATCCCGGTCGCCGGTCTGGGTACCCGCATGCTGCCCGCCACCAAAGCCATCCCCAAGGAGATGCTGCCCGTCGTCGATCGTCCTCTTATTGAGTATGTGGTACGTGAAGCCATCGCCGCCGGGATCAAGGACATAGTGCTGGTCACTCACTCCAGTAAGAACTCCATCGAAAACCACTTTGACAAGAGCTTCGAATTGGAAGCCACCCTGGAGAAGCGGGTTAAGCGTCAGCTGCTCGCCGAAGTACAGAGCATCTGCCCGAAGGACGTCACCATCATGCACGTACGCCAGGGCGAGGCCAAAGGCTTGGGCCACGCCATCCGCTGTGCCCATCCGCTGGTGGGCGATGCACCCTTCGTCGTCCTGCTGCCGGACGTCCTCATCGATGAGTCCAGCTGCGATCTCAAGGCCGATAACCTGGCGGACATGGTGCGTCTGTTTACCGAGGACGGCATCAGCCAAATCATGGTGGAAGAAGTGCCCCGCGACGAGGTGGACCAATACGGTATCGCCAACATCAACGGTGAAGCCTTGACCGAAGGTCACTCAGCGCCCATGACGGCCATCGTCGAGAAGCCACCGGTAGACGAAGCCCCCTCCAACCTGGCAGTGGTGGGTCGCTATGTGCTGTCCGCCAATATCTGGCCGCTGCTGGAGAAGACCCTGCCGGGTGCGGGCGACGAAATTCAGCTCACCGATGCCATCGCCATGCTGATGCAGCAAGAGCAGGTGAATGCCTATTTCATGAAGGGTAAGAGCCACGACTGTGGCAGCAAGCTGGGTTACATGATGGCCAACGTGGAGTACGGCCTACGCCACAATGCCATCAAGGATGACTTCCGCCGTTATCTCAAACAACTGGCGGCATCTCTGTAAGTCTGCAGCAGACCACCGGCGCCCTGCCGGTGGTCTACTCCCATCCCAACCTTATGGTCAGGGTAGCCCCGCCATCGCCTTTCACCGCCATTTCCCAAGGCAGACGCCAGCCACGCTGGTGGGTGAGGTAATCACTCTGTTTAACGAGCCCCAAGGGCAAGCCTTCGGCCTGCTGCAGCCAGTGAGGTGACGCCAGACCGGCATTGGCATAGATCAGGGATTGCTCTTTGGCATTGAATAACAGGACGGCGGCATTGAGACTGCCCTTCAGCCCTGAGTCGCACAGATGCCAGTTCAGGTATTCCAGCACCCGGCCGGGCGCCCCCAATAGCTGACTCTCCCCCTGCTGAAACTGCCGATAGGGGCCGCTCAGCAAGCATTTCATCATGGCACCCATGAAGGTGGCATCAGCATCCAGCACGGATAATTCACTGATCACCAGCAGCAGCCGTTCCCCCATCAGGAAGAACTCGGGAATGAGCAGCGGGCTATCGCTCTCGTAACTTGCCAGCCAGGCGCCCAGACGCTGCGCCTTGGGGGGAGACATGGCCCCCAGCAGGTGACTGGCGGCCACATCATCGTGGGCAAAGAAACGCAAATGCTGATCCAGCTCGCGCCGGGCAGCCACCTCCTCCTCATCGGCCAGGCAGGCCTGCAACACCCGATGAAACTCCCCCCAGTTACGGATGGGTTTAATGACATAATCACAGGCACCGCCACGCAGGGCGCGGCTGACATCCTGCATATTGTCCTGGCCTGAGACCACCATGATGGGAATATGCGGGTAGCGGCGGTTGATACAGGCGATGACCTGGTGACCATCCATCATGGGCATCTGCAGATCACACAGCACCAGATCCGGCTGATACATGGCCACGGCGGCCAGGCCTTCCACGCCATTGGCGGCCTCGTACACCAGATTGCCGCCCTGGCGTAACTGTGCCACCAGCGTAGTGCGAAACACTGGCTCATCTTCGATAACCAGGATCTTCAACTGCTGCTCTGCCACCGCGTAAACCACCTGAGAGAATGAATACCATCACCATCAGGTTAGCCAAGGCCGCTCAGGAACAACAGGGCAAAGGCCGCAGACTTACATAATTTAATGCAGCTCTCGATACAGGGTGGCCTGATCCAGCACGCCGGCATAGGGCTCGTAATCCAGACGCTGCGCCAAGACAAACTCGGTCACCAGACGACGGCTGATCTGAAGTAGCTCATCCGGATCCCATGGCTTTTCAAAGTAGTGATCGATGCGGGCCGCATTCACCGCCTCTATGGTATCCCTATGAGTCGCCTGCCCCGTGAGCAGTACTTTTTTCGTCTCGGAAAAGCGGCGATCCGCGGCCAATTGCGCCAACAGCTCTACGCCGCTACGTCCTGGCATGATGTGATCGGAAATAACTAGCGCCACCTGAGCCCCTGCCGAATCCAGCTCATCCAGCAGGGCTTCACACTCCTCTGCAGATTCGCACTCTTCTAGCAGAAAATACTGCTCCAGTGGTTGGAGGTCTTTCATCACGGCGCTCAGCACCTCCCGCTGGTCGTCGACACAGATGATATAGAGCTTATCCATGATGCTTGGGTATCCTTATGCTGAATTCAGTACCGGCCGCCTGGCTGCATACCGCCAGACTGCCTCCATAACTGTCGACCAGCCCCTTGACGATAGCCAGTCCCAGCCCCAGTCCGAACCGTTGCCCTTCGCGCTTGGTGGTGAAGTGCGGTTCAAAAATCCGTTCCAACATCGTTGGGGGGATCTGGGGACCATTGTTACCGACCAGAACGCGTACACCTTGCGAATCCTCGTCAGCGCGGATCCAAATCGTCGGATTAGGGGTCTGTGCCAAGGCATCGCAGCCATTTTTGATGATGTTGACCCAGATCTGCACCCACTCCGTCTCGTTGGCCAGGAGCGGCGTCAAGGGTGACAGCGCCAGTTGCAGGTTGATGCGGCGCAAGGGGCTGTTGAGCAGTGCCAATGCCTCGTCTATGGTATCCAGCAATTGCACCCCAGGATGCCTGGCCGCCTCGCCACCGCCCAGCTGTTTGACGGAGCGCACTATGTTGGTGGCATGCTTCACCGCCAGCGCCATATCATGGCACTCCCGTCCCAGCTCCCAATGGCTGACGCCCTCCGCCAAGGCGGCTATATCGGCCTGGCCGACAGGCGCCCCCTCCAGCATGCGGGCAAATTGTCTGGCCTGCGTGGCCCCAAGACCGAAGGTCTGTTCCAGCACCCTCGCCTCCTGGCGAAGTTGGCTGCTGGAACGCAGCTGACCGGACCTGAGGGCCCGGTTAAAGAAGTCTTGCGCCGGTTTATCCGGCTGCCCAAGCCGGCCGCTGATAAAGCTGATCAGGGAGTGGCTGCTGTGGGCGATAACGGCAATGGCATTGTTCAGTTCATGGGCCACCCCGGCGGCCAGCTGCCCCAGGGTGCTCATCTTCTCCGCCTGGAGCAGCTGACGCTCGGTATGCATCTGCTGCAAATAGGCCTGGTTAAGCGTCAGTTGCCGCTGTTTGAGCTCCTCCATGATGACCGGCATAAACTGCTCGGTGAGGGACAGGCCGTCGGAATTGACCTCGTTAAGCGCCTCCGCATCCAGCCAGGCCACCCGACAGGGCGTCATGGCCTCCAGTCGGCAATAGCTGACGAAGCTGCGGGAGAAGAAGCTGTGCACTCCCATGAAGCGCCCAGCCTCCACCTGTAATATATCCAGCCATTCGCCCTCGGCTGCCGCCAAGTAGCGCCCTCGCACCCGCCCCTCCAGCAACAGATACAGACACCGGTTATGAGCCCCCTGCTCCAGCAGTCTCTCGCCGGGCTGGAGATCCCGCTGGTGTTCCGGCGCGGCAAAGTAGCGCTGACGCAACGAATCCAGGCTCATAGATAGCCTACCCACCCCATGATAAGCAGCATCAGATAACACAACAGTAGCCCCAGCAGACCGCACAGCACGCCCACCTTGGCCATTTGTCGGGTGTCGACATTCCCCGTGGCATGGGCCAGCGCATTGGGAGGCGTACTGATAGGCAACGACATGCCCAAGCTGGCAGCAAAGGTCACCGCCAGCAACAGGGCCACCAGGCCGCCCACCTCAACCAGGTTGGGCAGTGCCGCACCAACCGCCGCCACCAAGGGCAACAGCAGGTTGGCGGTGGCGGTATGGGACATGAAATTAGCCATCAGCAGGCTGACCAGGCTGGCCAGCAACAGCAGCAACCAGGGCGAAAAACTGGCAAACGGAATGGCCTCCACCATGTGTTTAGCCAGTCCGGTACTCTCCATGGCCAACCCCAGGGCGATACCGCCGGAGACCAGCCAGAGTACGTCCCAGGAGATGGTCTTGAGATCCTCTTTGGTGATGACCCGGGTGACGGTAAAGATGGCCACCGGCACCAGCCCCACCACATAGGAATTGATCCCCAGCGGCTCACCAAACAACCACAGGCCCAGCGTCAGCAAGAAGGTGGCATACACCAGCCACGCTTTGGGTGTCTTGAGGAAACGCCCCCGGATCTCCAGCCGGATGACTTGCTGCTGTGCGGGGAACAGCCAGCACAGCAGCCACCAGGCGACCAGCATCATCACCAGCACGAAGGGCACGCCGAAGACCATCCATTCCGCGAAACCAATCGCATGCTCGCCGGTGAGGTAACGCAAGGCGATGGCATTGGGGGGCGTGCCGATGGGCGTGCCTATGCCACCTATGTTGGCCGCCAATGGAATCGCCAGGGTAAAGGCAATCCGTCCTGGATCCTGGGGGGCAAACACCCCCAGCACGGGCACCAGGATGGAAAGCATCATGGCGGTGGTGGCGGTATTGCTCATGAACATGGAGAACAGGGCCGTGATCCCCATCAAACCCAACAACACGGCACGTGGATTAGTTCCAAAGGGATGCAACATCACCCGGGCCAGATTGATATCCAACCGGTACTTACTGGCCGCCATCGCCAAAAAGAAGCCGCCCAGAAACAGCATTATGATGGGCGCGGCAAAGGTGGCCATGATCTGCTTGTAGCTCATCAAGATCCCCAATTGCCCCTCTGGATAACCACTGACCAGCGGCTTGATACCACTGTCGGAGAGCAGCAGCAGCTCCAGCACTATGATGAGCACTGAGGTGGCATAGATGGGGATCGGCTCCAGGATCCAGCACAAGGCCGCCAGCAGGAAGATGGCAATCACCCGCTGTTCCAGCACCGTCAAGTCCGGGATCGGCAAGGCATCCCGGGGTAACAACAGCACGAACAGGGGGCAGATCAGGGGTAACAGGTATTTCAAGGCGCTCTTCATCGCTGGGCTCCTGGGACTGAGGTGGGTTTTCCAGCCACGGTGACGACAGCAAACACACGCTAGTAGCTTTAATTCAATAAGATGCGGATAACCGCCTTACTAGGGTGGTGCATTTGACCAAGCTTTTCCGTGAAGAGGATCATGGGGCCTGGGCAGCAAGTGGCCAGGCGACCGAGAAACGGTGGGCAGTCTCGCCGCTTTGCGACATAATGCGCCGGTAGTTTATCCCAGCCTGTGATGCCATGACGCCAGCCGAACATACCCTGCTAAGCCAGCCCAAACTCAGCCATCCGGCCCGTAGCCTGTACTGGTTGTTGCTGCGGCCGGCGTGCCTGCGCCAGGCGGATTATCAGGTGAACTACCCTGAGCTCGGCCGGGCGCTGGCCGTCGAAGATCCGACAGTGCCAGGTGGCTTTGCCTATCAGGTGAACGCCCGCCAGCTTACCGAGCTGTTTGATGAACTGATCCAGGCGGGCCTGGTGGCGCTGCCACCGACCTGGCAGGCAGAGCATTATCACCTCTGCCCCATCAGCCTGCCCCTGTTGCCCAGCAGCAGCACCTTGCCCTTGCCCCAGGCCGCCTTTGCCATGCATGCCGACTGGCGCCCCGATGGGCAGTTCACCAACCTCGCCAGGTTATGTGGTCTACTGGACAGCCAGTACACCGAAGAAGAGCTAGGGGAGTTCATCGCCTACTGGCTTGGGCGACCTGAGCAATTTGCCAATCAACATCAGTGGCAGCTCAAGCTCATCAAAGCACTGAAGGCCCGCCGTTATCCCAAACGAGCCGGACCAGAGAGCCTGCGGCAGCCACAGGGATATCAGCTGGTTGCGGAAGAGGAGCACCAGGGCCCCAGTAGCCGAGCCCTGGAGATGATGGCTCAGGCCAGACAACTGCAAGACAAAGGAACGCCAGATGAATGACAAGCGCCAGATGGGTGACACACCCTGGAGTGAACAAGGCCAGTCGGTGGATCTGGGCAAGACCCCGGATCCCCAGCTAAAGCGTCAGATGGATGGCCTGTTGCAGCGGATCCGACACCTGCAGCACTCCGGCCAATACCAGAATTACGACTACGAGCAATTACGGCAGCAATATGAACAGCAGGCCAATGCCGACGTACGCCAGTTGCAACAGCAGAGCCGTCGGTTACGCATAGAGCGGCTGATAGCCCAGGCAGACCTGAATCCAGAATGGCGCTTTGCCCGCATGGATCAGCAAGATCCCGTCTTGGCCCATGCCATCCAGACGGCCCAATACTTCATCAGCGGGTTCGAGCACTGGGCGCAGCAAGGGGGCAGCTGTGTGCTGATCTTTGGTCAGTACGGCACCGGCAAATCCACCCTGGCCGGCGCCATCGCCCATGAGCTGATAGAGCAACACCAAAAGTCGGTGATCTTCCAGCAATGGGCCTCCGTCGTCGATCGCTTGTTTTTTGGTGTGTTGGAAGATCCCGAAGAGCGCAATCACTATCGCCGCGCATTGGAAGAAGTGGATCTGCTGATCATCGACGAACTCTGTGCCAACCGAGCCAAGCTGGCGGAGAGTCAGAGCAGCTTCCTGGGCCATCTGCTGCGCCGCCGCCGCAACCTCTCCAAGAGCGTCATCCTGATCACCAACCACACCCCCGGCTCACTGCATCAGGCGGTGGGGGATTTCTGCTTCGAAGCCATCAAGGCCTTTAACCCCGTGGATATCCAACTCACCGGCCCCAGCCGCCGCCCCCATGTGGGCAACTACCCCGGCTAGCCACAAAGAAAAAGCCCGGATCAAAGACCCGGGCTAAAAAAGGTGCTACGGAATCGCGATAGGAATCGCGGGTTCAAGAAGAGACATGCCCTTATTGAAGGAGCTTCACACTAGCATATCTGCCGCAGTGCGCAAACGTTTTACAGGCAAATTATGCACTTTTTTATTGCGTCGCCCCACCAACTGGCGAGAGAAACACCAAAATAGTGCAATCAATCTAGCTTGAGGGAGGCCAATTCGGCCTGTTGGACCGCCTCACGACTGGCAACCCAATCTATGGTTGCCTGCTCGGCCACCACCACCTGATTGCCGCCCTGGGACTTAGCTTGATACATGGCCACATCGGCACACTGGTTGATGAGCTTGAGGCTCAGATCCCCCTGAGGGAACAGACACAGCCCTATGCTGGCCCCCAGGTAGAGGGTCTCCCCCTCATAGACCATGGGCACGCTGATGCAGTCGATCAGCTTCTGCGCCACCGCCCGTCCCCGCTCCGCCGACAGACAGGTGGGTAACAGGATCAGAAACTCGTCGCCCCCCATGCGTGAGACGGTATCGCTGCGCCTGAGGGTACTCACCATCCGCTCCGCCACGCTCTTGAGCACCAGATCCCCTACGTTGTGGCCAAGGCGATCATTGATGGGCTTAAAATTATCCAGATCCAGCAGCAAGATGGCTCCCTGCTGACCATACCGGCGGTTGGTCAGCAGCGCCTGTCCAAAGCGCTCAAACAACAGGCGACGATTCGGCAGACCGGTGAGGCTGTCATGGCGCGCCAGGGTAGCCACCTTGCGGTAGTTGGCCAGCGCCAGATAGATCATCAGGCCCATCAGCAAGCATAAGAAATAGCCGCCTCCCACCAACCAGGGATTCAGGCGGGAGGCTTGCTGCCACCCTTCTTTGGGGTAGGCCGCCAGTTGCCAACTCCCCTGGGGCAACATGACGTTCTGCACTATGGGTAAACGGTCAAAGGCGGAGGCCGGACCAAAAAACACCGCGCCTCTTGGCCCCAAGGCATCCTTGCCGCGAATGGCCAACACCAATCCCGGCTTGGGATTGGCCAGCCCCGCCCGGGCCAGCAACCAGTGATAATCCAGTACTATGCTCACCAGGCCCCAATAGTGCAGCTTGCCATCTATCTCCAAAAACAGCGGTCGCCGGCTGATGATACCCTGGCCCCCCTGCACCAGCTCCAGGGGCCCGGCCACCGTCACAGCCCGGCTGCGGATCGCCTCCAGCACGCTTTGCCGTTGCTCGGGATGCGCCAGATAGGCATAGCCGAGGACGGCCTCATTGCCCTGCCGGGGATAGACCTGGCGCACCACGTTATCGGGTGCCAAGGCGATATTGACGATGCCTTGATGGTCCTTGATCAGGTAGCGGGCAATCCGGGTGAAGTCCCCATCGGACAAGGACTTGTTCATGGACAGGGCAATGTCGAAGCCCTGCGTGAGGTTCACCGCGTCGTTGATGGCCAGCTCCAGACGTGCGCGAATGGCCGACAGCTGCAAGGTGATCTGCTCCCGCAGACTGCTCTCCCGGTTCGCCTCCAACAGCCGCACCGCCTCACGGTGCACGATCCCCAACACCAAGACACTCATCACCGCCAGCACCAGGGGCAAACGACGATGCATCATAGGCTGGCCTCGGTAGTCAGCTGTCCCAGCCCCTGCCAGGTGTCGACCAGCGGCCTATGGGTAAACAGATTGGGCACCACATTGACCCAAGCCTCCTCCGGCTGGGGACGGCCACAATAGTAGCCTTGCACATAGTCACAGCCCATCTGCTGCAGCAACTGTAGCTGCTCCTGGGTCTCCACCCCTTCGGCCACCACCTTCATGTTGAGACTGTGTACCAGCTCTATGATGGCGCGCACCAGGGCCTGATCACCTGGACTGTTGACCATGCCCGCCACGAAGCTGCGATCGATTTTCACCCGATCCGGCGCAAACCGCTTGAGGTAGATGAGGCTGGAATAGCCGGTGCCAAAATCATCCACCGCCAGATCCACCGCCAACCGCTTGAGTTCATCGCACACCAGGCTGGCCTTGTCAGGATCACGAATGAAGGCGGTCTCGGTCACTTCCAACTCCAGCGCCTGCCCCTCCAGCCGATGCCGCAGCAGGGAGCGCTCGACACTGTTCACCAGATGTCGATCCTGCATGCTGATGGCGGAGATGTTCAGCGCCAGACGAAAGTCGGGCCAGCTCTGCCGCCAGGTTCGCAGATGGGACAGTGCGCGCCCCAGCAGCCAGTCGGTCACCGGCACTATCTGACCCGACTCCTCCAGCAGGGGAATGAAGTCCGCCGGCGAGATCCACTCGCCGGCCTGATTACGCCAGCGCAGCAAGGCCTCGGCGCCGGACAACCGGCCCGTATGGAGCGAGTAGACGGGCTGATAGAAGACCGTCAGGGCCGCCTGCTGCACCGCCAGACGCAGCTCCTTGGCCATGCGCACCTTGGCCAGGGTCTGCTCGCTGAGCACAGGGGTGTAAGTCTGCAGGGTATCGCGCCCTTGACGCTTGGCCGCATACATGGCCATATCCGCATGAGCCAGCAGCTCATCGGCATCCATGGCATCCTTGGGATAGTGCACCAGCCCTATGCTCAGTGTGATGTGTACCAGCTCCCGGCTGAGCATGAAGGGTCGGCGCATGCTCTCCAGCAGCTGGTGGGCCACCTCATCGGCCTGCTGCCCGGTGGGGACTATCACGGCAAATTCATCCCCCCCCATGCGGGCAATAAAACAGCTGGTGGGCAGGGTGTAGCGCATGCGCATCGCCACCTGACGCAACAGATCATCGCCCACCACGTGGCCGGCGGTATCATTGATATTCTTGAAGCGATCCAGATCCACAAACAGCAAGGCGAAGGGTAGCTCAGGCGACTCGATCAGCAGATCCACCAGCCGTTCATGCATATAACGCCGGTTAGGCAGGCCGGTGAGGGGATCGTGACGAATTTGATGCAGCAAGGCTTGCTCCTGTTGCTTGCTGCGGGTGATATCTTCGGCCAACACCACGATGCGCGCCAGATGGCGCTCGCGACCTTGGGCGGTACACACGGGATAAAGCTGCACGCGCACCCAGCGCAGGGCATCATCGCCCTGCCCATGGAGCGCAAACTCCACGCGCTGCTCCCCCTCCGGACTAAGATGGCGCAGGCTGTCCAACAGCAAGCGCCGCTCGCCGGCAGCCACCCAGCGCAACCAGGACAAGGGCGAGCTCAGCAACTCCTCCACCGGACGGCCCCACAGCTCGGCATAGCCGGGCGCCACATAGCTAAATCGCCGCTGGCGCAGATCAAAGACGGCAAATACCTCGTGGATACGCTCGGCCATCTCCTTGAAGTGACCCTGGCTGGTCAGCAGCGTCATGAGCCGCTTGTGCTGGCTGGAAAAATAAGCCAGGCACAAGAGCAGCAACGCCAAGCCGATGAGCAAGATGGGCGCCACCTCCACCCAGATTTGTGAGAGCGAGAAGTTGGCCAACCAGGCGCGCCCCCAGCGTAACCAGGATGCGGCCAGCACCAGATAAAACAGTGCGACCGACAAGGCCGGTAACCAACGATGGCGCCACGCCAGCTGATCCTTGACACTGCTGAGCCATAGTGGGTTTTGCAACTGCATCATGGAGGCATCCCTTTCCCTGGCCACCCTGCGGCCTCTGTTACTTCTGACAGGAAAACATGATACCCACTACGGGTGAAAGATTAAGCAAGCAAGCACAAAAACTGCGGGTAACGCAAGATTTAGCCGAGTAGAAGCCGCCATCACCTCAAAACGGGGCCTCGTTACGCTGCAGCAGACTGTGGTAGGCCTCGGCATCCATCAGGGCATCCAGCTCAGCGGGATCCTGCAGTTGCATGCGAAACAGCCAGCCGCTGCCGTAGGGATCTTCATTGATCTGCTCAGGTCTGGCCTCCAGTTCTTCGTTGATGGCCAGCACCTCGCCGCCAACCGGGGCAAAAATATCGGCGGCCGCCTTCACCGACTCCACCACGGCGCAATCATCCCCCACAGTCACCACAATCCCCGGCCGCGGCAACTCGACAAAGATCATGTCCCCGAGGGCCGACTGGGCATAGGCGGTGATCCCCACCACCACCTGGTTGCCATCCTCGACCCTCAACCATTCATGGGAAGCCGTGTAGCGAAGCTCGCTGGGCAATTGGCTGTTCATGTTGACTCCTGAACTAGGATTTAGCCTGCTATCAGCAGTGTAGACACTCAGCCGCTCCCCCCCCTGCCGCGAAGACAGTAACTATTCAGCCTGTGAGCCAGACCACAACCAGGGTCGACGCTATCCAGCCTGCCGGTCTGGTCAAGCTGCTCTATGTTTATAGGGACACAGGCGCGGAGCCACTCCGCCTGCTGATGCCAACGCCCTACCCCTGGAGATCCTATGAGCGGTCGGCAACGCTTTATCAGTCTTCGTAACCAGCTGTTATGCATCCTCTTGCTTGTACTTGGGCTGGCCTGGCTCGCCCTGGATGCCCTGGCCCGTTACGAGGTCAGACAAAGCAATGTCCGGCGCATGGAGCAGGCGGCGGACACCTTGGCACAGGAATGGGATCAACGGCTGACCCAGCAAGCAGAACATAATCGCCAGGTGTTGCACGCCTGGCTGGCCGCTCGGCCCAAATTGGCAACAGACGAGGGGTGGCGACGCCTCGACCCTGTGAGCCCCGCCCTGTTCATCCACCATGGTCCGACGGCCAGCTTACCTGCGGCGCTGGCCCCGCAGGATGGCAGTCACCGCCTGCCCGCCCAAGCCTTGAGAGCCCAAGCCTTGACAGCCCAAAGCGACTGGCAACTGTATTGCGCTGTGGAGTGTCTGTTACTGCAACACCTAGTGCTGCCTGGGCCCCACCGAAAAGAGGATGTCTGGCTAGTGGCGCAACCCATCACCAGCCTGCTGCAACAGTTCAACCAGTCGCGAGGGATCCGCCTCACCCCCCTGGATGCACAAGGGCAACCCATGGCCAACGGGCAAACGCAGCCGGATCGCCTACCGTCATATCCGCAGGGGGATGGCATGGGGGCGAACCAATCCCTGCTGGAGACTCCCCCTGTGTATTTGAGCGTTCAACCCGAGACGCAGCAACGGCCAGCCCTGTTACTGACGCTACCCATGACCAAGCTGCTGCAGGAGCAAGCCCAGAGCCTGCGCCATTTTCGACTCTGGCTGGCCGTGGGACTCTTGCTGGCGTTGGGGTTCATCTACCTGCTGGCGGGCTATCCGCTGCGCCGACTGCGCCAACTGGTCAACCAACTGCCGGAGCTCCCCGACACTGGCTATCCCGGACTCAAGGCCCGCTTAGGTCAGCCATCCGGGTTCGTGGAGGATGAGGTGGATCGTCTGCACCAGGCCGCCCTGAGCCTGGCGGGACGCCTCGAAGCACTGGACAGTGCCGTCAGCGCGCAACATGCCGAACTCAAGGCCCATCAACTCTATGATCCCTTGACCGGACTGCTCAACCGCAGTTGTTTTCTCTTTGAGTTCAATCGCCAGCTCACCGCTCTGCGCCGCCAGCCGGACAGGATCGCCCTGGTGCTGATCGATCTGGATAACTTCAAAGACATCAACGATAGCCTGGGACATGAGGCCGGGGACGAGCTGCTCAAGACCCTGGCCCGCCGGCTACAGCAACAGGTGCGCGAGACGGATCTGCTGGCCCGGCTCACCAGCGACGAGTTTGCTCTCTTGCTGTGCCATCTCAAGCAGGTGGACGACATCCACAGCATCCTGGACAAGCTGTTGGCCAACCTGCATGAACCCCTGATGCTAGGCCATCATCCGGTGCAGATCGGTGCCAGCGCCGGCGTCGCCTTTGCCCAGGACGGCGAACACACCGCCAGTGAACTGCTCAGACGCGCCGATCTGGCCATGCATGAAGCCAAACGTCAGGGCCGACAAGGTTATGAGCTGTTCAGTGCCGGTCTGCTGGAGCAGAGCAGTCGACGCTTCTTCATTGAGACCCAGCTGGACAATGCCCTGCAGGATGGGCAACTCTACCTCAATTACCAGCCCTGGGTGCAACTTCCCAACGGCCGAGTCATGGGCCTTGAAGCCCTGGCCCGTTGGCGGCATCCGCTGGAAGGCTGCATAGCACCCTTGGAATTCATTCCGATACTGGAAGCCTCCAGCCAGATAGTCCGCCTCGGCTACTGGGTGCTGGAGCAGGCCTTCAGCCAATTGCAGCAGCTGGATCGCGCAGGGCAAAGCGGCCTGCAGATGGCCATCAATCTCAGCCCGCACCAGCTGTTCGATCCACAGCTCCACCAGCGACTGGCCAAGCTGAGCCAGACCTATCACATCATCCCAGGGCGCATCGTGCTGGAGCTGACCGAAGGGGTCATCATCACGGACTACCACCAAGCCTGCGAGCAGATGCACCGTCTGCAAGACGCCGGCTATCAGTTGGCCATTGATGATTTTGGCACCGGCTACTCCTCCCTGGCCTACCTGAGCAAGCTGCCGGTTGACCGGGTCAAACTGGATCGCTCATTCATTCTGAGGATGACCGAAAGCCAGCTGGACAGGCAGCTGGTCCAGTCGGTCATCGACATGCTGCATGCCATGGGCAAACAGGTCATTGCCGAAGGTGTGGAGTCCAGCTTGCAGCTGGAGATGTTGCGGCAGCAGGGCGCCGACGGTGTCCAGGGCTATTTTCTGGCCCACCCGGTCAGTGAATGTAATCTGCTCAGCCAGTTGCAACAACTGGCCAAGCGGCGGGATCTCTCCTACATGCCGCCGGATGAGGGCAGCCCCAAACGCCCCTGACCGGCGAGGGGATCACGCCAGGCCCAGCGCCTGCCGCAACAAGGGGGCCTGCCAGCCCGGCAGATGATTGAGCAGTGCCATACCCAGCCCACGCAGTTGTCGTGCCGGGGCCTGCTGCAGGGCGAACAGCTGTTGGATCCCTGCCATGGCAGCCAGATACTGACTAGCCTGCCATTTACGCTCCCGCTCGAAGGGGCGCAGCCACTGCCGGCATCCCCAGTCTTGACCCGCAGCCTTGCAGGCACTCAGGGTCCGCAACAGGCTAGCCACATCCAGCAGCCCCAGGTTGACCCCCTGCCCCGCCAGCGGGTGTATGGTGTGCGCCGCATCACCCACCAGCACCAGGCGTTCCTGCACAAAGTCCCGGGCCAGACGGGCCTGCAGGGGCAGGGTACGCCGCGGGCTCGCCAGTTGGCAGAGTCCCAGTTGACCGTCGAAGGCGACATACAACGCACGCAAAAAATCCGCCTCGTCCGCCTCACACAAGGCCTGGGCTCGGGCCGGCGGCAAGGACCAGACGATGGAGCACAGATCAGACTCATGCAGCGGCAGGAAGGCCAAGGGGCCCTCGGGGGTGAAGCATTGCCGGGCACAGGCGTCATGTGGCAGCGCAGTGCGCACATTGGCCACCAGAGCCCAGTGCCCATAATCACGGCGGAACAGGGGCACCCGGGCCTGCTGGCGCAACCAGGACTCGGCACCATCTGCGGCCACCAGCAAGGGACTACGCCAGACCTCGCCGGTCGTGCAGCTGAGTTCTGCCACCGTGACTCGGCGGATCATCGGCAGTAAGTGAACATCCGACTGCAGATCCACACCCAGCTGGGACGCCCGCTGCCACAGCGCCAAGCGCAGCAGATGGTTCTCCACTATGTGTCCGAGATCCGGCTCCATCAGGGTGGCGCAATCCAGGCTCAGCGCCGCCGGACCATCCAACTCCCACACCCTCATGGTGCGATAGGCGGTCTTGCGCGGGAGCAGCGGCCAGGCCCCCAGCTGCTGCAGCAGGGTCTCACTGGCGCGGGACAGAGCACTGACACGGTAATCGATACGCTCATCCGGCATGGGTGTGGGTCCCGCCTCCAGCACGCTGACGGCAAAGCCGGCCTGCGCCAGGCCACAGGCCAGGCTCAGCCCCACCATGCCACCGCCGACAATCACCACATCTGCCTGTCTCATACCCACTCCTTGCCCAAGGCCCGCCGCGTCAAGGCCAGTTTGAAATCATCACAACGGTTCATGGTGGCCAACAAGAGGTTACGCCCCAGCACCAGGGGCCCCACCTCGTTGGCAAACAACCGAGCCAGACTGCCGGTCATCCAGGCCAACTGCCGCTGATCGGGCTGCCGCCGCTGCCAGTAACGGCGCAACACCCGGTAGGAACCAATCGATTCCCCATCAGCCAGGGCCCGGGCCAGCTCCTCTTGCAAGACGGCGATGTCGCGCATCCCTAAGTTAAAGCCCTGCCCCGCCACCGGATGCAACAGATGGGCCGCATTGCCCAGCACCAGGGCATGCGGCCCCAAGGGCCAGGTGACCTGACGTCCTGTCAGAGGGTAGGCATGGCGCTGGCCGAGGCGCACGAAGCGTCCGGCCCGATAACCAAAGGCCTGCTGCAAACGGCTCAAGAAGGCTGCATCGTCCAGCAACAGGCTCTGCTGGGCCTCATCAGGGGCCTGACACCAGACCACCGAATAGCGTGACTCGGACAAGGGCAACAAGGCCAAGGGCCCCTGGGCGGTGAACCGCTCCCAGGCGCGTCCGGCCGGCGGCAGGTCGGTTTGCAGGGTGGTGATGATGGCCGTCTGGCCAAAATCGTACTGCTCGCAAGGCAGACGTAACTGCTGACGCAACAAGGAGTCCGCCCCGTCAGCCCCCAGCGCCAACTCGGCCTGCCAGGTGCTGCCATCGTCCAGCTTCAGCGCTATCTCCCGCTCGGAGGGGCTCACGTCCACCAGGTGAGCCGGGCAACGCAGCCGCACATTCCCACGCTGCGCCAGGGCCTCATATAACTGTGATCCGGTCGTCGCCAGCTCCACCACCTGACCCAGCCAAGGCAGGCGATATTCCTGCGCCGTCAGTTTCACCCGACCAAAGTGACCACTATCACTGACATGGATCTGCTCGATGGCACAGGCAGTGGGCGCCAGCGACGTCCACAGCCCCCAGCCTTGTAACAGCTCACAGCTGCCATAGGAGAGGGCGATCGCCCTGGCATCGAAACCGGGATGTATCGCTTGACCTGGGGAATTAGCCTCGAGCAGGACTATGTCCAGCGGCTGACCATCAGGACGCCGCAGCTGGGACAGGGCCAGGGCCAGGGTCGCCCCCACCATGCCACCGCCAACGATGGCGACATCACAAGCCGGCATGACGGCGCTCCTGGCTTGCCAAGCCCTGCTGGGTCAACAGCCGGGCCCTTTGATTGATCTCATGCATTTGCTCGGCGCTGAAGGTGTGCCGGGAGAAAGCCCAACGCACCGCCACCGGCGGCAGCGTGATCAGGTGCAACAGCGGCTTGAGTCTGGGCTCCTGCTCCAGCAGGCCCCGATCCAGCACCAGGCCGTTGAGCCGGCCAAGCCACAACAGCCGGATCAGTTGATCCAGATCCCGAAGCGAGTGAATGAGGACAGTACCGTCCAGCAGGGTGTTGGCCTGCTGTTGCAAGCGACTGTCCTGCAAGGTGCCCAGCAGCATGCCTTGTCGCGCCACATCACCCACGTCCGTCACCGCTTGGTAACGCTCCAGCTGCAGGGGGTCAATGGCCAGCACATACTGCGCATATCGCACCGGCTCACTGAGCCAGGCCGCCTCTGGCTTGATACTGGCCAGGCTCAATGCGATATCCAGCCCCCCCTCGGCCAAGCCGCGCACCTGACGCGCCAGCGGCCACTGCACAAAGTGCAATTCACTGCCCGCGGGCAGCAGGGCCTGCAACCGGAGAATATCCTCTCCCGTCGGCACCATGGCGGCCCCGGCAAGATAGGGCGGATCCGGTAACCAGCCCACCCGGTAATGAGCTGCCGCTGTCGGACTCAGCATCCCCAACAACAACAAGGCCACCCCGTTAAACATGCAACGCCAATTCATGCCGTGTGTCTTATGCCCAAAACAGAGATCAATGCAAGGTGGGAGCCGTAACGGGACGTGGACGTTGACCACACTCCTCAAACGCCATCATCACCGCCAGTTTGAGGTGTTCATACAACACCAGATACGAGGACTCGTCCTCATCACTCAGCTCGGCATCTGTATCCAACTGGGTGATGTTGCTCAGATCCTCCACCATCTCCTGCAACTCGTCGGAGATGTTGCTTAACTCCCGCTGCATCACGGCAAATCCGGCCAAGAAGGCCTGGGTCCAGTCGGCCAGATACTCCAGCCGCACCACCATCGGCTCGTCTTCATCCGGCAGCAACAATTCCAGGCCAGACTGGTTAAGCAACGCCTGCTGGCTGTGCTGACACAGCTCTTCCAGCCACTGGCGCACGGGAGCCACAAAGGCATGACCGTCGTTGACCAGGCCATTAAACTCCCCCTGCCAGCTCTGGGTATCCAGCGCCACACCACCGCACAGCAAGCCACACAGCACGCCATGCATCTCGGCCGGCGTGGCCATGACCTCATGCTCATCCAGCAGGCTGGCAGCCTGGGCAAAATCCATCATCTTTATCATCCCCAGCGGAAAAATAGGCAAACAGGACAAGAAAACAGCAAATCCCGTCGTTATCGTGGCAGATCCTAACACCCCGCTCCCAGCCTCACCAGCCGGCCCTTGAAAGTTGGGGATCCCCGCTATATAGTCGCCCCGTATTTGGCAGACCACTTCACTCATATCGAGGAAAGCATGACCGTAGCTACCGAGTCCATAGAGCTCACTATTCTTGGCCGGGTCTATAAAATTTCCTGCTTGTCCGGGCAGAGTGACGCCTTGAAAGCCGCCGCCGATGGGCTGAACCAGCATCTGAACGAGATGCGCCAGCGCTCCCGTGGCAGCAACAATGAGCAGTTGGCCGTGATGGCCGCACTGCATTTTTGCTATGAGCTGGGCCTTGAAAAAGCCAGCAACCGCAAATACTCTGAAACTATGGATGAGCGCATCAAGATGCTGCAACAAACCATAGAAACCGCCCTGCTGGAGCAGGGTCGCCAGCTGCGCGGATAAGCGCGTCTGGCACGCCGATTTAAAAATAGCCCTGGGGTGTGCGTCAGCGGGTAAAGTCCCTGAGCCGATGTTTTACACCAAGGAAGCCGCTTTTCGACTACTGTGCAGGCTCGGCCCGACCGAGAAGCCTACGGTTGGAACCAGGTTTCCGCCTTGAACCTCAGGGTTCAAGGGCCCACACCTGCAACGGCACCACCGGGGTTCCTCATCATGTTAGACAGACAAAGCCTGCGCGAGATGGCCCGTCGCCATCGCCAAGCCCTCTCTCCTTCCCAGCAACAACAAGCCGCCATGCAGCTTAAAGCCCGGTTCATGCAGCACCCCAAGGTGCAGGACGCAGACACCCTGGCTCTCTATCTGGCCATGGATGGTGAGCTGAGCACCCAGCCCTGCATTCAATGGTGCTGGGAGATGGGCAAGCAGGTCTGCCTGCCGGTACTGCACCCGGTGCATGCCGGACATCTGCTGTTTTTGGCCTACGAGCCAGACACCCCCATGCAGCACAACCGCTTCGGCATCCCTGAGCCGCGGTTGGACAGTCGACTGGTGGTGCCGCTGGACAAGATAGCCCTGATCTTCACCCCACTGGTGGCCTTTGACCGCCAGGGGAATCGTCTTGGCATGGGGGGCGGCTTCTATGATCGCACCCTGAGTCAGTGGCATCAGCACCAGCAAGGCCCCTACCCCATAGGGCTGGCCCACGATTGCCAACGGGTTGAACAGATCCCCGCCGAGGCCTGGGACGTCCCTCTGCCAGAGGTGCTGACCCCGAGCCATCACTGGCTCTGGCAGCCATAACGGCCTGCTGCGGACGACCGATTTCGCTATAATCCAGCCATTACCACCTGAAGGAGAACAAGCGTGACACAGGATGAACTGAAACAAGCGGTCGGCCAGGCTGCCCTCAAGTACATCACTCCGGGCAGCATTGTGGGTGTGGGCACCGGCTCAACCGTCAATCATTTCATCACGGCCCTGGGCAGCATGAAGGATGATATTGAGGCGGCCGTGTCCAGCTCAGAGGCGTCCACCGCCCGACTGCGTGAGCTGGGGATCCCGGTGCTGGATCTCAACGACGTGGATGAGCTGGATGTCTACGTGGATGGTGCCGATGAAATCAATGAGCAGATGGAGATGATCAAGGGCGGTGGCGCCGCCCTGACCCGGGAGAAAATCGTGGCGGCCGTGGCCAAGCGGTTCATCTGCATCGTGGATGAGAGCAAGCTGGTGCCGGTGCTGGGCAAGTTCCCGCTGCCGGTGGAGGTGATCCCCATGGCCCGCAACTACGTGGCCCGGGAGCTGGCCAAGCTGGGTGGTCGCCCCATCTGGCGTGGTGGCGTGGTGACAGACAACGGTAACCACATACTGGACGTCCACGATCTCAGCATCGAGCAGGCCAAACAGCTGGAAACCCAGATCAACGGCATAGTGGGCGTGGTGACGGTGGGGCTGTTTGCCCACCGCGGCGCCAATGTGGCCCTGATCGGTACCGCCAAGGGCGTCGAGACCCGCGAGATCGACTAATCTCAGTCCTGTGACAAAAGACAAAAAAGGCCGCAACTGCGGCCTTTTTTACGATACGGGCAAGTCAATCGAGCTCATCCAGACTGGGTTCTTTGGGCTGTCCCGCCCCCAGATAACCGCAGGCCACCATCAGGGGCGCCATGGCAACCACCAGGATTATCAGCCCATATTCCTCATACTGCATCGCCAGATATGCCAGCGGCATCAGCCAGAAGGCCGCAATGGCCCACAGCAGCACGCAGACCCAGAAATGGCTGTCCCAACGGCGCGCCAGAATTTGATAGGCATGCATACGGTGAGAGCGATGCCAATCCTTGGCCTTGAAATAACGCACCACCAGGGACCAAGCGCCGTCGACGATGAAGCCGCTCATCAGGATAAGCCAGCTCCACAGATTGAGCGAGGTCTCGGCCGCCAGATGCATCCCGGTGATGGTCACCAGCAGGGCCAGGGCCCCCGCCCCCACCTCGCCCATAAAGATCTTAGCTGGTGGCCAGTTCCAGGCCAAGAAGCCTAAGATGGGCGCACACAGCAGCAACAAGGTGGTGGTCCAGGCCGGCTCACCGGCCAGCGCCAGCAAGCAGGCGCTGCCAAAGATCATGATGAAGGCCTGGGAGCCCACAAAACCATCAATCCCATCCATGAAGTTGAACAGATTGATAAACCAGATCAGGGCCAGCCAAGGCAACAGCATCCAGACCCCGGAGAGATAGAAGCTGTAGTCAAACACCAGCAAGATGAGGTCAGGCTGATACCAATGCAAGGCGGCAAAGGCCGCCAAGGCCTGCAGCATCAGCCGGGTACGCAGATTTAGGCTGGAAAATTGACGCAACAGCCCGGTCACCAGCACCACGAAGCTGGACCACGCCAACCCGCGTGTGGTATCCAGCTCCAGCAAACCCTTGGCAAACAGCTCGAAGTACAGGGCGATGAAGATCAGCATCATGGCCAGGCCGCCGTCACGGGGCGTGGGTTCCAAGGGGCCATGGCGGAACTCCGGCATGGCCAGGGCGTGTCGCCAGAGGGCATAGCGACGAACCCCGCCGGTCAGCACGAAACAGGCGAGGAATACGATCAAGAAGATTGTCAGCATGTTGTTTTAGCCACTGTATCGTTGTTATGCAGCCCTTAAGCTGGGGCCTAGTATGCGGGATCTGCCAGGCAAGATCACCGTGGATTTTTGCCACCTGACCGATCCCTTGATGCCCCAAACGCCAGTGACGCTGGCGCGCTTAATCGCTACCGAACAGATCCCGGGTATAGACCTTGTCCGCCACATCAGCCAGCTCGGGTGCCATGCGGTTGGAGACGATCACATCGCTGATACGCTTAAACTCTTCAAGATCCTGAATCACCCGGGAGTTGAAGAAATGGCTGTCACCAAGCACGGGCTCAAACACCACCACCTCTATGCCCTTGGCCTTGATCCGCTTCATCACCCCCTGAATGGAGGAGGCTCGGAAGTTGTCCGAGTTGGCCTTCATGATGAGACGATAGATACCCACCACCTTGGGCTGCCGCCGAATGATGGAGTCGGCGACAAAATCCTTGCGGGTGGTGTTGGAGTCGACAATGGCCCGGATCAGGGTGTTGGGCACCTCGTGGTAATTGGCCAACAGCTGCTTGGTGTCCTTGGGCAGGCAGTAGCCGCCGTAGCCGAAGGAGGGATTGTTGTAATGGTTGCCGATGCGCGGATCCAGCCCCACCCCCTCGATGATCTGCCGACTGTTCAGGCCATGGGTCTCGGCATAGGTGTCCAGCTCATTGAAGTAGGCCACCCGCATGGCCAGATAGGTGTTGGCGAACAACTTGATGGCCTCCGCCTCATTGGCATCGGTCAACAAGACAGGCACCTCCTGCTTGATGGCCCCTTCCCGCAGCAGATCGGCAAATGCCTGACCACGGGGCGAACGCTCCCCGACTATAATCCGCGACGGATGCAGGTTGTCATACAGTGCCCGCCCCTCCCGCAGAAACTCCGGCGAGAAGAGCAGATTTTCGCAACCCAGCTCGGCACGCAGACGGGCGGTATAGCCCACCGGTATGGTGGACTTGATCACCATGACCGCCTGGGGATTGATGGCCATCACATCCCGGATCACCGCCTCCACCGAGCGGGTGTTGAAGTAGTGAGTCTCAGGGTCATAGTCGGTGGGGGTGGCGATGATGACCCAATCGGCGCCAGCATAGGCCTCGTGCTTGTCCAGCGTCGCCTTCAGCTGCAAGGGTCGCTCCTTAAGATAGGCCTCAATCTCGGCATCGACGATGGGGGACTGGCCACGGTTGATCATGGCCACTTTATCGGCATTGATATCCAGTGCCACCACCTGATGGTGCTGGGCCAGCAAAATGGCATTGGACAACCCCACATAACCGGTACCGGCAACGGCAATCTTCACAACAGACTCCTTAAATACAACAAACGGCCCAGGGCCAAATCAATAGGGGCATGATGGAGATAGCCCCAGGACATGCCCCACAAAAATCACTTCACCGCCGCACTGGGCTGAGCCGGTAAAGCCAGCGACGGCCGGCTTGCCGACGCAGCCGCAGAGGGCTTGGGCTGAAACAGCGGATCCGCCGGGAACAGTCGCTTGCCTTCGGCGCGCCACTGTCTGGCCTCATCAAACCTTTCCAAGCGATCCAGCACCATAGCCAGATTGCTGTAGACATTGGCCCTGGGCATCAGGCGGACAAACGACTTGGCCCAGTCCACGTAGGCGGCCAGCTCGGTGCTGTTATTGCTTTGCAGGCCATACATGAGGCGCACTGTCATGACGTCATACATGAAGCGGCTGTACCAGGGCATGGGATTGACCACCTGCTCCAGCAGGGCAGGCTCCTTGAAGCCGCCCCGCTCGAACTTGGTGACCAGGTAAGCGGTCTGTAGCCCGGTCAACATATAGGGCACGGTCAGCAGCGGGATGAGCAGCGCCATGGCCCGCAGCAGCAGCCAGTTGTGCAGCGGTAACGCCTTATAGGAGTCAGCCTCGGCCTCGGTAAACCACAGCAGCCAAATCAGGGCAAACCAGTGGGCAACCGAATGGTAGAAGGGGTACTCCACCATGGCGTGAAACAGTAGGGGAAAGGGCAGGATAAATAGGGCCCAGCGCAGACGACCGGCATGCCGCCGCAGCATGGACCACCAGCCCAAAGCCAGCAGCAGTAGCCCCATTACGGCAACCAGCCCCCCCTCCACCAACCAATAGAGAATTTCGTTATGGGGGTGATCCAGATTAACTATCAAGCCGATACCGGAGTAATCCATCTCCTTGGCATAGTACGAAGCCATAAAGGCCGTTTCAAATAAGCCGTACCCCACACCAATAATAGGATTGCTAAAAAACAGGCTGACCGACTCCCGCCAATAAATCCAACGAGTCTGTGGGGAGATAAATTCCTCAAGAGGCCTACCCTCTGAATGCAGACTCATGATAAAAAAATAGGCCGCAACACTCAGTATTATTGTGAACACCACCTGCAACTGCTCGGCTCTGCGCTCCCGACCGAATAAGAATAAAAATACGATGAGGACAATAGAAGAACCCAGTATCCCCGTACGAGAGCGAATGACCAACTCTAAAAAAACTACTGAAAAGATAACAAAGTATGCCAGCCACCCCTTAGGGTTTCTTATCGATAGGCATCGGTCATGCCAAATCAAAAATAGCGCTATCCCAATTCCTGTCGCCAAAAAAGAGGCCAACACATTGACCTGTTGAAAAACCCCATAGGGCCGGTTTATCAGGGTGTTGTAGCCAATCCAGTTGCCCGGCGTCAGCAAGAAATACTGTACCAAGGCAAACAGGGCCTCAAAGGCTACGGCACCCAGCAGCAGATAGAGCATCAGCAGTCGCTGGAGTGCACCCAGGCGCAACTGAGTCAGCGCAAACAGCAGCAGCATTCCGCCGGCAATCCCCATGAGTCGGGGAGCCCCGGCGTCGAGCGGCACATCCGGATGAGCAAACAGGGGGATACAGAGCACCACCAGGCCGGCCCACAACCAGCCCTGAGCTCTGGACAACATCAGAGTATGGCTCAGAGTCACATGCCACAGCCCCACGCCGATCAGCAAGGAGGCAAACAACCAACCCACCATGTTAAACGGCAGATAAAAGCCCGAGCCTCCCGGGTTGTGCATGAAAAAGTGCATGCCACCGAGCCAATACAAGGCGGCGATCACCATAAACAACCGCACGGTGCGGCTCGTTCCCTGCTGCATACTCTGTCCTAATGTCATCGACCAACTAATCCGGCGCCTACTTTACTCATCTGGGGATGCAAAGAGAACCTGACGTCACAAAAACCCCTACCTGACGCCGAATTCCAATTCAGGTATCGCTCACCTTATTCAAGGGCAATCTTGCTGCGCCGCACAATCCACCGCCAGGCCGGGAAAGGCCTGACGCAAGGCTTTCGCCAACGCCCGTTGGGCCTCCGGTTCCCCATGCACCAGCCGAATGGCCTTGGGCGGCGACGCCATCCCGGCCACAAACTCAATCAACCCAGCCTGATCGGCATGGGCAGAATAACCGCTAAGCCGGTGGATCTGAGCCGCCACCGGCACAGACTGGCCGTCCAGCCACAGCCGCTCGACGCCTACCTGCAGCAGGGCCCCGGGTGTACCCCTGGCCTGAAAGCCACACAGCAACACATCGGTTCTGGGATCGGGCGACAGGGCGCGCAGGTAGTCGACGATGCGACCGCCCTGACACATGCCGCCGCCAGCCACCACGATGACCGGCTCGCCGGTGGCCTGCAGGCGTGCGATAAACTCAAGATGAGCGCCATGTTCGGCCAAGGTGACCGCCTGGGAGAAGTCCAGCGGATGGCGCCCCTGCCCGAGTTTTTGCTGGGCCTCCCGCCGCCAATGACGGCGAAACTGACGATACAAACGGGTCACCTGAGCACCCAGAGGGGAGTCCAGCACCACCGGCAGTTCCTGCCACTGGCTCTGCTGCCCAGTCGCCTGCACCTCACAGAGGATCTGCTCCAGGTCGCTCAATAACTCCTGAGTCCGACCTATGCTGAAGGCCGGTATCAAGATGGCGCCGCCATCTCGTAGCGAGCGCTCCACCACCTGGCGCAAGGCCTGATGGCGCTGGGCCACGGCCGGATGGAGTCGGTCCCCGTAGGTGCTCTCCAGCACCAGCAAATCGGCCGCCGCTGGCGAGACCGGCGGTCGCAACAGGCTGGAGTTACCGCCACCGATATCACCGGAAAACACCAGCCGCTGCCCCTCCGCCAGCCGCACAGTGATGCTGGCCGAACCCAGGATATGGCCAGCAGGTTGCAACTGCAGATGCACAGCCTGCTGCGCCGACAGCGCCACCCTGTGCCAGGCGCCAAAGGGCAGTGGGCGAAGCTGGCGCTGCAGATCCGCCAGGAAGGCGGCAACCCAGCCCCGGGAGCGCCCCTGCTGCAACAGGCCATCGGCCAACATCAAGGGCACCAGGGCTGCGGTGGCCTCGGAGCAATACACAGGCCCGCGCCAGCCGGCCTGGCACAACTCCGGCAAGCGCCCAATATGATCCAGATGGGCATGGGTCAGCACCAGGGCGCCCACCCTGCGCCAGGGCAAGGGCCCCAGACTGACCGCTTCCTCCCCCTGCACCAGACCGCAATCCACCAGCAGGCTATCTTGAAAATCGCCGTCCGCCCCCAGCCGCAGCTCATGGCAGGAGCCCGTCACGCCGCAGGCGGCACCATGGTGAATGAGTTGATAACCCGTCATGAAAAAGGCCTCCAAAAAAGGAGGCCCATGCTGCCAAGTCAGCGGTGTTTTCTCGACTGCCAGAACCGACAGGCACAAGCCCCGGCGATCCGCTCCTCGGCGGGTTCGGTTGGCTTAGAGCGCCACCACCCGCGCCAGCACGTCAGCGACACATTGCTGCGCCGTCGCCATGCTATCAGTCTCGGCATAACAGCGCAGCTCGGGGGCATTGCCCGAGGGTCGCAGGTGCAGGATACGACCATCCTCCAGGGTCATGCGCAGGCCATCCGTGGTATCCACCCTGGCCACGCCCACGCCGCCAAAGCCCAGCTGAGCCAGCAAGGCCGCGGGATCCACCTGGCCTGCCGCCACGATCGCCTGGCTGCGGGAGGTGGGGAACTCCTTGATGCGATCCGAATGGCTGAAGCGCTGTGGCAGGGCTGCCACCAACGGAGAAATGGCCCCTCTGCCGGCCGCCGCCAGCAACATCAAAAACGGTAGCACAGCATCCCGGGTGGGTAGCGCCGCCAGCGGCTTGCCATCCAGCTCGATGTCGCTGCCCAGCAAGAAGCCGCCATTGGCCTCAAACCCTGCGATCCTTCGATATTCCTTGGCCAGTTCGGCAAATTCGGCAATCACATAAGGGGAGCCAATCTTGGTCAACGCCACCTTGGCAAACCGGCCGCAACTGGCCACAGCCGTGTTGCAGCTGACCGGGATCGCCAGCGCCTCAATCTGTAGCGCATCGGCGCACAACAGTCCGAGAATGTCGCCGCGCAGCCACTCCCCTTGCTCATCGGCCACCAACGGGCGATCGCCATCCCCATCGGTGGAGAAGATGGCATCCAACTTATGCTCTGCCGACCAGCGTCGCGCCTTGGCCTTGTCTTCCTCCCCCACCGCCTCGGTATCGATGGGCACAAACTCGTCACTGCGCTCCAGCGCCACCACCTCGGCGCCCAGCTGCCGTAACAAGGGAGCATAGAGATCCCGTCCGGCACTAGAGTGCTCGTAGACGCCGATGCGTTTGCCCGCAAGCAAGTCGGCAGGGAACAGCGAGCTGTAACGCTGGCAGTAAGCCTGCGCCGCCTCAGGGCGCCCATGCAGCGCAGGCAGCTCCAGCAAGGGGGCGAAGTCCACGTTGGCACTCAAGATCGCCTGCTCGTCCGCCTTGGTGATCTCCCCATCGGGCCGATAGAACTTGAGGCCGTTGCGATCAAAGGGGATATGGCTACCGGTGACCATGATGCAGGGCATCTTGTCCTGCATGGCCTGGTACGCCAGCGCCGGTGTGGGCACCACGCCGTAATAGATGGGCACAACACCGGCCTGCAACAAGGCGGCAGCGCAAGCCTGGGCCATGGCCGGACTGCTGGGCCGGTTGTCGATGGCCAGCGCCATCTGCGTCACGGCATATTCCCGCTTCATTACAGCCACAAAGGCATGGGTGAAGGCGGCACACACCTCGGGGGTAAAATCCACTACCAGACCGCGGGCACCGCTGGTGCCAAAGGCCACGCCGCCCTCGGCGATAAGGGTTGAACTGTTGAATGCACTGGACATTAGACGGGCTCCTCCATGCGACCATAGTGATCCTGCTCACGCACAATATCATCTTCCGCCAGATAGGAGCCAGATTGAACCTCGATCAGTTCAAGGGGCACCTTACCCGGGTTTGCCAGACGGTGCAGCTCACCCAATGGAATATAAGTGGACTGGTTTTCGGTCAACAGGAATTCGCGCGCACCCAGGGTCACCCTGGCGGTGCCAGAGACCACTATCCAATGCTCGGCCCTATGATGATGGCGCTGCAAGGAGAGCATTTCACCCGGTTTAACCGTAATGCGTTTAACTTGATAGCGATCACCCTGATCGATGGCGTCGTATTTCCCCCAAGGCCGATAGACCTCACGGTGCACCTGATGCTCGGTACGTCCTGCAGCCTTGAGGCCCTCTACTATCTTCTTCACATCTTGCACTTGGCGCTGATCGACCACCAGCACCGCATCCTTGGTCTGCACCACCACCAGGTTGTCGACGCCCACCAAGCTAACCAGGCTACTCTCGGCAAATACATAGTTATTGCCACTGGCGTGCTGCATCACATCGCCACGAAACACATTACCAGCCTCATCCTTGACGGAGATCTCCCACAACGATGACCAGGAGCCAACGTCTGACCAACCAGCAGCCATCGGCACTACCACCGCATCGGCGGTCTTCTCCATCACCGCATAGTCGATGGAGTCACTTGGGCAAGCCAGGAAAGCCGCCTTATCGACGCGCACGAAATCCAGATCCGGGTTGATGGTGCCCACCGCCAGACTACAGGCCGCATAGATATCCGGCCGAAACGCCTTGAGCTCAGCCAGAAACCGGCTGGCACGGAACAGGAACATGCCACTGTTCCAGTAGTATTCGCCGCTGGCCAGATAACCCTCAGCGGTGGCTGCATCTGGTTTTTCCACGAACTGTGCGACAGCAAACGCACCTTGCTGCGCGGCACCACGACGAATATAGCCATAACCGGTCTCAGCATGGGTCGGCACTATGCCAAAGGTCACCAGCTTACCCGCCAATGCATGGGGCAACGCCGCCTGCACCGACGCCGTGAACGCCGCCTCATCGCGGATCACATGATCCGCCGCCAAAACCAGCAGCAGAGGATCCTCCCCTTCGCCGGCCGTTTGCAGCGCCGTCAGGGCCGCCAAGGCAATCGCCGGTGCCGTGTTGCGACCCGCGGGCTCAAGGATGATGTTATGGGCCAACTTGCCCAGATGTCGCAACTGCTCGGCTACCAGGAAACGGTGGTCTTCATTGCAGATCACCAGCGGTTGCTCGCAAGCCAGTTGTTGCAAGCGATTCACCGTCGCCTGCAACATGGTAACCTCACCATCAAGCTTGAGAAATTGCTTGGGATAAAGCTCGCGGGATAGCGGCCACAAGCGACTGCCTGAGCCTCCGGCCATAATCACGGGGATCAACATCCGTTACGTCCTGTGCAAAAAATAGAGCTTGGTATGGGAATGAACGACCTCTGATTGCAGCAGTGACGCCACATCAAACCAGCGATAGGCGCCGTGTTGCTCTGCAGGTAATTGAGATAAGTCGTCGGTATTCAACGTCATCTCATAACCCAGCACCACATAGTGGGTCGAGAAGTCGCTACCAGAGAAGTTATCGTTATAGAAGTGCTCGAACGGCCCAAGAAAGCGGGCGTCGGACAACACCAGTTGCACCCCAAGCTCTTCTTGTGTCAACCGAATAAAGGCCTCGTCAAGCCGCTCATCCTTACGCACCCGACCACCGGGTACAAACCAATAGCCTTGGGCCGGACGGTTCAGGCGCTGCCCAAGCAGCACCTGCCCCTGCTCGTTGCGCACAATCAGATCGATGGAAATCAGCGGGGTTCCGGCAACAATCTGTCGGAAGGTGTCACTGTCAAGCCAGCTGGCAGGTCTATTTTCTGAAGTCATCCTGGTGCTCTAAAAACCACTGATAGGTCATGGCCAGGCCAGCACGCAGATCGATGCGGTAACGCCAACCCAGCTGGGCCAAGCGTGAGACATCCATCAGCTTGCGCGGTGTGCCATCCGGCTTGCTGGCATCAAAAACAATCTTGCCAGTAAAGCCCACCACGGCAGCCATGGTCTCGGCCATCTCACGTATGGTGCAATCCACGCCTGTACCCACATTGATATGGGAGAGCATGGGCTGGGTATGGGCCTGATAGGTGGCGCTATCCAGCTCCATCACATGCACGCTGGCAGCGGCCATATCATCCACATGCAAAAATTCACGCATCGGCGTGCCAGACCCCCACACCACCACCTCAGTCGAGTTGTTCAGCTTGGCTTCATGGAACCGACGCATCAGCGCCGGAATGACGTGAGAGTTCTCCGGATGGAAGTTGTCGTTCTCGCCATACAAGTTGGTCGGCATCACGCTGCGATAATCACGACCATATTGACGGTTATAGGATTCGCACAGCTTGATACCGGCAATCTTGGCGATGGCATAGGGCTCATTGGTCGGCTCCAGGATCCCGGTCAGCAGCGCCGCTTCAGTCATCGGCTGCTCCGCCAGCTTGGGATAGATGCACGAAGAGCCAAGAAACAACAGCTTTTGCACCCCAGACTGATGAGCGGCCTGGATGATGTTGCACTCCATCACCAGGTTCTCGTAGATGAATTCGGCAGGATAGGTGTTATTGGCATGGATACCGCCAACCTTGGCGGCTGCCAGATAGACCTCATCAATCTGCTGATTAGCAAAAAAAGCGGCTACCGCCGCTTGTGACGTCAAATCCAGCTCCCTGCGGGAACGGGTCACCAGCTCAACATCCTGACGCTGCGCCAGTTGACGACAAATGGCCGAGCCGACCATGCCGCGATGTCCTGCCACAAACACACGCTTCTTACTCATGGGTATCAGCTCTCCACGGACAGCGAAACATCGTAGCCGTTGGCCTTGAGCAGGGCATGCTGTTTGGCCTTATCCAGATCGGCGGCCACCATCTCGGCACACATCTCTTCCACCGTAATTTCCGGTACCCAGCCCAGCTTGGCCTTGGCCTTGGACGGATCACCCAGCAGGGTCTCCACCTCGGCAGGACGGAAGTAGCGCGGGTCGACCCGCACAATCACATCGCCGACCGTCACCCCAGGGGCATTGCTACCTGTAATGGCGGTGACAATCGCCTGCTCGTTCACCCCTTCACCAGCAAATTCCAGCTCGATCCCCACTTCGCGAGCGGACATCCGCACAAATTCCCGCACCGAGATCTGCTTGCCGGTGGCGATCACGAAGTCCTCCGGCTGGTCCTGTTGCAGCATCATCCACTGCATGCGGACATAATCCTTGGCATGACCCCAGTCACGCAGTGCATCCATGTTGCCCAGGTACAGACACTGTTCCAGCCCCTGGGCAATGTTGGCGATGGCGCGGGTGATCTTGCGGGTGACGAAGGTTTCACCCCGGCGTGGCGACTCATGGTTAAACAGGATGCCGTTACAGGCGTACATGCCATAGGATTCACGGTAATTGACGGTGATCCAGTAGGCATACATCTTGGCCACGGCATAGGGCGAGCGCGGATAGAAAGGCGTGGTCTCTTTTTGCGGGATCTCCTGCACCAGGCCATACAGCTCGGAGGTTGACGCCTGATAAAAACGGCTCTTCTTCTCCAGTCCACAGATGCGGATCGCCTCCAGCAGACGCAAGGTCCCCATGGCATCCACATCGGCGGTATATTCAGGTGACTCGAAGGAAACGGCGACGTGAGACTGAGCACCCAAATTGTAGATTTCGTCCGGCTGGATTTCTTGGATCAGGCGCACCAGATTTGAGGTGTCAGTCAGATCCCCGTAGTGCAAAAAGAAGCGCGGGTTGGCCTCATGTCTGTCCTGATAGATATGGTCAACGCGGCCTGTATTAAACAGCGAAGAGCGCCGCTTAATGCCATGAACCTCATACCCTTTTTCTAACAAAAACTCGGCCAGATAAGAACCGTCTTGACCAGTTACACCCGTGATTAATGCTTTTTTCATTGATAAACCTTCTCGCCTTTTTTCAATACATCCCAGAGGTATTTTACCAGAAAAGCCGGATAGTCCACCAGGAGCCGTTGTCTGACATGACTGTGTAAAATTGCGCGCTGAAGCCAACGCAGGCCAAACCGCTTTACCCACGCCGGATAATAATCAGGACGCAAAGCTGTCTGACTAATAAAACCACCACAAGTAAAACCAACAAAGGGCTGTTTCAACAGCGCCTTACACCGTAACAAAAACAATTCCTGACGAGGAAAACCCATGCCACACACCACAATGTCCGGCGGATAATCATTCATCTGCACAATGAAATTATCCCTGTCATCCTCCGAGGCAAAAAAGCCAGGATAAACAGCGAAATTCAATTTCGCAAAGCGCTGTGCAAGGACCAGACTGACCGCAGAAGTATCTTCCTGGCTCCCCCCCACCATCACCACACGCAAACCTTGCTGGGCAGCGTAAGCCAAGACATCACCGGCAATCGAACTAAAATCAAAACTAATACGAGCTATCTTATGCTGGTGGAAAAAAAGATTATGTAAACGAGTGAGCAAGGCACCATCAGAAAAGACATAATTAAATTCCTCACGCCCGGCCATGGCCTTGAAGCCATAAAAAGAGACTGGATTGACAAAGGTCACCAGCCGAGTGTGCAGATCATTAGCGAGCAAAGACGCCACATTGAATTCTGCAGAAAACAACTTAGCCCCCTATTCGCTTTATAAATAGATTAAGACGTTCAAATGCAGTTGGTAAATCGAGTCGTAGTGCACTAAACAACTCATGGGTCTTGACCTCGTCACTAAGAATATACGCAGCGGCACGCTCCAGACCATCGCGATAGCCATCCATCGAATGTGCGCAGACAAAAAGACCGCGGCTGGCCAATTCATCTACGGTATAACTCGACAATAGCAACTGGACGATACCCACATTAGCATTGGTCACCACGCAGCGATTCGTCGCCAGCGCCTCGGCCAACACCAATGAAAAACTCTCGCTGTCAGAAGGGAGAAAAACAATATCAACATCATGATACTTCTTGTACACCTCGGCATAAGGCAGGATGCGGTCCCGACCATAGACCAGGGAAAAACGGGGATCCTGGCTCACAACCGAACAAAAACGCCCCCCCTTATCAAAGCGGGCAGGATCGTGGGCAAATAACACCACGGCGTTCCCACCAACACCATTGACCAACTGCTGCCGCTCACACACCGGGAACCGCCCAACATCCACCCCCAGATAGGAGAGCCGCTCAAACGCCAGACGCCCCAATACCACCGCCTGATAGCTTGACAAGCAGACCATCTGCTCAGAGAGCCAGGAGGGGATCCGGTACCACAACTTGATGTGCCGCAACCACTCCTTGACACGAATCTCCCCCAGATGACGCAGGCAATAACCCAGTCCCAGGATATGTTCGTGTTCATGGAACAAAAACACCAGCCTCACGCCGCGGCGCCGCAAGCGCAGTAGCAAGGGCAACAACAGCCAGAAACAGATGGCATGATTGATCAACAAAATATCACCGGTCGACAAGTCATAGTCGACCAAGGCTTGCCGCGAGGCCTGCAAGCTTTGGCGATGGCTGTTATCCAGCCGGAATGTACGGATCCGCGCATCCTGTTCACACAAATAGACACCCAACTCGGCGATCACCGATGACCAGGCCGCATCCGTGCCCTTCTGCTTATACACATAAGCAATCTTTGTCATAGCTTATCTCACCTTATATTTGCGATAGATAGCCAGCAACCGACTCCCCTCCAACCGCCGAACCAGCAGGTTTTTCGCCAGGAAAATCGGATAATAGGCTTTCAATAACAGGGCATAATGCCAGGCACCACTGGCCTGAAATGAGGCCACCCGATCAGCATACGACTGCAGGCCCCGCTGGCAGCTGATCCCGCCCAACTCGCAATCGGCGATAACCGCCCCCAGCTGTTCAAAACGGCATCCAGAACGCCAGCACCGCCAGGTCAGATCGAAGTCAGCACTGATGGCAAAATCGAGCCGATAGCCCCCCAGGGACTGCAGCAGTGCCGTCGGATAAAATATGGCCTGGTGCGAGAAACAGTTATGACGCAGAAAATCACGCGCCCGCTGCATATTGGCCTTAAAACCAAAGGACAAGGCATCGTCCTGGTAGAACTCAGCATCGCCATAATACAGCACAGCCGGATCCCTTGGCTGCGACAAAAACAGCGCCAAACCACCGGCATGGAAACAGTCACCGGAATTCATATAGATAATATGTTGCCCCCGAGCCAGCCGAAGGCCTTTATTCATAGCATCATAGATGCCGTGATCTGGCTCTGAAACCAAAACAAACTCGACAGAGGAAGATAATTTAATAGATTTGATGTAATTGGCAACAGTAGATTCCGCAGCACCATCAACTACTATTATCTGTAGTGAATTTGACGATTTGCATTCAGATAAAATGCTAGAAATTGTTTTAACAAGACATGGCAAATTCTTGAACGTAACAGTAACAATGGACAGCATTCAATACTCCAAGAAATAATAGAATGGCATCATGGAAAAAGGCTCATATGTTCTCCACAGAGAAAAAACATCCTCTTGCGATCCCAAACCCAACAACCTATAGAGTTTGTAAACCATTACAAATGAGAAAATGATAACCAGCAATGTCTTGACTCGTTCAAAAACAACATACATATGCAAGCCAATCAAATATGCAATATAGAATAGCAAGACCCGCAGTGAGATTAGACCAAGGGGTGAAACAACAACCAAAACAAAAGCGGACGACAAAAGAAATTTGTATAACCACCCTTTGTCATGAATACCAAAAACATACAAAAAAAGACTAGAAAAGAGAATAATCAAAACATACTTGATATACCATGAAAACTCAAAAACACCACCCTGATAATATTCAAGCCTAGCTGCTACACCACCAAGAAAAGAAAAATGCCCAATAACAAAATATAATAAAGCAAAGAGAAAAAGCAGCACAACTATCGATTTTAATGGGTGATAACGAAGACACATCATCAAACCACCAATAAAAATAGAACTAAAATGAAACATAGCCGCAAAAAAGTAGCATACTATCTTTTTATTTCTCGCTATGGGCAATAGACAAAGAAGAAGAAATGTTAACGATATAGACTGGCGCACCAGTTGATTAATATAGTCAAAGGATATAAAAGCAAAAGAGAGAGAAAGACACAAGCCTGGATGGCGAATATTCTCATCCCCACGAACAAGGCAATAAAAAAACACAGATAACAATAAAGTTGAAAGCAGTGATGTAACAAATGCCAAACCAGAGACAGACAGGTCTAGCCCTACAACATTGAGTAAGTTATATAGTAGCAAAAGGCCTGGTTCTGAAAAATAGAGATCGTACCAAGACAAAACAGAAGCCTTATAAACTTCGAAATATCTAATGTAATCATCTGATGGAGTCAAGAAGAATGCGCGTGAAGAATAAACGACAGAGGAATAGAATGCAAAGACAAGCAAATTTACTTTCAACAGAAATGCATCTTTTCGTTCAAGCAGCGCAAATGTAAAGATTGAAAGCCAAAAAGAAAAGAATGGTATAAAAGCACCGAGGATCAGATTAAAGAATATAAAAGAGAGCTTTATATATGATAGACTGAAACTAAATTCGGATACCATTTCTTTTCGATAGCTATACATAGCTTCTGTTCTCAACGTTTTGTACCACTAACCCAACGCACGGCAGCGTTAAAGAAAGCAGCTTTGAAATATGATTTAAGTTTATCAATAAATGTTGACTCACTAGCGATATGAGAAGCTATCTTTTCGATAGCTGGCTTTGAGATTTCAACAACATCACTGGGGTCTATATAGACAGAAGATAAATTGATTAAATTAGTTTCCACTCTTTTATCAACACAATTCTCGCCACTCCCATCAAAACCAATATTATGGGTCAAACTCACCGTGGGAGTTAGGCATAAACCATTTTGTTCGAAAATAGTGGCGTACCAGAATATCGCCCAAGTATTGAGGTGACCACGGTAGTTATCCAATACCTGCCCCCAGAAGTCATGGCTATTATTCAGGTTAAAGCGGCGAATCTTGGCCAGTGACCAGGTGGCAATTAATTTGGCTGGTTCTTTATGGTATGCCTGCCAGCGATCCGCCCAGGTGGCCCACCCCCAACAATTCATCAGGGGGGAGAAATATGCCCCGCCTAATTCACTGGTATCAATAGGATGTGACCAGCCATTGATATGCCATACCCGCTTGTCGTCCGCGTACATCGCCAAGGCTCGATTCATAAAGGATAGAAAGTGAGGCGACACAATAATGTCATCCTCCAGCACGATGGCGCGACCGTACTGGTTAATCACCTGGGTAACGCCGTGCACGATATTCTTTGCCAGGCCTTGATTGGTCTCGTTAAGGTGGATATAAGTGTTGCCGCGACTAGCATACGGTGCTATCACCTCTCTGACCTGCTGCACTGCGCTCTCTGCTGCGCTGTTTTTTGCCGCATCAGAGAAAATAAACAGAGGCGATTCAGCAAATTCAGCATTGGCCTCCAATGCAGCCAATGTCTTGGCCGTGTGATCGGCGCGATTATAAACAAACAGGATAATGGGAGCAGGCATGACATCAGATCCTTAATAAGCTTCTAGCCCGTTCGGGGAAGGCGAGGCAGAGATTGGCCACCATGACAGGCAACAGCAGCAGCAGTACCCCACAGATCGACGGCAGGAGCTGAACTAGGTTTGGACTCCATGATCTGAATGGATTTATCAAAAACAAAACCCCATATACCAGTGAAACCAGGAAGGGACCTGCAACTGCGCGGAGAAATTGACTAAAGGGAGTGTTGAAAACAAAACGGTAGAGCACAAAATAAACCTGAATAAAATTGAAAGTGAAACTGACTACAATGCCTTGCGCTATATACTCAATTTTGCCAAATTGCCAACCAACGACAATCGCACAGACATTTACAACGGCAGAGATAAGTCCGCTATAAAACATCAACTTTGGCTTTTCCAATCCCTGATAAAAAGAACCGGAAGTCGACATGACGACCTGAACTGGAATAATCAAAGCGAGAATTTCAATGAGTGGAACCACTTGCTGCCATTGTTCACCAAATAGTAAACGGACACATTGATTTGCGGAAACGGCAATGCCACCGCCGGCTAACACCCCCAAATAAGACATACGCCTGATAAAATCATTATGCAGGCTAACAATTGAAGCCGAGTCAGCTCTAAATGCGGCTATAACGGGCTGAATCGCAGGAGTAATTGCCGACGTCAGCACCATCAATGGATAACGCATCAATTGATAAGAACGCTCATATACACCCAGCGGGCCGGGCCCAAAGAACTTCGCAATGAGAAAATTATCAAAGTTCCGCGAAAAGTAATTAACAAAGTTAAAAGAAAACTGATATGCAGAAAATCCAAGCAATGGCTTTATCTGATGAATCGAGAAAGCAAGTCTCGGTCGACCAACCAGGGTACGATCAGCAAACAACATAAACAGCGACCACTTTAGGGTCGCGGTAAACGCGAAGCGAAGGGCCAGGGCCAAGTAACCAGACATGAATTGTGCAGCCAACAGTGTCAGAGCGAGAGAACCAAGCTCAGATATTACTTCAACTTTGGCTATCTCAAAAAAGCGCCGTTCTCGAACCTGCGCCACATAGGGAACAGTTGAAATGGACTGAAAAAAAACAGCAATGCAGATGATCTGTGTGATGACCACATATTCATCACGCCCTAAAAATTGGGCCAGAGAGGATGACAGGAAATATAAGATGATGGCAACCGAAGCGCCGACTGCCAAGGTAAATCCATAAGCGGCGTCTCTGAGAGATTGACCGATCGCTGATTGATTAACCAAGGCAGGTGCCAATCCCACTTCGGATAGCATTTGGAAAAACAACACAAATACTTGAACAGCCGCCAACAAACCAAATGCTTCAGGAAGAAAGTAACGTGCCAATATGGCAACAGAGATAAACTGCATCAAATAGGCGGCTATACGCCCAATGGCACTATGCAGCAGTGCCTGACGAAAACTGGTTACCAGATCCATTAGCTGCAACACTCCTGACCGATCAAAGTGTCCCAACTGTTGAGCAGAGCTTCCTCACTGAATACTTGTCTAGCCAGTAGGATGTTGTGTTGCGACATTGCTGTGGGCAAGGGTGAAAGTTCAAGTTCGCCAAGGGTATCGAAAACATAAAAACCCAATTCACGAAAATAACTCCAGGGGGTAGTGTCCGACCGAATATACAGTCGCTTACCCAATGACAGAAAAGCAATGCAATTACCCATTGCTGCCTGACGAGGGTGATTGAAAATAGCAACGCTCACATTGTTTAGTTTTGCTGTGTAGTCGTCGAAAGCAATAAAACCTGTCATGGCATCGAAGCGTTCACCAAACCTCGCACGTCCTTCCTGAACAACCATTTTACCGTAATTTCTGTCGCCATAGGCTAGTGGGGCAAAAACTGAAGTATCTGGAGGCAGTCTATCAAATATTTCAAGGTGACAGTTTAAGGGGTCCGCTGAATTACCCACCTGCACTATTAATTCATCTGTTTGCATAGATGAAACCGTTGGAGCAGGTCGTCTTGCAACATGACTATAATACATAAGGCTTTGTACAAATGCGGCGTTAACACCGTATTTTCCCTTAACGAAATCATAATCGCCTGGCACAGTAGTAGAGATTGTAGAGATTCTTTTTAATATGTGGCGATAGCAGTAACGATAAAATCGCGACAAGTTGTTCTCTATGTTGTAGACATCTCCCCCCCACACCATTAGCGTGGTCTTTTTTAAAAACCACGGAAACAAAAACAACGCAAGTATAACTTTTTTCTCGAACAACCCATGTAGAATAATACGATCGACTGACATGGCCACTTGCAGGTAAACTTTCAAAAACAACAAACCAGCAGGTTTGAAAAAATTTAAAGCTGAGGGTAAGGGAAACTCCTCCTGTCGACATAACAAAAGGAAGTGACGAGTTTCGCCGCCTCTTGCAATTAAGGTATCCAGTATCGGTTTTGTGAATTTATCATACCCTGAAATATGTAATATGCTTCTATTGCTCATCAATTATGTAATCACTGAATTTTGGAAGAGAAGAAGAAAAGGCACAGGCATCATTATGGATTCGTTTCCGCAATTCACTGTTAACATTCCACTTAGCCAGAATGCGCAACACACCATCTGCAAATCCATCAACATCGAGGTAATCCACTAGGATGCCATTCTCGTCATCACGCACCATATCCGCCGCATATCCTATCCGATGGGAGACCACCGGCAAGCCAGCCAGCATGGCCTGCAGAACCATTACAGGGCCGGAATCATCAAGGCTTGTGTTAAGAAAAAGGCTAGCCCGATTGTATACAGCATTGAGGTCGACATTATTTTTTGCATAAGGATAAAACTCAATCAAATACCTGTCCGTAATATAACTGGGTACATGAGTTCCAAGGGGAAATAGTAGTGTAATGGGCATGTTATCTGTGTCATCATCTTGACTTTCTGACACAGATAACAATACACGACACAGCAGGTCGAAGCCCTTCCGCTTGTCTTCCGGCGCATAAGCGCCGATAAATATGGTCCTATTGTGAGCGCTAACAACAGGCCGAAACTCAGAAATACTCACCGGCAAATTGAATAGGTAATTGGCTATGAATTTTACTGAAGATTGATTTGCTTGTGCTTGAACAAATGGGGTAAACGAGAGAGTCCTAGCTTTTAAACTTGAAACGGCGATCGTTTTATCCATATTGCCACGCTGAATTAAATGTCGAAACACTGGTAGGAAGACATTAGGACAGCTTTGACAACCTGTCGAAAATTGCGCACAACCGAAACTGTAATGACAGCCACCTGTCATGTGCGCCATGTCAAAATTGACAACATAGACAACTTTAGTAGGAAAAGAAGAAAGTACTCTTGCCAGCTGGGTCAATGTTGTAAACGTCGATATCCAGTAGATAAAAATGACATCTTTATCTTTGAGTTTATCTATCCAAACTTCGTCAGGCAGTTCGAAGTATCTATCGAAAAGCCCATAGAACAAAAAATTTTTATCAACAAATAACCGAGTCAGCTTGGCTAAGCACTTCCGTGCAAAGTCAGCACCCCAATTCCATCTTCTAGTCAGGCGCACACTAGTCGATTCACGAGCTACCTCTTTGACGTAGAGAGTTGAATCGAAGCCCTGGGACTTACAATACTGATCCAGCAATAATGCAGCGGAGCCGGCACCGCCGTAATCATAGGTAGAAATATGTGCAACTTTCATCAGATACCTTCTTGCACCTTATACTCTTGAATGATGGCCTCCATGATTGAAATGGTTTCTTGAGTCGATTGTACGATCACTCCACCTTTCTCAAGATCAGACTCGATGGAAGAAAACATATTAAAGAACTGATCATCACAACCAGTCTCGACAAGACCTTGCTCGCCGTTGGACGCAACAACTTGCAACGATGTATTAAGAGATGCAGGCTTGGAGAAGGCGCGATCTACTACGACTCTATGTGTTGAAAAATCTATAATAATTTTGTTTTCATAGCAGGCACCTATTGCCCATTGGCAATTTATTATGGTGTCATTAGCAGCCAGCAAGGCTATACCGTGCAGGTCTACCTCATAGTCTGGTTCGGACCGACAAATTGAATATTGCAGTTTAGACGCCGGAAATAGTGCAATTGCAGCCGATATCGGATAGAACCCCACATCAAAGAGCGCTCCACCCGATTTTTTCGGATCATATCGAATATCAGTGGCAGCAAGATGAGGAATCTTGAAACTGAATGTTGCCTGCTTCACCTCACCATATTTACCAGAATTAATGACATCCTTAAGTGATGAAAACTGGTTGTGGTACTTATACATCTCAACTTGATAAAGCTTACAGCACTTTGCTTTGGCAATCTGATTTAGCTCTTCAACTTCATCCGACTTGATTGTAATTGGTTTCTCACAAATCACGTTCCGACCATGCAATAGGGCTATTTTGGCATAATCATAGTGTGTGGATATTGGTGTCGCAATATAAATAAAGTCCAATTCATCATCGGTGAGAACCACAGAGATATCATCGACCAAGGCCGTCGCCTGTTTTAGATCGTGATATTTGTTCACATCTCTGACAACAATATACTTTATCTCCCACTTTAGCTTTTCCATAACCGGGAGTATATTTTTAGTGACGTGATTACCACATCCAATAACAGCTATCTTTTTCATGTTAAATCACCGACAGGATGCCGCGAATATGCGGTGCAACAATCGCATCAACATCCCTGGTCAATCTCACCAGCTGATTTAGTGTCAACCATTTATATCGTGTCGTAGCTGGTACGTTTAGTACATCAACTTCAACGATCATGCTCTTATTTCTTTTATTGAATAGCCGTCCGCCATCCTCTGACATCCAGCGGTCAAAAATAACAGTCGCATTATTATCTTCGGGATTCATAAAATACTGAACAAAAGGAGTAGCTTTTCCGCCATGCGCTCTCTTGATATTACTAAAGGTAGCCTGCACCGTAGGACTTATTTGCACAATATTCGGATTACCTGGTTCTGCCTTTGCCTCGACAAGATAGTGGGGTACATCATTGATACGCTTTCTTATAAGCCCAAGAATCCCACCGTCATAACCTATTTGCGTCAAGATAGGCTGTTCCCAACCACCGCTGACCTCTCTGTCAGTTGAGTCAGTAACTCGAATACCATCGACTCGAAAAAACTCTCCAGAATGATGAACTATGGAGCCTTGCTCTTCGTCCAATCGCCAGCCTTTGCACTCCAGCAGCGGCATCCTTTCAACGTGCATGGTACAGTTTTTTACTTCATCATCATACCAAGCAATAATGTCAGATAACGTCGCTGATGATTCGTTGTTATAAAGTTTTTCAAAGGACAATTCAACAAAGACGTCATTAACATCAGCAAAGTATTCCTGATTATTGGTCTTATATTGTTCCAGCTTATCGAGATACTTATTTGCCATTTGTTGAAGCCCTCAAAAACTCATCATAACTTCTAATAACCTTGTCCTCTGCATAAACTCTATCGCAAAGAACCATCATCACTGCATCGGGGGTGAAATCTTTCATGACTCGCCACACAGGGCCATTGACAAACACACCCTGGCCACCACTTTTCAGATGAAATGAAGTGCGCTCTTTTCCATCATCTAACTCAAGCGTAAATGAGCCACTTGTAGCGAATATTATTTGTTGCAGCTCCTGATGTGCGTGATGCCCTCTTTCCTGACCGGCTGAAATAGCAGACAGAAAAAATATCCGTCTCACATCAAAATCAAACTGCCGACCTTTTTCTGCTATGGATATAGAACCACGCTCATCCTGTATGTGATCTAAATCAACTGTTTGCCAACTTATCAAAGAGTTCAAAAATCGTCCTCCAACATCTCAGCCAGATATGACTTATAGTGGCTATCTTTCATTGAAGCCAATATATTCTGGACATCCGCAACAGTGATCCAGCCATTTTTAAATGCAATCTCTTCTAGACAGGCAACCTTATATCCTTGTCTATGTTCTATCGTTTGAATAAATTGACCTGCCTGCATAAGACTTTCATGGGTTCCTGTATCCAACCATGCAAATCCCCGGCCGAGCAGCTCTACCCTTAATTTACCCGCTTCTAGGTATGCCTGATTTACACTGGTTATTTCTAATTCACCACGAGCCGATGGTTTTATATTTTTAGCTATATCCACCACCGAATTATCATAAAAATAGAGTCCGGTAACAGCATAGTTTGACTTTGGGTTATCAGGCTTTTCTTCTATAGAGAGTGCATTCAGCTCCGAGTCAAACTCAACAACCCCAAATCGTTCCGGATCCTTAACTTTATATCCAAAGATGGTCGCTGGACTGTTTGCTGATACGACCTTTCTGAGTAGTGGTGTAAATCCTTGTCCATAAAAAACATTATCGCCTAGGACGAGGCAGACAGAGTCATTACCAATGAAATCCTCTCCGAGGATAAAGGCCTGAGCCAGACCATCGGGTGATGGCTGGACAGCATATTCCAGTCTAACACCAAATCGTGAACCATCTCCTAACAGCCGCATGAAGCTAGCCTGATCTTCAGGAGTAGTGATCAGCATTATGTCTTTGATACCAGCCAACATCAAAACAGACATTGGATAATAGATCATGGGCTTGTCATAGATAGGCAGCAGCTGCTTAGATACCCCAAGAGTTATAGGATAAAGCCTGGTTCCGGATCCCCCTGCGAGAATAATGCCTTTCATGTTATTTATCCCCGTACTGCTGAGTTATCCAATTCTGATAGCTACCGCTTCTGACATTAGAGACCCATTGCTGATGCTCTAGATACCATTGAACAGTTTTACGAATGCCTGATTCAAATGTTTCCTGAGGCTGCCAGCCCAATTTTGCACCTATCTTACTGGCATCTATGGCATAGCGGCGATCATGGCCAGGTCGATCGGTAACATAGGTGATCTGATCTCGATAGGATCCCGCTTTAGGCACCATCTCATCGAGCAGATCACAGATGGTGTGCACCACGTCGAGGTTCTGCTTCTCGTTGTGACCGCCGATGTTGTAGGTCTCCCCCACTACGCCCGTGGTCACCACCTTGTAGAGGGCACGAGCGTGATCTTCGACATAGAGCCAATCGCGAATTTGGTCGCCCTTGCCATATACCGGCAATGGTTTTCCTTCTAGAGCATTGAGGATGACCAAGGGGATCAGTTTTTCCGGGAAGTGATACGGACCGTAGTTATTCGAGCAGTTGGTGACGAGCGTCGGCAGGCCATAGGTGCGACGCCAGGCGCGCACCAGGTGATCGCTGGATGCCTTTGAAGCAGAATAGGGGCTGCTGGGGGCGTAAGCGGTTGTTTCTGTAAAAAGTGGCAACTCACCAGCCTGTTCATCCGGGTGCGGCAGATCGCCATAGACTTCATCTGTAGAGATATGATGGAAGCGAAATGCAGTCTTACGATCCGCCTCCAAATTATTCCAATAGTTGCGCGCAGCTTCCAGCAGAACATATGTACCAACGATATTGGTCTCAATAAATGCAGCCGGCCCAGAGATGGAACGATCAACATGACTCTCTGCTGCCAGATGCATCACCGCATCCGGCCTGTGCTCGGCAAAAACGCGATCCAAGGCCTCTCGATCGCATATATCCACCTGCTCAAACGCATAACGTTCTGAATCTGCAACCTCAGCCAGTGACTCTAAATTACCGGCATAGGTTAACTTATCAACATTCACCACACTATCTTGAGTTTCGCGAACAATATGACGAACAACGGCCGAGCCAATAAAGCCGGCCCCTCCGGTCACAAGAATCTTCATACAACAACCCTGTAAATTGAAAACAGACGACTTATTCGATAATGGATTTTTTAACCCAACGGCCAATCCGCCAAGCGTATTGCAAGCCGATCGAGTAGACGATAAAGAGCAGTAAAAATGCGCCCATCATGACCACTTCCGGTACATGGAAATACTCGCCGAACAGCCCGATCAGCATCATGGTGATCCCCAAGGCCACCATAATGAAGAGTGACTCGCGAGGGGTGAATCCGGCATGCATCAGGATATGGTGCAGATGATTGCGATCGGCTCGTAGTGGTGATTGGCCTTTGAGGATACGGCGCATCATGATGCCCACCATATCCATCAAGGGCAGGCCGATGATCCATAGTGCTGTGACAGGGCGGAACGCATTGTCTGCCTGGGTTTGTTGGGAACCAAAGATCACCATAAATCCGATGACAAAGCCCAGCAGCATTGAGCCTGCATCACCTAAAAATATTTTTCGCTTGGAGGATAGCAAAGAGAGGTTGACGCACAGGTAAGGCAGCAGGGCGAGTATAAAAAGCTGACTAAAATCAGCCAGCAGTGGCATGTTGTCATGCAATAGGCCAGCCAAGCCCATAAAGCTTATCATGGCCATGCTACCGGCTAGCCCATCGATACCGTCCATCATGTTGTAGGCATTGATGGCGCCACAGATGGCGATGACGGTCAGGATAAGATCAAACCAGCGGACGCTGATATCCCCCATGCCGATGATGTCTCCCAACCGGTGCAAGGTGATGCCGGTGCTCTTGCATACGATGAGTACCAGCAGTGCTTGAACCCCCAAGCGTAACCAGGGAGAGATGTCCTTGGCATCGTCTATTGCCCCCAAGATCACGATGAACACACCACAGGACATCAGGGTCAAGAGCGCCGGTTCTTTCGGCAGGGTCAACAACATGCTTAGCAGGACGCCGATGCAGACAGCAATGCCACCAATCAGGGGAATGGCCCCCACATGCTGTTTTCGCTGATTGGGAATATCCACCAGATGGAGCTTGGCGGAAAGCGGACGCAACGCGGCGATCGCCAGGGATGTCCCTGCCACCGCCAATAAACCGGATTCAATCAGATTCATACCACCCTCGTGCTTTGCTTCAGCTTAATCGTTGAAATCTTGTTATGTTTGTCAGTTAGACAGCTTGGCCAGACAGCCCGCCGCCAAACTCATGACAGGCTGACCTCTCAAAGGCTAAGCCATTGTCGCTAAAACGCCAGTACCGTTGAAAAAGCGCTATTTCTACTCCCCCCGCAGGGGGAGAGGGTTATCTCAGTGCAGAGGCTCGGTCAGACTGTAGAGCCCATATCGGCGCCCCAATTTCTGGCCACCATCACGGGTCAAGGGTACCCAACTCAAGGTGCCAGTTTTCGTTGTCGGATAAATTTGTAGCAGGTCCAATGGGATGGTGAAGTAGATGCCCTTGGTAAAGCTGCCCTCTCCGTATTCATCGGCACTGACATCGGTAAAGGTGGCAAAGGCACCGGCCACTATGCCGCTATCAAAGCGTTTGGACAGATCTATGGTGGTGCCCACATCCTTGGCCAGATAACGGCCAACTGAAATCTTTGCCTGGGTATCTTCCAAGAACGGCAACTGCCAATAGCCTGTGATATGGCCAGTTGCTACGCTGTAATCCGCCAGCTTGAGGGTATTATTCCAGTCCCGCTGCCGGACATAGTTGACATCGGTGCCTAGAGCCCAGTCCTTACCATAAGGGCGATAGAGCACCTCGGCCCCCACACCGGCGTACATCATCTCCAGATAGCCGCCATAGGCCTGGCCATACCAGTCTTCGGCGAGACGATCCATGGCGGTCAGCTGGAAGTTGTTCAGCAACAAATCGGATGAGCTGACATATTCACGGATCCAGGTTCGCACCCGCGGCAGGGCATCCGTGTCCCCCGGAGGCGTGGTGTAGGTAAACTTGTCCAGATTATCGAACCAGTTCCAGTAGAGTGTGCCCCCCAGGCTTAACGGGCCGGTGAGTTTGAGATCCGCGCTCAGATCCAGGCCCAATTGATAGAGGTAGAAACTCTCCGGGCCACCAAAGGATTGCTGGAGCTGAGGCTTCCAGCCGTAGCTGAGCCGATCCGGTTGCGCATTCAGCAAGCGTTGTCCTTGCGGTCGCTGACCACTCTTGCGTTGGATGCTGGCCGTTGGCGACTGACCCAGCACGGGATCCTGCTGTTGCTGCCACTGGCCTTGATTGATCTCCCCCTGCTCAATCGGCATGCTCTGTTTGGTATAGACCACCTTGTATCCGGCTTGATGCTCAGGATAGGCATTGGCCAGCAAGGTGAAGGCTCGGGTTTCCGCCTCTTGCTTATCGCGATACTTGGTCTGCTCACCCGCCAGTGTCAGGCTGCCATCAGTGCCCTGATAGACAGCCGCATCCTTAAAGCCGGCATTCCGTTCAAGCGCCGTGCGCAGACTCGCCGCATCCAGTTTGGGACTGTCTGCCGCCAGCTTGGGTCGTGACTCATCCAGATGGGTCTGGTAGATGTCGTTGAAATTGGTGCGCAGAGTAAAGCCCCACATCAGGGTATTGCCACGCTGGTAGCTCAGGTGCGTATCAAGGGTCTCAAACAGCCGATACACGGCACCGACATTCCACGCACTGGACTGGAGGATACGGCCCGCCTTCTCATTGCTGTAATCATTGCCATCGTATTCAAGTTTGAGTCGCAAAGGCTGCCAAGGGGTCTGGTATTCCACACCACCGAACAACGCCGCCGGTCCATGGAACAGACTATCCACCTCAAACTTGCCACCACGACCGGAATAACCATCGTTGCGGACACACCAGGCGTCGCTCATCTTGCAGAAAGGATTGCTAATATTGCCGCTCTCGGCCATGTTGCCCCAGCCCATCCCCAGGGTGAAATCCAGCGGGCCCCAGGCTTTGCTGGCCACCAGAAATTCGCTGTCAAACAGGCCTGTGCCGGTAAAATCACGAATCCCAACGGCAACCTGGGGCAACCAGCGGCTCTCTTGCCATAGACGTAACTTAACGTCCATGCCCTTGTCCTTATAGGACTGATCACCACTGAAGTCTTCAGGTCCGTACAGCAGAGGTCGAACATCAGTGTAGCGCACCGTCGCCTCAAGCCAATCATAGGGCTGAACGGAAATCGACCAGCGTCGATACTGCTCGTTGTCCATGTAGTTGGCGCTAAACTCCCCTTCCCGCGCCATACGGGCGGTGGGCACCTGCAGCAGGCCGACCCCGCCAAAGTCGCTCTGGGACGGGCCCGGACCATCCAACCTGGGATTATAATCGTCTGCATTGGATGCAAAGGCAGCCAGACAGGCTAGGCAGACGAGGCTATTTCGAAACATCATGGCTGTAACCCCATCCCTTGTTGCAACAGGCTCACAATCGCCTGATTGATATCTTCGTATCCTGCTGGCAAGGCGCCCGCATCGAAACCCACAAACAGCACGGCGCCCGCACTGGCCTCCCTGTGCTTGCGATTCCAGCCATCCAGGCCAACTCGCACGGCGTCATCCTGTCCGGCCAGATACCAAGCCCAGCTGGATTCTGCCCAGGGCTGCTCTTGCTGGTCATTAAGGTAATCCGCCAACCATTGTCCGGCGATCAAGGGCTGGGGTCCCGGGTTGGCAACGGCCCCCAGCAGGGTTAGCCCTGGCTCACAGCTGGGCAAGTAGAGGCGATAGCTCCCTTCCAAGCGCAGGTTTTCGCCTTTGCGAATACGCAGACGATCCGGATCCAGCGAGACACGAATGGCCGCATGCAGCACCAAGGAGTCCAACTGCTGCTTAAGCTGTTTAACGGCCATGGCCTGCGGGCGCTGGCTATCGGCAAGGAACTGATAATGCAGCTTGTCAAGCCGGGACAGCAGCGCCTGCTTTTGGGCTTGCAGTTGCTGATCCAGTTGCGGGGTACTGATGCGGGCACAAGGCCGGTAGCCCAGCGGCTGCACCTGCGGCAACAACAAGGCATCCGCCAGCCGTGCCCCTTCTGGCAGGCTGACAGTTTGCTCCCCTGCGGGCCCCATGATCTGCAGCTCCGCTGCCGCCTGAGCCAGGTTGGTCACCAGCAACAGGGGCAACAATATGCCTTTAAGACGAACGGGCATCATCAGGACTCCTTGGGACTGTGAGGCTTGAGCTGGGTAAACAGCAACGGCGGCAAATCGGGGCCCAGCTGCTGGCGGCTCTGGATGACAGTGCCGGTCTTGGGATCCAGCCAGTAGCGGTTGCGATAGCTAAAGCGCCCCTGGGCCTCGCTGACCGCCTCCTCCACCGCCAGCAGGGAGCGTTTAGTCGGGCCCACATCGATCTGCTCTGGCCCTAGTACCTTGAAGCGTGAGATCAGATCCCGGCCACTGGTGTAGTCCTTATCCCAGACGGCATGCCAATGCCAGCTGGCACCATCAATATGCAGGCCATCTGCCAGGGGATCCGGCTGTTCGGACTGGATATGAGCCAGATTGACCGCAAGCCCTATGGTCTTTACCCACCTTCCCTGCTGCATCACAAACAGGTTGCGATCCGCAGAGACCCACTTGAGCTGCTGCTGCTCAGCATAGGCCAGCACCACAAAGGCGCGCGGCAGATCCCCTACCGTCAGGTAGGCACTTGCATAAGGCACACTGGCGATTTTATCAGCACTCAAGTCAATATCCGGCGTGCCTAGCAGGGCCACCTTGGCACTGTCGAGATAAGCATCGCCAGATTGCTGACTGCAGCCGTTCAGCCAGAAAGCGGATAACAGCATCATCAGGGCAGAAGAAGTTTTTGCCATAAGGCTTGGGTCACTCTGTCAAAAGCAAAAAACAAGAAAACCGTCCCTGACGGGACGGTTTTAGAGAGCACTAGGCACTACTTACTTGGTAGCAGTGACAGTGGTAGTCGCAGTGTTGTCAGAGCTGTCAGATGCAGCAATAGCTACGGCAACAGCGGCAGCACCAACGCCAGCAGCAGCACCGGTGGCGCCCAGAGCCGCGTCGGCTGCCTCTTCAGCAAACACAGCACCGCTGGTCAGTACCAGGGCTGCTGCCAGAGTAGCAACGATCTTTTTCATGGAGTCATCCTCGTTTGACTTGTTATGAAATCGGAAACCAGAGTGTTCTGACACAGGATCAAAACCCCCGCTCCCAAGCTTGAAGCCCCACAAGTATAACCTGATGTACCTCGTGGTCGCCTCAATTGTGTACCGTCACGCCCGGCGAGTAAACAGCCTGGGTGGCACGGAATTCCTGCTAGACCAGCTCCTCGACATTCTAGAACCTGGCCTAGATTATATGCCCTCTTACCAAGGGAGTGCCTAAACGCTGTGCCCTCACGTTAGCAAGAAGGCGGCCAAGCGCTGTCCCTCCCTAACAAGAGGAGCAAGTTGGTTTGGATAAGGAGCCTTCTACCCTCTGCTGGCGCCTGCCGATGGCATGCCGCAGCAGTACCAGCATCACTCCCAACATGCCGCCCAGCAAAGTGCCCAGCACGGCGATCAGTGCCCGCTTGGGCTTAGCCTTCTCCTCCGGCACCACAGCCGGATCCAGGGTCTTGAACACATAATCCGGGTTCACCTCCGCCAGCATCAGGGTCTTGGTCTGCTCTTCGATAAGCTTGTAAAACACCGTCTGCATGTCAGCCACCGAGGTGCGAGCCAGCTGATCCTTGAGATAGGCGATGTTGCGCTGGGTATCCGCCAGATCCCGCTGCTTCATCACGGCATTGAGATCCGCTACCAGCCAGTCCACCCACTGCTTGGCCAGCGCCGGGGAGTAATAGTCCACGCCGACGGTCACCAGGCCGGTTTTCTTGTCCTGATCCACGCTTACCAGCTTGGAGAAGGCCTTGTACAACTCCCAATCGGTGGGCTCGACGCTCTGGCCGGGCTTGACGTTACGTACCCATTTCTTCTCACCCACAGCGTACAACGCTGGATTGATGATGAGCTCGCCGGTTCCCTTGTCCATGCCGGTGGCCGCCATGATGGCTACCTCCAGATGGTGTTGCCGGATAAAGCCGGTGAGAAAATGCCGGGACTTGGCCACCTCAACCGCCAGCCCCGTCTTGTCGGTGCCGCCGCCCCCCAGACTGATGCCTGCCAGACTGGCCAGGCCGCCGAATTGACCGGCCAGGGCACTCAAGCCACCACCCTGCTGCTCGGCAGAGGGAGCCAGCTTGGCTTCGGCATGGAAAATATTCGGCAGCCAAAGGGCCACCGCCACCGCCAGGGCGGCGCCCAGTACTGTGGTGGCCAGGATCCACAGCTTGCCGCGCCATAGTGCGGCGAACAGCTCCATCAGGTCTATCTCGTCCTCGCTGCCGCCATAGCCGTTTGCCCAGGGCGCCGGCGGCAGTGTCATCTGTTCTTTTTTCATGCGTTCCGCTTCTTGATTGCTGGTATTAGCCAATGAGTTGGCGGCACGCATGGCTGCGTGCCGCCCAGGCTTACTTGATGGCCGACCAGGCGACGCCCAGTTGATAGAGGATCTGGGTCGCCGAGGTCCAGGTGCTCAGGCTGTCCAGGTAGTCCGAATCGATGGGTGCCACTATGGTATCCCCCGGCTCCAGGGCGCCGCTGCGGCGGCTAAACCAATAGCTGGAGTCCGGCAGCATCACGGAGCCATCGGCCTTGATCACATAGATGCGATCCGTATCCGCCTGCTTCTTGGTGCCACCAGCCTTATCCAGGTACTCCTGTACGCTCAGCCCCGGCTCGAAGATATGGGAAGAGGGCAGCTGGACCTGTCCCACCACTGAGATGACGTTCTGGAAGGTGGGCACATAGAGCTTGTCGCCATTTTCCAGGATGAGATCCATGTTCTTCTGTCCGGCCAGAATGGCCGGCAGGTTGATGGTCATCCGGCCGATGGCCTGGGTGTTTTCCAGCTGATCCACGAGCCCCACCGCCTCGGTCGGGCTGGTGCGGTAGGTGGCATTGCTGGTCTGGCGCCGCAGGGCCAGGGTGGAGATCTCCTGGCGCAGTTGCTCCTTGATGTACTTGAGGCGATCTGCTTCCTGCTTGCGCAAGGATTCACGGGCGAAGATCACCCCCTTGGCATTGGCGTAGTCGGTCAGCCCCCCGGCACGCTGCAGCAGGGTGCCTATGGTCTCACCACGGCGCACCGTGTAAGTGCCCGGATATTTCACTTCGCCAAACAGCTGCACCGTGGCTTCTTCCCGCCAATCCGGGTTGGCCAGTATGCTCAGACTGTCTTTGGACTTGACCAGCGGCGCGCCGCTGGCCTTGGTCAGATCGCTCAAGGCAAAGCGTTGATGAACCATGCTGAGCCCGCCATCAGCCTGCTCCTGCACTCTCGACAGTTCCGCCACATAGGCCGGCTCATTCATGCCACCCGCCGCCGCAATAATATCCGCCAGTGTGCTGCTATGGCCAATGGGATAGACACCCGGGAACTTGACTTCCCCGCGCACCTCGGCGATCTGCACCGGATGTTGGCGGCTAGCCTGGGCCTTGAGCTTCTCCAGCACCGGCTGCAACAGGGCCTCGCGACTGTCGGCTGCCAAACCAATCATGCTGGCCGTCTTGGCCACCTGATTGAGGGTGACAGTCCCCTTATCGGCCAGCTCGGAACGCGACACCAGAGCACCGGTTTGCGGATCAAGCACCAGTTGCTCCTGATTCTGGACCTGCGCGGCGGCGCCAGCCAGTTGTGCCTGATTAAGCTGACTACTGGTCATCGCCGACGCTTGACCAAAGCCATTAGAGGTCGCTTGCCCGACGCGGGCGTCTTGTACCTGCAGGGCACTCAGTTGCTGCTCACGTTGCCGCGCTTCCTCTGCCAGCTTGGTGGCTGAGGCATCGGCAAAGTCATTGGTACTGGCTCGACTGAATACCAGCACCTGATCGCGCGCCTGCAGCGGCAGGTCATCGGCACTGCCCGGCTGGGTGATGGCCCGTCCCAGGTTAAATTGCCGCACCTCTATCTCGTGCTGCGGGTTAATCTCCCGGACCACCAAGGCATAATCCAGATCGGCCGTGGCCTTCAGATCCCGCCGGGAGTCCTTGATCAGTTGGCTGATACGCATGCCGGGCTGGAAGCTGTAGGCCCCTTCGCGCACCACCGCACCCTTGAGCGCCACCGCCTTGCTGTATTCTGTGGTGCTGGGCAGCAGCTCTATCTTGTCACCATCGCGAATGGTAAAGCCGCGGTCGGCGCTCTTTGCCAGATCCAGCGAGAAGACCTTGAGGCCGGTTTCGGCGCGACGGGTCACGGTGACGCTGTTGATAGCCTCGGCCTTGAGACCGCCCGCCAGCCCCAGCACGTTGCTCAGAGCCGCCGGTCCGGACAGCTCATAGATGGCCGGCCGCTTGACCAGCCCTTCAATGCTCACCTCCACCCCCTTGGCGGGAATGAAGACCGTATCCCCCGGACGCAAGCGAATATCCTGCTCGCTGTTGCCCCAAATGAGCAGCTTGTACAGGTCTACCTCTTGTACCGTCTGGCCGCCGCGCTTGACCTGGATCTTGCGCAAGGAGCCCACCGTATCGATACCACCGGCGATCTGCAGCGCCTGGGTGACCGTGGTCAGGGCATTGACGTTATAGGCACCCGGTTGGTAGGCGTCGCCCATGACGAAGATCTGCATGGTGCGCAAGGTGCCAAAGCTGATGGCCGCTTCCACCCCGATAAACTGTTCGGCCACCCGGGCCTGCAGAGTGTCGCTCACCTGGCGAAAGGTCAGGCCGGCCACACTGATGGGGCCCAGCTTGGGAAAGTCGATACTGCCTTCACGATTGACACTCAGCTTGTAGCTGGCGTTTTCCTTGCCAAACAGCTGAATGCGCAGTTCATCGCCAGGCCCGACCACATAGTCATCGGGTACCGGAATATCCGCCAGCGGGGTTTGCGAAGTGGGCTGGCCGGCAAAAACGTTATAACCAAAGGGTTGCAGTGGCTGCTCCGCTCCATCTTGGGCTTGTGACGCCGTCAGCACGGGCCGCTGACTGGCCAGGGCAGGCTGCAGTTGCCGGGGGGTTAGAGAAGGCGCTATCGGCTGCTCTTGGGTCGCCCCGGTTTGGCCGCGCAACTCATTCACATCCAGACCATATTGGGCCGCCACCGCCTCCTGCTGAGCAGGCGAAAGTTGACTGAACTGGGCCATCATGTTGGCGGGAATGGCGGCCTGGGCCGGCATCAGCCCAAGATTGAATGCCACCGCAAACAGGGCGGCCTTCATGATCCTCGGTCTCATTGTCACTGCAATCCTATGAGTTAATAGATGAGTTAGTGGAAGCGATACTCGTAAACCAGGCCAGCGCTGAGCCTGTCTGTGTCATTGTTTCGCGGCTGATCCATCGCATTGAGGTTAACGGTCAAACGGCCGGCCAGAGCAGGCAGCACATATTGCGCCGTCCAGCCGTTACCCTCTGATGTCTGGCTATCGTGCACAGTCTGCCAGAAAAGTGACGCCTGGTGATCATTGGGGAGCTGCAGGTAAGTCCCCAGATGCCATCGCTTGCCATCCGGACAATCTGCGATGGCGTACGCCTTATGCTGCAGGCGTTCCGTTTGCGCTGCGTCGGCGGCCGAACCATGGGCCTGGCTGTATTCAACCACGGCGCGCACCATGATGCCCGCCAGCAGCCACTGGCCGTCCGCTCCCCACAGCTGATAATCCGGCCCTTCGGCTAAAGTCTTGGCCTGCTGGGTATAGAGGCCACCAGAGCCCTGCGCCGGCAAGGCATGGGCCAGCCGGACGTCCCAGCTCCAGCGCCCTCGCTGATTATCATTGGTGAGGGCATCGCCAAACTGACTCAATTGCGAGCCATCGCCACCCCCGAACCAGTTCTCATAGGTGAGCCCCAATTGCAGAAGGCTGCTGGGACGCGCCACCAGGCGAGTGGCCCACAGCTGATCTTCGGCGGCACTGTTGTCCTGCTTGGCCAGCAGGCTTTCCAGCCAGACACTGCCCAGGGCAGGGAGCTCAGGATGGAGATAGTTGAGTGCCACCGCTGGCAGCGGCGGCGCCTGCTCGGAGAGGCTCAGGGATGTCTGCCAACCCGGCCCCCACCAGCGCTCCAGCCACCCCAGCACCAGGTTGACATCCCCTGGGCCCAATGCCAGGTAGGTACCCTGATAATCGAAACGGTCATCTCGCTCATTCGCCTGCTGATAGCCGGCCGCGAGACGGACTGCATAGTTGTTCATCAGCCATTCCCGACTGGCCTGAATGCCATACTCGGTGCGGGGATGCCAGCCGAACCCTTGCCGTCCGACATCAGCCTGGGTGGCGCCACTCATGCGCAGGTGGCTGCGACCACGACCGAGCCGATCACTGTCCAGTCGATACTGCACATGATGAAATGCCAGCGCCTCGGCGGGGGTCAGTTGGCTGACGTCTACCGCGGCCAATGCCTTGCTCAGCAGGCTCCAGCGGATGGGAAAGGCGTTGGTTGGCATCACCAACAGGCCTCGGTCGGCCAGGTACTGCAGATCACTGCGTAAATAGGGATCGTCCGCCTCCAGCCAGGGTGAGGCATGAAGGCCCCCCGCGACCAGGATCCCGAGCAACAAGGTTAGCTGCCTGCCTGAGAACAAGATTTATGGTCCTTGTAAAACAATTAGTTACGGATAATGCCTTGTCTAAAGCCCAGGCTACCGCCCCTGGCTTACCGCTGCCACACTGCGGATAGAATGACGAGTTTTGGAGGGTTGACCGCCAGGCGGTCAACACAAGCGCCGACATCCAGTTAGGGATGATCGGCGCCAGTTAACGAGCAGGATTAGAACGATAGAACAAAGAAGCTGTCGGGTGAAGCCAGGTCACCTGATTGCGTCTCAGCCACTCTTCGATCAAACCAGTCTAGCTTCCGAGCCCTCGTAAATGCCGAGGCGTTCTGTAATTTTCGGTAAAGATTATACTCAGGCGACCCCATGAAATCAGCAGAAGTTTCTTTTGAATTTCATCGCGCTAGCATGATCGGATAATCACACATAGCCATCAGGGTTTTGTGACTGCCAGCGCCAAGTGTCCCGCATCATACACGCCAGATCCCGTGTTGCCTGCCAGCCCAACTCGGCCTTGGCCAGTGCCGGCTCGGCCCAGCACTCGGCGATGTCGCCTGGGCGCCGGGCCACGATACGGTAGGCGATGGCTTTGCCCGCTGCCGCCTCGAAGGCCTGGATCATCTGCAGCACCGAATAACCCTGGCCGGTGCCCAGGTTATAGGTATGCGTTCCCCTGGCCTGGCGTAGCCGAGCCAGCGCCTTGAGATGGCCATCCGCCAGATCCACCACATGGATATAATCCCGCACCCCGGTGCCATCGACGGTGGGGTAGTCATCACCAAAGACCGACAGCTGGGGTAGCTTGCCCACCGCCACCTGGCTGATAAAAGGCAATAGATTGTTGGGGATCCCATTGGGATCCTCGCCGATGAGGCCAGACTCATGGGCCCCCACCGGATTGAAGTAGCGCAACAGGGCTACCCCCCAGCGGGGATCGGCCTTGACCATATCCCGCAAGATCTCCTCCACCATCAACTTGGAGCGACCATAGGGGTTGGTAGCCGAGATGGGAAAATCCTCGCGGATAGGGACGGCAGCCGGATCGCCATACACGGTGGCTGAGGAGCTGAACACCAGATCAAACACGCCAAACTCGGCCATCACCTCACACAGGGTCAGGGTGGCGGCAATGTTGTTCTGGTAATAGGTCAACGGGATGCGGCCGGACTCCCCCACCGCCTTGAGGCCAGCAAAATGGATGACCGCATCAATGGTGTGGGCAGCAAAGACCGCTTGAAGCGCCGCGCGGTCCCGCACATCCACCTCATAGAAGAGCGCTGGCTGGCCAGTGATCCGCGCGATGCGATCCAGTACCTGCGGCTTGGCGTTGCAGAGATTATCCACGATGACCGGCTGTATGCCGGCCTGACACAAGGCCACCACGGTATGGCTGCCGATATAGCCGGCGCCACCGGTGACCAGAACAGTTTGTTTTTTATCCATCATGCTGATTTATTTATTTTTTTAAAACGGGGCCAGTCTAGAGGCCCCGTTTTCATAAGGCCAGCGTTAACGCCGGCACTGGTTATGGCCTAATGCCAAGGTGCAGCTTAACCCGCGAAGGCCGCCGCACCGCGTGCTATCACCAGCTCTTCGTTGGTGGGGATGACGAAGGCCTTGGCACTGCCTTCCGCGGTGATGAGGCCTCCCTGTCCGAAGCGAGCCGCCTCGTTGGCCTGGGCATCCTCCTGATAGCCAAAGCCGGCCAGCAGGCTCAATACCTTGCTGCGCATCACCAGGGAGTTTTCACCGATGCCGCCGGTAAACACCAGGGCATCGACGCGCCCCAAGGGGACATAGTAGGAGGCGATGAACTTGGCCAAGCGATAACAGAACATGTCAAAGGCCAGAGCGCATTGCTCGTCACCCTCTTCCAGCCCCTGGGTGATGCCGCGAAAATCGCTGGTCTTGCCGGAGATCCCCAGCAGGCCGGACTGCTTGTTCAGCACATCCTTGACCTGGTCCAGGCTGTAACCCAGCTCATCCACCATGAAGAACACCAAGGAGGGATCCACATTACCGCAGCGGGTACCCATCATGAGACCTTCCAGCGGGGTGATCCCCATGCTGGTGTCGATACTCTTGCCGCCCTTGACCGCGCAAAGGGAGCCACCATTGCCCAAATGAGCCGTGATGACATTGACCTCTTCGGCAGGCTTGCCCAACAACTTGGCCGCTTCACCGGCCACATAATAGTGACTGGTACCGTGGGCACCGTAGCGGCGCATGCCATGTTCCTTATACAGCTTGCTCGGAATGGCATACATGAAGGAGGCCGGCGGCATGGTTTGGTGGAAAGCGGTGTCGAAGATGGCGACGTGAGGCAGATGGGAGAAGAGGCGACGGGCGGCACGAATACCCAGCAGGTGAGCGGGATTGTGCAGTGGCGCGAAGGGAATGCATTTTTCGATGCCCGCTTCCACCTCGTCGGTGATCAGCTCAGGTTGACTGAAGAGCTCGCCCCCATGTACCACCCGGTGACCTACGGCTACCAGCGCCTGGGTCATGGCCTCTTGGCCCTTGAACACCACTTCCTCAAGGAATTGCAAGGCTTGGGTGTGATCGGCGCCACTGGCCAACGGGGATTTTTGCTTGTCGGCACTGCCAAAACGCCAGCTGATCTCCGCTTCGGGCAGGCCCAGCGCTTCGGCCAGACCGGTCAGATATTGCTCACCGGTTGCCGGATCCACCACGGCAAACTTCAGGGATGAACTACCACAGTTCAGAACCAGTACGGCCTGTTCAAACGTTTTATCCATTCTCTCCTCACAATGCTTTTGACGCCAGGCGCCACAGCCGATTCAGGTCAGGGTGAACCGCGACATCCACGATTCAGCGATGGCCCACCAAAATCGCCCCACGGAGACCCGTGATGGCACTGCCCTCACGTCGCCGGGTGCTGCTAGAGATGTTGAACGGATGAAGGCACACTCCATCGGCCAACATCACAGGAACCATGCCAACTTTGTGCGTTGCTGCCGCCAGTAGGACTAAGAACGTCATTCGAACGGCCTAGACAGGATCCAGATCACGGTTAAATTACCATCTTGCCGACCCAGCGAAAACCTTAATGACTCACCAGGAACCGGCTTTTTGCCACTAACTGCAGGGGAATTGATCCAAACGCTTACTTTTGCGCCAGCGTCGCGCCGCAGGAGCAAAAAGGGAGGCAGTGCCTCCCTTCTATCTATCTATTATCCGTGTGCTGGTATTGGCTGCTTGGCGGTAGCTGTTCCTCGCTGCCTTCGCCAAGAGGCGGGTTAGCTCCCTGACGCCGACCTAATCCAGACGATTGAGATCCAATTCATCGTCATCCGTGCTCTTGGGCTTGTCCGGCGCGGGAGCGAAGAGATCCGGCTCAGGTTGCAAGAGTGCACGCCGGAATGCGCGCTGCTTGAGCCAGAACAAGAGGCCGGCGGCCGAGCCCAACAAGACGACGCCCCCCAGGCTCAGCCACAACCACCACAGGCTGCCCTCGGGTTCGGGCACCGGCTCGGGGGCTAAGGCCATGCTGGCGGCGCTCACCTCCACTGCCTCGACCAGAGGATAGATATTAAATTCCTCAGACGGCAGCTTGATCATCACTTGGCGCTGACCATTCTTGGTGGTGCCAAACAGGGTCATGTTGATGGTGTAGCGCCCCTCAAGCTCTGGGCGCTTCAGCTGCACCGCCAGATGAGGATCCCCGTCCCCTTGCACGGCAAATTGCTCGCCCTCGTCAAACTCTCCCTGGACACTGCCGCGGATGGCGACACTGCCGGGCAGCAATTCGTCCTCATCCAGATAAAAATTCAGCCGAGGACCATATTCGTTGCTGGCCGGTGATTGCTCGATGCGCACCGGCAAGGGATACACCAGCAGGGTCTGAAACTGGCTGCGGACAAAAATCTCGTTACCGGTACTGATCACCACCCGATACTTGCCGCCGTCGACTCCCGTCATGTCCATGCGGGCGGTGACCACCCCATCCTCTGGCTTCTCATCCAGATCCTGGCCATTGTCCTTGAAGCGGCCAATCAGCCGCGGCTCACCACTGGGATCCACATCATTGCCGGCAAAGGCCAACAGCTTCATGGTCATACCCACATCGGACAAGTAAAAGGGATCCGTCGGTATCTTGCCGTGTTCCAGCAGACGTCCCGTCACCTTGAGCTGTTCGCCGCTGTAGACCCGCAGCGGCAGCTTGTCCAAGGCCATGGCGAGATCCGTCACCAGACGAATGCGATTGCGCGGATCCACCTGGGCTATGGTCTGCCAGGGTCCCGGCATGGGGTGCTCTATGGTGATGAGATCCTTGTCCGGCAGACTCAACCACCGTACAGACTCGGGCGCGCGAAAGTGATAGAGCTTGCTACCATCCGGTTGCACCAGGATGGCTGGCGCGGTTCCCGCCTCCCGGTAGATGAAGAAGGTGATCTCCTCCACCTTGGGGTCGATACGAAAGCGATTGTTAAGCAGGGGAATATCCGATGGGGCATACACCTCGTTGGCCCAGCCGGTCAGGGTCGTCAGCAGCAGCCAGAGGCCGCAAACTAGTCTCGCCACAGGCAGCGCCCTCCTTTCTTGGCCACCAGATCCAACCGGGCCTCATGCGCAGCCAACTCCTCGGCTGAGGCCGTCAGCACCTTGAGATTGAGCCCGCTGCGCAGCAAGGGTCGCGGCGCCTCCACCTGGCTGCCGCTGCTGGCCTCGTTGCCCGCCGACACCAGGTTGAGTCGGGTCTGTCCCCCGGTCATCAACAAATAGACATCGGCGAGGATCTCGGCATCCAGCAAGGCGCCGTGCAGGGTACGATGGGAGTTGTCGATGCCGTAGCGGCTGCACAGGGCGTCCAATGAGTTTCGCTTGCCGGGGAACAGACTCCGCGCCATCACCAGGGTATCGGTGACCTGGCAGAACTCCCGGGTCTTGAGCCCCAACCCCAACTTGTCAAACTCGTAATCCATGAACCCCACGTCAAAGGGGGCGTTGTGGATGACCAGTTCGGCACCGCGGATAAACTCGATAAACTCCTGCGCCACGGCAGAGAAGGGCGGCTTATCCGCCAAGAAGTCATCCGTGATGCCGTGCACCCGGATGGCTTCCTCATCCACCAGCCGATCGGGCTTGAGGTAGACGTGGAAGTGATTGCCGGTCAGCCGACGGTTGATCACCTCGACACACCCGATTTCGATGATGCGGTGCCCCAGGTAATGGGGGCCGCCCGCCTGGTTCATCCCTGTGGTTTCGGTATCCAGTACTATCTGGCGATTTGCCTGCATTGGGTTCCAGCGCCTTTTATGTCAAACTCGCGATTTGTTCATCTTACAACAGCCAAGATGCTAAAACAGGTCGCACTCTACACGGATGGATCTTGCCTCGGTAATCCGGGCCCCGGTGGCTATGCCGCCGTGCTGATCTACCAGCAGCACCGCAAGGAGCTGTCCCAGGGCTATGCCCTCACCACCAACAATCGCATGGAGATGATGGCGGTCATCGCCGGGCTCAAGAGCCTCAACGCACCCTGTCATGTGATCCTCACCACCGACAGTCAATACGTCAAACAGGGCGTCACCCAGTGGATGGCCAACTGGAAGCGCCGTGGCTGGCTGACCGCCAGCAAGGAGCCGGTAAAGAATCAGGATCTGTGGCTGGCGCTGGACGAGCAAGTCAGCCGACATAAGATCGACTGGCACTGGGTCAAGGGACACTCGGGACATCCCGAAAACGAACGCTGCGACGAACTGGCCCGACAGGCCGCCAGCGGCAACCAGCTGCTGCCTGATAGCGGCTACCGTCCCTGAGGCTCCCTAGATCCGCGCCATGCCGGGAATGGCCACCGGCTTGCGCAGTCGCGCAAGCCGTGTCACAGGCGTCAGCGGGAGGCGGCGCTTGCGTGCCGCCATGACATAGACGGAGGCCAGATAGCCGGCATAGTCCCGCCCCAGATTTTCTTTCCACCATTGGATGCGGCTGCGGCGCGACAGGGCCGAGAAGCCAAATCGCTCCTGGCGAACCACCTCAAAGCCCAGCAGATGCAACCAGTCTTCCACCCGCTCCGGCGAAAACATCCGTGCACACCAGGGCTGCACCCGTCGGGCCGGTGGCCACAGACGGCCCAGCCCCACCAGTCCGTGGGGGTTGAAGCCGCTGAGGATGAGCCAACCATCATCGGTCAGCACCCGCTCCACCTCTCGCAGCACCTGATGGGGATCCGGGCTGTAATCCAGGGTATGGGCCAGCAGGCAGGCATCCACGCTGCCGGTTTGGATCGGCAGGTCATCCTCACGCCCCAGCAAACTGAGTCCTTCCCCCTGGCAGCCCAGGGCACACTGATGACGAATCGCCGAACAGGCGCAGGAAAGCTGGCCGCTCAGCGCCCCCACCTTGAGCAAGTGGTAACCAAACAGCAGTGGGCACCAGGCATTGAGCCGCTCCTGAAGCTCGGCCGCCAGCCACTCCCCATGGGGAATATCCGTCCAGCGCTCAGGATAATGCAGGGGCCGATCCGTTCTGGCTGGTTTCACTGATACCTCGGTCTGACATTGCCTCGGGCAGTTAATCCCGATATAAGGATGCAAACAAAGTATGGAGATGCCGTTGGATGGCTCAAATCATCACCATATCGTCACGGCAGGATAACTATATCTGGCTGCTGATGAAAGATGGATACGCCGTCGTTGTCGACCCAGGTGAAGCGCGCCCCGTGGAGCGGGTGCTCAAAGAGCAGCAGCTCCAGCTGGCCGCCATCTTACTCACCCATCACCATGACGACCACGTGGGTGGGGTTGCCGAGCTGTTGGCCGCTCACCCCAACTGTCGTCTGTATGGCCCTGATGAGGCGCTACTGAACCATTTTCGTGCACTACAGGTCATGCAAGATGGCGATCGTCTGGCCCTGCCGGAACTGGACACCGAGTTTCAGGTGCTGGCGCTACCAGGACACACCCAAAGCCATATCGGCTTTTACGGCCCCCTGGGACTATTTTGTGGTGATGTGCTGTTTGGCGGTGGCTGTGGCCGACTGCTGGGCGGGACACCGGAACAGATGCTGACCTCGCTGCACCGGCTCAAATCCCTGCCAGGGGATACCTGGGTCTACTGCGCCCATGAATACACCTGGGATAACCTGCGCTTTTGTCTCACGGTGGAACCCGACAACCAAGCGCTGCTGGAACGAGTTCGCCGCTGCGCCAAGTTGCGCCGTCAGGGGGTACCGACGGTGCCCTTTCCGCTAGCTGAAGAGCAGACCACCAACTGTTTCTTACGCACGGATCAGCCGTCTGTGCGGTCCGCGGCGCAAATGATGGCCATGTCGGAATGTAACAACGAGATCGAGATCTTTGTTTTTTTGCGGCAAAAAAAGAATAATTTTTAGCCGAAAAACTGGCGTATATGTTGCTTTATAGTGCCAAAGGTTGATCCTCGCCAGGATCCTCCCTACCATCTGTCGACACTTTGACGAGCTGAGCAAACATGAAGCTAAGAGTAACCCTGTTGGGTGCCCTGCTGCTGACTGGATGCCAGACCTTGCAAACCACAGAGCAATCGGATCGCCCGGATGAGTCCATGCCGGAGATCATGGTGGTGCAGCACCATAGCGTGCAGGCAAGGTCGGCCCATGACCGATCGGAATCTTCCGAGCAGCGCCAAACCGACATCTGGGCCCACATGGCCAGCCAAATGACCCTTGAGGTGCCGGATGATCCTGAGATCCAGCGATTCCGTGACTGGTATCTGCGCCACCCCAAGACCCTGACCGACGTCGCCGAACGTGCCGCCCCCTTCCTCTACCTGGTGGTAGATGAGATTGAACAAAACCAGATGCCAATGGAGCTGGCATTGCTACCGATTGTAGAGAGTGCCTACAATCCGAATGCACGCTCCCATGGCAATGCTGTTGGTTTGTGGCAGTTCCTGGCGCCTACCGGCCGACGCTTTGGTCTCAAGCGGGATGCCTGGTATGACGGTCGTCGTGATGTGGCCGCCTCCACCCAGGCCGCCATGGCCTACTTCACCTACCTTAACGAGTTTTTCGATGGTGACTGGTACAACACCCTGGCCGCCTACAATGCCGGTGAAGGGCGGATCCAACAGGCCATCCGCAAGCAGCAAAAGGCGGGCAAGCCCACCGACTTCTGGTCGTTGCAATTGCCGCGGGAAACCCGCGCCTACGTGCCGCGCCTGCTGGCCCTGGCGGACATCATCAAGCAAGCCGATCACTATGGTGTGACGCTGCCCCCCGTGCCCAATCGCCCCAAGGTCAAGCGTATCGATACCGGTGGTCAGGTGGACTTGAACCAGGTCGCCGACATGGCCGGGCTCAGCCTGAGCCAACTCAAGGCCCTCAACCCGGGCTATAGCCGCAATGTCAGCTCACCCAACGGCCCCTTCCACCTGTTGGTGCCGGTGAGCAAGGCCGAACCCTTGGAGCTGGCACTGGCGGAACTCTCCCCGCGGCAGAAGGCCAACTGGGGCAGCTATGTGGTGAAACGTGGCGATACCCTGGGTGAAATTGCCTTGAACCACGGTGTCACTGTGGCTCAGCTCAAACGCAGCAATCAGCTGGACAACACCCGCTCCTTGCGCGTGGGCCAGAGCCTGGTGATCCCCAACGATCAGGCCCAGCAACTGCAGCGGGAACTGGATCGCCTCACCGCCAGCAACAATCGGCGGTTCCATACGGTCAAGGAGGGCGAAAGCCTGTGGAGCATCAGCCGCACCTATCAGATCTCCGAGGCTGAGCTGCGCCGCTGGAATCAACTGAGCGACAAGGCGGCTATCAAATCCGGACAACAGCTGGCCGTTCGCAAGCCGGCCAAGAGCGCCACGGCCAGCAAGGCCACCATGATCCGTTATCAAATCCGTCAGGGCGACTCCCTCTCCTCCATCGCCGAACAGTTCAACGTCAGCGTGACGGACTTGGTACGCTGGAATCAGCTCTCCGATACCCGCCGCATCAAGACCGGAGACACCCTGCGGATCCGCAGTCTGACCGGCGTCTAGTTCGGCGCGTCAACAAGCAAAAGCCCGCCAATTGGCGGGCTTTTTTGTTCCTGCTTGCTCACGGCTAGCTAGCCGAATGACTTGCCAACCAGTGCGTCAGACGAGGCGAAGTACCCAATGCTTGGAGGAGAGTCATCTGGTTGAGCAAGCGGTTATAGTGATTCTCCAGCAGGCTCTGCTGGGCTTCCCGACGGGATTTGCGCTGCTCCAGCCAGGTGGACAGATCGTCTTCCCCCAGGCGGTAACGCTGCTCAGCCAACCGCTCGCCGGCCTCGGCCAATGTCAGGGCCTGCTGCAACCGCTCCCCCTGCTGGGCGTAGTGCTGCTGGGCGGCCAGGGCGTTTTCCACCTCGCTCAGGGCACTGAACAGATCCTGCCGAAATCCCACCACCACCTCGGCATAATCCTGACGGGCCAGCTCGATGCTCACCTGCCCCTGTTGCCAATTGACAAACGGCAGGCTCAGCCCCGCCCCCAGCGTCCCCACCGGATCCTGACTGAAGCGCCATAGCGCGCTGCTGGCGGTCCCCAACGCGCCGGTCAGGGTGAAGCTCGGATAAAGGCTCAATCGCTCATTGTCGACCGCCGCCAGGCTTTCCCGTAACCGGTATTCCGAGGCCCGCAGGTCCGGGCGGCGGGACAACAACTTGGCCGGCAGATCCGCCGGCAGCGTCGGTATTGTCTTGTCGCTAAGCTGGTGCGGTTCGGCCTGCCATTGCTCCGGCGGCCGATCCAGCAGCAGCGCCAGGGCATTACGCGCCTCCACTAGCTGCTGCCGATAGGTGTAGAGGCTCGCCTCCTGGCTGACCACGCTCTGGGCCGCGGTCACCCGATCTAGACCACTGACCGCCCCCGCCAGGTATTGCTGGTCCACCAACTGCTGCACCCGCAGGCTGTCTTCCACATTGGCCTGCGCCAGGCCGATCAGCTCGTTTAGGTAGCCCAGCTGCCAGTAAGCCTGAGCCGCACTGCCCACCAGGGAGAGCGCGGTGGCGGCTCTGTCCTCTGCGGTCGCCTGAAGCTCCCACTGCGCCTCATCGCGCGCTGCATCCAGCTTGCCCCACAGATCCAGCTCGTAGCTAAGCCCCAGACTGGCGCTGCTGCTGTCACTCATCCCCTTGCCGGAGAGATCATGGCTGCGACTTGTGGCCAGCTCGGCACTCCAGTTGAGCCCCTGCTGGTGGCGGACGAGCTGCAACTGCAGCTGGGCCTTGCGCAGCTTGATGGCGGCGGTGGTGAGATCGGCATTATGGGTCAGCACCTGCTCGATCAATTGATCGAGCGCCGGATCGGCAAACGTCGTCCAATCGGCCTGCCCCTCCAGCTGCTGAACCGTTTGCTGCCAATGGGAGGGCAACGGCATCAGCGGCCGCTGGTAATCGCTGCGCAGCGGGCTCTGGCAGGCGGTGAGTCCCAAGGCCAGACAGAGCCCCAGGGCGGTACGGGTAAGTGCAAATCGCTTCAGACTGGTCACGGCCAACGCCTCACTATTACTCACGAGCCAAGGCCTCTATCGGGTCGAGCCGGGCGGCATTGCGCGCCGGCAGGAAGCCAAACAGCACACCAATCAGGGTCGAACAGGTCACGGCCATCAAGATGGAACCGACGGAAAACAGCATGCTGATGGCGGAGACAAACAGCGAGAACAGCAGCCCCACGCCGAAGGAGCAGAGGATGCCGATGGTGCCGCCCAACAGGCAAACCAGCACCGCCTCGATGAGGAACTGCTGCAAGATGTCCGACTGCCTGGCCCCCACCGCCATGCGGATGCCGATCTCGCGGGTGCGCTCGGTCACCGACACCAGCATGATGTTCATCACGCCGATCCCCCCGACGATCAGTGAAATGACGGCGATGGCGGAGATCAGCAGCGCCAGGGTCCCGGTGGTCTTCTGCACCGTCTTCATGATGCTGTCGCTGCTGTTGGTAAACACGTCCTTGGTGCCGTGCCGCAGGGTCAGCAGCTGGACGATCTGCTGATTGGCCACCGCATTGGACATGCCGTCCTTCACCCGGATCAGGATGGAGCTGAAGAACCGCTGCCCCTCCAGGCGCGCCATGGAGGCGGTATAGGGGAGCCAGACGTTCAGTGAGTCGGTATTGCCAAAGCCACTGTCCTGCGCCGCCAGCACGCCTATGATGCGGCAGGGCAGACTGCCCAGCAGCAGCACCTTGCCCATGGGATTGTCGTTGGCAAACAGCCGCTGGCGGGTGTTGTCATCGATCACCACCACCTGGGAGAGGTGCTGGATATGCTCCTGATCGAAGCTGCGCCCCAAGGCAAAGTCATAGCCCTTGACGCGGAAAAACTGCTCGCCGACCCCGCTCACCGAGGCATTGGCGGTCAGATTGCCATAGCGCAACACCTGAGTACTGCTGATGGAGGGGGTGGCACTGTCCACATAGATCTGCCCCTGCAGGGCCCGCAGATCGCCCGGCGACAGGGTCTCGACCCGTGCGGCGCGGGTATCCCCCCAGTCCTTACCCGGATAGATGCCGATGGTGTTGGTGCCCATACGGCTGATGTTATCGATCACCGACTGACTGGCACCACGCCCCAGCGCCACCACGCTGACCACGGCCATGATGCCGATGATGATCCCCAGCATGGTCAGCAGGGTACGCAGCCGGTGGGTCGCCATGGCGATCCCGGCCATCTTGGCCGCCTCGACAAAGCGGCCCCATCCGCTACGCCAGCCCTCCCGGGCACCCGTCGTGTCCAGGCTGGTCGTCTGGTCGCGGGTCAGCGCTAGGTCCTGCCGTAAGTGTTCGTTCACTCTGTCCGCCGTGATGCGACCATCGCTGATCTCTATGATGCGACGGGCATAGGCCGCCACCGCCGCGTCGTGAGTCACCAATATGATGGTATGCCCCTGGACATTGAGCTCCTGCAGTATGGCCATCACCTCCTGACCGCTGCGGCTGTCCAGGGCCCCCGTGGGCTCATCGGCCAAAATCACGTTGCCGCCGTTCATCAGCGCCCGGGCGATACTCACCCGCTGCTGTTGGCCGCCGGAAAGCTGGCTGGGTTTGTGGCCAGTGCGATCCGCCAGGCCGAGTCGACTCAGCAGCTCGGCGGCCCGCGCCTCCCGCACCGCCTTGGGCTTACCGGCATAGACGGCGGGAATGGCCACGTTCTCCAAGGCGCTCAGGTGCGGCAGCAGGTGATAGCGCTGGAAGATGAAGCCGAAATGATCCCGCCGCAATGCGGCCAACTGATCCGGCGCCAGGCTGCCGGTTGCCACCCCGGCGATCCGGTACTGCCCCTCACTGGGTCGGTCGAGACAGCCCAGCAGGTTCATCAGGGTGGACTTGCCAGAACCCGACGCCCCCATGATGGCCACCATCTCGCCCTGAGCAATGGTCAAATCCACATCCTGCAACACCTGGACCTGGGCCTCCGGCTCACCGAAGCGGCGTCCTACCCCGGACAGGGCAATCAAAGGTTCACTCATGGCCTACATTCCCGGTGGCGGGCCACGGTGCTGCGACTCGGCCGCCATGGCCGCCTGCTCGGTGGCGGCGATATCATCCCCCAGGATCACCTGATCCCCTTCCTTGAGGCCGTCGGTGATCTCCACATTGATGTCGTCCTTGCGCCCCAAGGTGACTGGCTGCGGCAGCGGCTTGCCATCCGGCCCCACCAGCCAGACCTGGCTACGACCGCCCAGGGTCCCCCCCCGTAACGCGGACAGCGGCACGGTCAGCACCTGCTTGCTCTCGCCCAGCACCACTGTCACTTCGGCGGTCATGGATACCCGCAACTTGTGGTCGGGGTTGGGCACATCGAACAGGGCGTTGTAATAGATGGCCGAATCGGAACTGGTACTTGAGCTGGAGCTGCTGTCGTCTTCGGACTCCGACTCTGGCGCCGGCTCGATGGCCCGCAGGGTGCTGGTATGGCGGGTCTGCTGATCCCCCAGCACGGTAAACCAGCAGGCTTGGCCAGGTTGTACCCGGATGACGTCTGCCTCGGAGATCTGGGCCTTGACCGTCATGGTATCCAGATCCGCCAACTTGAGGATGGTGGGTGCCGACTGGGTGGAGACCACCGTCTGTCCCTCTTCGGTGACGATGGCGATCACCACCCCATCAATGGGCGCCAGGATGCGGGTATAGGCCAGGTTGGCCTTGGCGTTATCCACTTCGATGCGGGATTGCTGCAGCTGGGCGGCCAGACTGTCCAACTCGGCCTGGGTCTGGGCCACATCCGCCTCGGCGGTTTCCAGATCCGAGGTGGCATTGGCGTCGTTGCGACGTAATTGACGCTGGCGGGTCAACACCAGCTGCTGCTTGCGCAGCAAGGCCCGCTTGGATTTTTGCTGGGCCCGGATATTATCCAGCCCGGCCTGGGCGGTGCGCAGATCGTTTTGCTGCAAGACAGGATCTATCTCGGCCAGCTGCTCGCCCTTCTTGACCGACTGCCCCAGGCTCACCGCCAGGTGTTTGAGCTGACCGGAAACCTGGGCCCCCACACTCACCTGCTTGAAACCCGCCAGGCTGCCGGTGGCCAGCACCTCTTCACGAATATCCTGGCGGCCGACGGCCACCGTCATGTATGACCTTGGCGGCGGTGCCAACAGGCGATGGGCGACCACCCCGCCAACTATCACCAGCACCAGACCGGTTAACCACCACCCCTTATGACAGCGCTTGTTCACCTAGTTACGCTCCTTGACGATTTCGCCAAGGCATTTTAGGGATGGGCCAGAGAGTCCCCTAGCCTGCTTACCTGCTTTTACCTGAGGATGTGGCCTCCTCCGCCAACCGAAAACGCAGGCGCAGTGGATTGTGATCCGACGCTGGATTGGGTGTGGCACTGGCCTGCAGCAACACCAGGCCACGATAGAACACCTGATCCAGGGGCCAATCGCCGATGCGCAGGCGTTGATCCGGGTTGAAATGGGCCGGCAGCAGTTGCTGACGAGCCATCCGTTGCTGCAACAACCGGCTGCGCCGTTCACTCCAGCTGTTGAAATCCCCGCCAAACAACACAGGGCCCGGATAGCGGCGGGCGAGCTTGAGCAAGGGGGCCAGCTGCTCCTCATAAGAAGCCGTGCCCAAGTCAAAATTCACCCCATGCAAATTGACCACCAGCAGGGGATAACGGCTGCCTTCCAGCGCATACAGGCTCACCAGGGCTGACTTGGGCAAGCGAAACACCGGCTCAGGGTAGGCCAACGGGCAGCTAAACAGCTCAGGCGTGCGGGCCGCGGTCATGACCCCAGCGGTGCGGCCTTGGTAGGTAAAGGCCGCCACCTGCTGCCAGGCATACCCCTGCTCCGTCAGCCGCCGGGTAAAGGACGGGGCATCCACGGACTCCTGAAACAGCAGCAGATCCGCCGGAACCTCGGCCAAGGTGTCAGCCCAGCCGGGACGCTGCAGCTTGTAGAGATTCCACACCAGCAGATCGAACTGCTGCGGCAGGCCGGCTTGCTGCACCGGCAGTACCGGCAGACGCCCACAGGGCGTCGCCAGCCGCTCCCCCTGGGCGGTTAGCAGCACAGGCGGGCTGGTGACGCTGAGCTCATCACAGCCCAGCAGCAGACACAGGCTCAGCAAGAGCCCCAACGACAGTGTTTTCATGACACTCCTAACCGCGTTTGGCACAACGGCGCTCCGCCGCCGGCAGCTGAGTGAGCCAGGCCAGCCAGTCCTGCACCTGATACCGGTACCCTAGCCGCTTACAGACCGCCTGGCCTGCCACCCGTTTATCGGGACGATCACTCACCGTAAACTGGGGTAAGGGGAGATCCGCCAGTTGGCAGGCCAGGGTATAGAAGGCCTGGCGGCTGGGATGATCCGGCGCCACCCCGTGGAAGGTCTGATCCCAGGCCTGCTGCCGGACTATTGTGCTGATGATGCCGACGGCATCGTCTTGATGCAGCAGGTTGACCCCCTGCTGACCGTGTTCTGCCGGCTTACCGGCCAAGAAACAGCCCGGGTAACGCCCCGGCCCCACCAGGCCCCCCAGGCGAAGCACCGTCTTGCGGGGAATGTCGCAGCAGGCCACCACCTGCTCCGCCGCCAGCATGCGCAAGGAGCGCGGCTCATGGCCATCGGGTACCGTCTGCTCATCCTTGTCGCCCTGATGGGCAAACACCGAGGTGGAGCTCAGGTACAGGAGTTGCTGCACGCCCGCGGCGGCCGCTTGCTGGCACAGGGCGGCAATCTTGACGGGATAATCATCCTGCCGCCCCGGGGCAATGGCCAGGATCAGGGTGCGTGCCTTAAGCTCGTCAGGCCAAGGGGCCGCCTGGCCAGTGGCTTGCCATACATGCGCATTCACCCCGGCCTGGCGCAACGACTGGCACTTGGCCTCCTGAGTGACGGTACCCGCCACGCTGAGCCCCAGCGCCGAGAGCCTATGGTACAGGGGGAGTCCCAACCAACCGAGTCCTACCAGGGTCACATCCTGCATCAACTGATCCTCCATAAAAAAACGGCCATCGTATGATGGCCGTTAAAAGTAACGAAGGAAATATCTGGATTGGTTGCGCCAGCTACTTCCCCAGCGGGAATAGTGAAGAAAACCAGATTCCGGTGATGATACTACCCAGTATCTCGCCCCGGATCTTTGAAGCGGATCACGCTTGAAAAGCATTTCTGAAAACGCTATCAGATTTACATCAAAAACTCGGGGCCTAGACCCCGAGGATTACCGCGTCTTGACGGAATTGCGCTCGATCAGTTCAGGCTCAAACTTCAACCGCAAACCGTCCACCGGCTTGTTGTCCAGCAAACGCACCGCCAGCTCTGCCGCCTGTTCCCCCATCTTCTCGATGGGATAGCGGATGGTACTGAGCTTGGGATGGATGAAGCGCACATAAGGGATATCGTCAAAACCGATGGCCGAGACCTGCCCGGGCACCTGGATACCATTTTCCAGCAGGTAGGAGATGGCACCCGCCGCCATGGCATCGTTGTAGCCCACGAAGGCCGTGAACTCCGCCTTGCGATCCAGCAACTCCTTCACCGCCACATGCCCCCCCACCTCATCGGGGTAAGCCTTGACCACCAGTGACTCATCAAACGGCAACCCGGCGTCTTGCAAGCCCTGGCGGTAACCGGCAAATCGCTGCTGGGCATCCACGAAGCTCTGATCATCCGAGGTGATAAAAGCGATGCGACTGTGGCCCTGTTCCACCAGATGACGAACGGCCACCCGGCAGCCTTCGGCGTTATCAAACCAGATGGATCTGTCTTCGGCGCCCTTCACCAGCCGATTGACGAACACCACTGGGGTATCGCGCTTGACGAGTTCCGCCAGCTCTTCGTCCGGCAAGGCCATGGAGTGCAGGATCAAGGCATCACACTGGCGCTGCAACAGGGTGTCGATGGCGTGACGCTCTCTGTGCTCATCGTGGTTGCCGGTGATGACGATGGAGAACTTGTTCACCCGATCCACCACCTGTTCGATCCCCAGCATCATCTGGGCAAAGAAGGGGCCACCACACAGATCCCCCACCAGTACACCAATGCAGTTGGAGCGCTTGCTCACCAGCGCCTGGGCAAAACTGTTGGGCCGGAAATTCAGCTCCTTCATGGCATTGAGCACGGCTTCCCGTTTCTCCGGCGCCACCTGGGCCGTGTTGTTGATCACCCGTGAAACGGTAGAAATCGACACATTTGCAAGCCTGGACACATCTTTGATTGTTGCCACGCCTGTACCCCCTTCGCTAATAACGCACACAGGGCCGAGTGTACCACAGCCGGCCCGCGAGAACTCAATCAGAAGCCTTTGATTTTCATCACCCTAGCTCAATATCTCAGCGTCAGCTCACCCTGGGTGAGAAAACGCAACGGACGCTTGAGCTGCTGCTGATAGATGACGTTGTACACCAGCACGTTCTGTACATAGTTGCGGGTCTCCCGATACGGGATGCTCTCCACCCAGGCATCCATCGGCATACCTGACTCGGTACGCCACTGACGAACCCGCCCAGGCCCGGCATTATAGGCGGCGGTGGCCAGCACACGATTGCCCTGATACTGATCCAGCAACTCCCGCAGATAGGCACTGCCCAGGCGAATATTCAGCGCCGGTTCCACCAGTTGCTGTGGCCTGGGTTGCGGGTAGCCCCATTTCTTGGCGGTGTGCTTGGCGGTGGCCGGCATCAGCTGCATCAGGCCGGTGGCGCCCACCGGTGACTTGGCCTTGGGATACAGGGCACTCTCCTGGCGGGCCAGGGCGTAGAGCAAGCTGGGCTCCAGGGCTCGGGCCTGGGCAAATTGGCTGAAGGTCTGACTCATGGGGGTGGGGAAACGCAGCTCCAGCACATCCCAAGCCTCGGCCCGGATGCTGGCCTGCACCGCCAGATCGTGCCAGCCCTTGGTCAGGGCCAGACCACCCAGTTGCAGTTTCTCTTCGTAGCTGACCTGCTCCATCAGGTAGTACCATTCGGCGCGGGCCAGATCTGTCTCATCCAGCTGCAACAGGGCCTCGATGCGTGGCAGGGCATCCCAACGGCGGCTGGCGCTCTTCCAGTCCAGCCCCCGCTTTAAGGGGGCCTGTTGTAACGAGAAGGGCTTACCCAGCTGCTGGGCACTCAGGAAGCCATAGTAGCTGCGCTCCTGCCGGCCCAGCTCGAACTGATGGCGCGCCGCCCCAGCATGGCCGGCCTGCTGCTCGGCTCGCCCACGCCAATAACGCCAGCGGGACTGGCCCTGCTGTTCTTGTGGCATCAGGGCGATGGTGCGGTTTACCGCCGACCAGTCGGATTCATAGATGGCGACCCGCGCCCGCAACTCCAGCAGCTCCGCCGGCCACGACTTGTCCATGCGGCTATCCAGCCAGCGACGCTGCGCATCGCTGCGATCCAGCAACAGGCGGCGGGCGATGGCTTGCTCCACGCTGGCCACGGCCGGCGGCCGCAGGCCATAGCGCTGCTTGGCCTGCGGCAGTACCCGCAGCGCAGCCAAGGCATCCTGATTGGCCCACCGCTGCAAGGCCAGCTCGGCCAGGCGGCGATCGCGGATCTCATGGCCCGCCGGCAGCAAGGTAAACAGCTTGGCGGGGTTGGCCTGCAGCTGATTGACCCGGTTGCCCAGCCGTTGCCAGCCAGCAGACTGATAGAGGCCACTTAAATATTTGACTAACGCGGCATTGCCTGCGGCATAGGCGAGCTGTTGCCGCTCCCAGACCCGGCTGTCGCTCAGGCGCCCGGCGTCTCGCCAGGCGGCAAACAAGCGGTCACACTCGCCGGGACGAGAATCACCGTGTTGCCACAGTGCGGCGGCACCATCAAAGGCCAGATCCCGCTGTCCCATGGCCAGCTTGGCGCGATAGTAGTAGCACTGCAGATCCACCGAATTGGGCTTGGCGGGACGCAAGCTCAGGAAGGCATGCCAGTTCTGCTCCTGCGCCAACAGGTGCAGATAGCGACGCTCCAGCCGGTTGGCCAGGTAGCTATTCGGATGCCGCAGCATAAATTGTTTGACCTCGGCCAGACGTGCGGTCTGGGGCTGCCAATAGAGATCGTAATAATCCACGTAGGGCGCCAGAGGGTAATCCCCCATGCGGGCCTGCAACGCATAGGCCTCACCGGTGCGCTGCTGACGCAGCGCCTCCAGGGCGGAGCGATAGAGATTTTGTTCCAACGAGAGAGCTTGTGCCTGAGGAGCAAACAGCCCGCCCATCAGCACAACACAAGAAAAACTGACCAGTAACTGCAGGTTACGCCACCACATCCAGACTACTCCACAAGGCCATAGCAAGTGCCCAGGCGCAGTATAATCGTTGGCAGTGCAAGTTACATCAGGCGGGCACTAGAGTGTTCCCTCATGTGGCAACTCTGCCGGCAGGTAACGCAGGGCATAGCGCTGCATGTGTTCCGCCGACAAGGGCTTGCTGGCCAAGAAGCCCTGATAGAAGCTGCAGTTTTGCTTGCGCAGAAACTCCAGCTGTTGGCGGGTTTCCACCCCTTCGGCGGTGACGTTAAAGCCCAGGTGGCGGGCCATGGCCATCACCGCCTCCACGATGGCCATGTTGCTCACATCATGGGGGATATCCTGGATGAAGGATCTGTCTATCTTCAGCTCGTCCACCGGCAGGCGTTTGAGATAACCCAGGGAGGAGTAGCCGGTACCAAAGTCGTCGATGGAGAAGTTGATGCCCAGCTGCTTGAGCTCACTCATCTTGTGGATGGCATCTTCGGTATTGCCCAGCACCACGGACTCGGTGATCTCGAGATTGAGGGCCGACGGCTCCATGCCGGTGGCACTAAGCACCTCATGGATATGCTCGACAAACCGCTGGTGGTGAAATTGCTTGGCGCTGACGTTCACCGACAGCTGAGGCAGACGCACCCCTTCCTCTTCCCAGCGCACAAACTGGTGACAGGCCTCGAGCAGCACCCATTGACCGATGTCGATGATGAGATCCGTCTCTTCGGCGATGGGGATGAACTCTGCCGGCGAAATCATGGAGTGACCGGGAGGATGCCAGCGCAGCAAGGCCTCCACGCCAATCAGCTCGCCGCTGTCCACCATGTGCTGAGGTTGGTAATGCAGCAGCAGCTCATTGTTGCCCAGGGCATGTCGCAGCTGATTGTGGATCAGCAGGCGCCGGTCGGCCTGACGTTGCATCCCGGCATCAAACAGCTTGATGGTGCGCCGCCCGGCGGCCTTGGCCTGGTACATGGCGGTATCGGCCTGCTTGAGCAGATCTTCGGGTTGCTGATCCCGGCTGGGAAACAGGGTGACACCGATACTGGCGGCGATGTGCAGATCCAGCCCCTGATACTGATAGGGCATGGACAGCACCTCAATCAGGCGCTCCCCCAACCCGCTGGCCTGCATCTCCGCCAAGGGGGGGCTTTCGCTCAAGATAGGCAGCAGCAGCACGAATTCATCGCCACCGAGCCGGGCCAGCACATCACCCTGACCCAGTTCGGCCTGCAGGCGCAGGGCCACCTGTTGCAACAACCAGTCGCCGGCGGCATGCCCCAGGGAGTCATTGATGGTCTTGAAATGATCCAGATCGATAAACAGCAGGGCACCGATCCATTCGGACTCGCGAGCGGCGATGAACGCCCGTTCCACCTGCTCCAGCAACATGCGACGATTGGGTAAGCCGGTGAGATCGTCGAAATAGGCGAGGCTCTGGATCTGACGGGCGCTGGCTTGCCGCTCGGAGAGATCTTCGAAGCAGATGACATAGTGCGTGATCTGCTGCTCCTCGTCGCGGACCGGCGTCCAGGTTTCCCATTGTGGATACACCACCCCCTCTCGGCGCCAGCGATTTACCTCCCCTTCCCAACGCCCCGCATCATCAAACTGTGGCGTGACATCCGTAGGCCAGGGCCAGAGCTCCTCCCCCAATCGTTTGCCCACCACCTCCCGCGCCGATAGGCCGGTGATCTGGCTGAAGGCATGATTGACCCGCAAGATCACCAGCTCGGGATCCGTGATGATGAGCCCCTCGTTAGTCTCGAACGCTACCGCAGAAAGCCGTAACTGGGCTTCGGCCTGTTGCCGCTCCAACTCACTGCCGGCCCGTTGGCACACCAGATTCAGGATGCTCTGTAGCAAGGACTCGTCGGGCAATCGCTCAAAGGTCATGGCCAGATGGCCGATCACCTTGCGCTTGTTATCTCGCAGCGCCACCCCGCAATAATGCGCCGCCCCACAGTAGCGACTTGGCAACGTCAGCGCCTCACTGAGGACCAGATACGGCTGCTCCGCAGTCTCATAGACGTGTCGACAGGCCGCGTTGCGCAGGGCGTAACGGTAGCTGCTGCTACCGTCGTTAAGACCATCACTCTCGGAAATCATGCGAGCAAAGGCACCGGCCGGGGTTTGCTCGGCCTCACAAACCCAGACCTGCTGAGCCTGCAGCACCAAACGGAGTTGGGTCACCAGCTCATCAAAGAAGGGCCGCCCCGTCTTGGCTGACAAGGCATGGTGAATACGTTCCAATTGCTGCTGACGTTGATAGGCCAACAGCTTACCGCCCTCACTATCCAGATTTTCCAGACCACGGCCGGCCATCAAGGAGAAGGTGCGCAAGATGGCGTGGCAATGTTCTGGCCAGGGCTCAAACTGGCTGGGACGACGGCAGACCAGAGCCCCCACCTGCTGACCATGACTCCTGATGGCCGCCAGCAACAGGTCCGTCGGTTCCTCATCCAAAAAACGCAAAGAACAGCGCGGATCCTGCTGAGCGTTGACAATATTAAGGATTTCTCCAGCAGACAAATCATCCCACAGCTGACGAATTTCGCTTAACGCGTGGATGCGACCGAGCCGCGTCTTGGGACCCAAGGCATGAGAGCAGACGATATGCTGTTTGCTGGCATCGTGCAGCCAGATGCTAATGGAGGGATAAGGGAGGATTTGTTGCGCCAGCAGGCATAACTGGTGAAAATACTCGCCGATTTCATCTGGATGATCGGTCAACGGCAGCTCTGCACTCGGTCCCTCTTTAGATTTGGCATTAAGCGTCGAGCTGGCGACGCCAAGAGCGTCAGATGAGAGGTAGGTTGGCAACGCGAAGGCCGGCGCATCGTTACAAACAGAGTCGAGCAGACGACTTATGGCATATCCGGACAACAGGCTCACAGGCTACCTTCAATGATGTCGGTTCTCCAGGCTCCATCCCCCCTCAGGAAGTGATCTATGCCAGGTTATGCGCAACTGCTGGCATATTTGGAACAACCGCTAAATTTATCAGTATGAAAACCGCAAAAATAATGCATTCCCCCCAGGAGATACTCAAGCGTTTTTTCCGGCTTCCCCAAGAACAATCACACTTCCACGCACAAATCTTTTGCCGCCCAAATTAAGTGATGCAGATCACAAAATTAAAGCGTTGGCGGGTTAATCTGAAAGTGAAAGAGCAACAGGAACCAAAGGGGGTTCGCCTATGTTAATCGATATCACCAGTAAAGTTCTTGACGTTACCCCGACAATCCAAGGCCGTATTGCCAGCCGGTTTGAGAAGCTTGAGCGGCTACAGGTGCCCTTGATCACCCCCCATGTCATCATTCATAAAGAGGGACTTGTTTTCACTGTGGAAGCCACCTGCGGCATTCCCAATGACACCTTGTTTGCCCAGGCTGAGCATGAAGACCTGCATGCCGCCATTAATGCCCTGGGACAAAAACTCGAACGCCAACTGATCAAGTATGCCGCACGCCCGCAGGCCCACAGAGCCCAGCGTTCCGGTAAAGAACAGTGCCGCATGGGCACGCTAATCGAGGCCATCTAATCTCCACTCATCTTTGCCAAGGCGCCCCGGTTGAGGCGCCTTTTTCGTCAATTGGCAGCGAATTCAGGCTAATTTCCCGGTGAAGCTTGCATAACCTTGTTTTTTAACGTATTGGTATGACTCCTTGATACCAAGGTTGAATTGCATGTTATTTTGGTCTCTGTTTTTCTATAGTGTCTCTTTTGCTGCGCCCTCCAGGGGATGCGCCTCCACGCAACCGAGAATCTGAAGACGAACAGTGCGAGGCCTCCCCCAGCGGGAGGCCTTTTTTTTGCTGTATGCCGGGAGTGAGGGAGGAACCGAATGGCGACACTGGATGAGATTCGCAACGAGATAACCCAATTGGATGCCGATCTGCTAGCCCTGCTGGCACGACGCCGTGAACTAAGCCTGGAAGTAGCCCGCAGCAAACGGGCCGATCAACGCCCCATCCGCGATACCCACCGGGAACAGGATCTGCTGGTACGGCTCATTCAGCAGGGACGCGCCCTGGGCCTGAGCGCCCAGTACGTCACTCAACTCTATCATCTGGTGATTGAAGACTCGGTACTGACCCAACAGGACTATCTGCAACGTCTGGCCAACCCGATGCAGGCGGCGGACGAGACCAGTGTGGCCTATTTGGGGCCGCTAGGCTCTTACTCCAGTCTGGCGGCACGCAAGTATCTGGGCCGCTATGCCCAGGTGAGCGAACACAGCTGCAGCAACTTTGCCCAAGTCATTGAGGCCGTAGAAAGCGGTCGTTGCCAATTTGGTGTCTTGCCCATCGAGAACACAAGTTCAGGCTCCATCAATGAAGTGTACGATCTGATGCAGCAGACCAGTCTGTCCATCGTCGGCGAATTGACCTACCCCATAGAGCACTGCCTGCTGGTGGCCGTGCCCACCGAGCTGGCGGCGATCGATACCCTGTACGGTCACCCCCAACCCCTGCAACAGTGCTCACGGTATCTGGCGCAACATCCTGACATCCATCACGTATTCTGTGACTCCTCGTCAGCTGCCATGGCCAAGGTGCAGGCGCTGGCCTCACCCAATGTAGCCGCCATTGGCAGCGCCGACGGCGGCAAGTTGTTTGGTCTCACCTCCATTGCCAGTGGGCTGGCCAATCAGCAGGAAAACATGACCCGCTTCATCGTAGTGGCCCGAGAGCCCATCGAGGTAGTGCCCCAGGTGCCCGCCAAGACCACCCTCATCATGTCCACCAATCAGTACGCCGGTGCCCTGGTGGAGGTGCTGCTGGTGCTGCGCAACCATCAGATCAACATGACCAAGCTGGAGTCCCGTCCCATTCAGGGCAACCCATGGGAGGAGATGTTCTATATGGATGTGGCGGTCAATCTGCACAGCGAAGCCATGCAGCGAGCCCTGCAGGAGCTCTACCCCCTGACCCGCAGTCTCAAGGTACTGGGCTGCTATCCCAGTGAAGATGTGGCGCCCACCGAGATTGCCCCGGCACTGCTGCCCTGAGGTTGACGCAAGATGCCAATAAAAACGCCAGGCGATTGCCTGGCGTTTTTATTGGAACAAATGACTAGAGGGACTCATGATGCCGAGCATCATGGGCCTGGGCCAACAGCAGTTTGCTCTCCCGCAGGAACTGGCCGGCATAGTCACCAAAGAACTCGGACACCTTGTGAAACGTATCGATGAAGCGCTGCCGATCGCCACTTTCGAGGAAACTGATGGCCTGGCCCATGCGTTGATGATAACGACGGATCATCTGCACGTTCAGGGGCGAGGACAGTATGATGTCGGCATACAGGGCCGGATCCTGGGCAAACAACCGCCCCACCATGGCCAGCTCCAACCGGTAGATGGGGGAGCTGAGCGCCAGCAGGCGCTTGAGATCCGCCTGTTCATCACACAGGTGCACGCCGTAGACAAAGCTGGTGAAGTGACGCAACGCCTGGATCAAACTCATGGCGTTATCGTGATCCGCGGCCGCCACGCTGTGCAAGCGCACGCCCCAGATGCGCATCTGATCCAGCAACCACTGATAGGCCGCCTCATCCCGTCCATGGCAACACACCACCACCTGCTTGGCCAGACTGGATACATCCGGACCAAACATGGGGTGCAACCCCAGCACCGGCCCCGCATGGGCGGCCAGCATGTGACTCAGGGGCCGCTGCTTGATGCTGGTGAGATCCACCAGCACACAGTCCGGTGGCAAACTGGTCAGACGGTCAATGACGTCGCAGGTGTTTTCGATGGGCACCGCCACCACCACCATGCCCGCCTGGCTCAGCAAGGCGTCAGCCTGCCCCCAGTCATCCCGCTCCAACACTGCCACCTGGTAACCCGACAGGCGGAACATGTTGACGAACAGCCGCCCCAGTTGACCGGCGCCGCCCACCACCACGATCTGGCGTAATGACGGATTGACACACTTGAAGCCGGAGTCATTCTCGCTGCTATAGGACTCACGCATCACGCGGCGCAACACATCCTCGATCAGATCCGGCGGTACCCCCTGCTGTGCGGCCTCATCGCGCCGGCGCGCCAACATGGCCGCCTCCCGATCCGGTGCATAGATGGGCAGACCATGGCGGCTCTTCACCTCCCCCACCTCGGCCACCAACGCCAGCCGGCGGGCCAGCAGTGCCACCAGCTGCTGATCCACCCCATCGATCTGATCCCTCAGGGCATTCAATTCTTCATTCATGCAAGCTCATCCAAAAATAAGGGGGCCGACCTCACGGCCGCCCCCCATTATGCGGGGTCATCAGGCGGACAGTCGAGCCTTGAGGGCATCCGTCAGCTGGCGATGGCAGTGAGCCAGCAGGGTGGCAGTCGTTTCCCAATCGATGCAGGCATCCGTGATGGAGATGCCGTATTGCATATCGCACTTGGGCTGCTCGCTGGACTGATTTCCCTCACCAATATTGGACTCCAGCATGATGCCGATGATGGAGCGATTACCATCCTGGATCTGATGTAGCACGTTGGCAGCCACCAGCGGCTGCAGTCTGTGGTTCTTGCTGGAGTTACCGTGGCTGCAATCCACCACCAGCCGCGCCGGCAACCCTGCCTTGGCCAAAGCCTGCTCGGCCAAGGCGACATTCACAGAGTCATAATTGGGATGTTTGCCACCACGCAGTATCACATGGCCATCCGGGTTGCCTTGGGTCTGCAACAAGGCGACCTGCCCTTGCTGGTTGATGCCCATGAAGGAGTGGCTAGAAGAGGCGGCCTGCATCGCATTGATGGCGGTATCCAGATTGCCATCGGTACCGTTTTTGAAGCCCACCGGCATGGAGAGACCAGAGGCCATCTCTCTGTGGGTCTGAGATTCTGTGGTACGAGCACCAATGGCTGACCAGGAGAAGAGGTCCGCCAGATATTGCGGACTGATGGGATCCAACGCCTCGGTGGCCAGCGGCAATTGAAGTTCGGCCAACCAGACCAGCAGCTCACGGGCCTTCTTCAGGCCCAGCTCGACGTCGAAGGTGCCGTCCAGGTTCGGATCATTGATGAAGCCTTTCCAGCCGACCGTGGTGCGCGGCTTCTCAAAGTAGACTCGCATGACTATGTACAGAGAATCGGCATATTGATCATGCAGCTTCTTCAGACGGCTGGCGTAATCCTTGGCGGCCTCCATGTCGTGAATGGAGCAGGGACCGCAGATCACCAACAGACGATGATCGCGCTGCTGGACAATATCGGCAATGGTCTTGCGCGCCTGGCTGATGTAGGCCCGAGCGTCCTCAGAGACCGGGAAGAGATCCTTGAGCTCAGCCGGGGTCATCAGCACTTTCTCGGATTGGATATTTACGTCATTGAGCACATCTTTCTGCATGGGAGTCACCAAGTAAACTTTTCTTTACGGCTATGCTGACTACAAAATCACTATCAGTATTGACTTGGTTATGTTTTATAGCTAGCGGACATCCCACCATACCAAGCCTGCACAGATTTGCAAGCCTGCCATCACCCACTTGCCCGTTTAAGTTGCACTAAAACAAGCAGGCCGGTCATCAAGACCGGCCTGCAGGAAACAGCGGCGAGGTTACTGATCTATCTCATCCAGATAATCATCCAAACCGGAATCTGCGGGCTCAGCCGGGGCCAGGCTCTGAGGCCCTGTCTGGTCTTGCACCTTGGCCTCCTCATACTGCAGATAGAAATCGCGAATGTTGGCATAGGGATCCAGAGAATTATCCAGCATGGGCTCTTGAGCTATAATGCTGCTGCGCACCGACAAACCGTCTAGCCCCCAGCGAGCCGCTTTCATCACGAACGTCATCTCGCTAAACGGGAAGTAGAGACCATCCACCACATCCCCCACGGTACTACGCACCGTACTGGGGCCATAAACCGGGTACATGATGTAAGGCCCCTGATCGACAGACCATTTGCCCAGCACGGTAGTCATCTCCATGGTGTTACGTTCCACACCGAGCCGGGAAGCGACATCGATGAAGCCCCCCAGCCCCACAGTGGTGTTGACCATGAAGCGGAAGACGCTGCCAAACGAGCCGCGAAGATCCCAGATCAGGAGATTATTGACGAAGTTATTCGGTTCTTCGAAATTGTTGGCAAAGTTAGCCACGCCATCCCGTAAAGGTTCAGGCACAGTATCAGCATACCAATGCACTACCGGGCGGACAGCCTTGCGATCCATGATGTCGTAGTTAAACCACCACAAACCGCGGTTGATGGATTCGAAATGATCGCTGGCCCCTCCTGGTCCCTGATACAAGCGAGCACCGGTAGGTGCGACGGGAGAGGTATCGGAAAGCGCCAAGTCCTGTTGTTTAGCGGTTTCCGCCAATAAGGAGGGCGTCAATGCCATGGACAGCACAAACACTAAGGCACGATAAGAAAACTGCATTATTATCCCCACACATGTGCTGAACACACTGCGTTAATCTAAGCGGACGATTATAAGAGATTATGATCCAAAAGTGTGACTTCGTGCACCCAGCTTTTATTCACGAAACACCATAAGAGCCGGCCTCGCCGACAGCGCAAGGTCCACTAAGATCCGATGGAGTGCTAGGCCTCACAGCGGCAGCCGCCTATCAAGTAACCACTGATGATGCCGATGAAATAACAATAGCAACAGTGGCGATTTCTTAACGAGCCACACTGCAGGCAGAGCATTCGCTATGGCGGATCTGTTGTCGCCTTGACGCATGACGCTACACGACGGAACAAGCCCGCGCTACAGTCACAGCTGGGCCTGATTAACCCAAGCCCGATGCCTCTGATGGGCCTTTGCCAATAGCAACCAAAGGGGACTTGCGTGTCATCGATTCACTGGCAGCCGGAGCGCCCAACCACAGCCCCGACCGAAGAACAAAATAATGTCAATTCGGCACCTCCGGCGGCGCAAGGATCTGGCGTGCCCAAAGGGCTGTTGGAAGATTTTTTGCGGCAGGTGTCAGCGACGCAGGGGCAATTACCCGCGCCATTGGCGCAAAGCTTGCAGACCTTGTTGCGCCAGATTCCCGCGGTGCTGTTACAAGGCGGTCAAACGACCGTCGCCGCCCAAACCCTAGATGATGCCCCCGTCGAACTGATGTGGTTACAACGCCTGTTGGTCCCCTTGCTAAAGCTTGAACCTAGCTTGCGTCAGGCTTGGCCGTTACCAAACAAAAATCCCCTACCCTCAGACACCAACAGCAATCAGATGATGCAGTCGACGCTCAGCAATGACAGCGTGCTGGCCCAATTGCTTCGGCAACAGCCGGGCCTTGGTCGAGCGCTACTTCAGTGGACGCTGCAGCTACTGGCGCAACACCCTAGATTGATGGAGCAATTGACACCGCAGGAACAACAGCAGTTTCGGCAGCAGACCAAGACTGCGCCAGCAGCGGCCAAGGATGGTAATCCGGCCAGTCCTTCACCTGAAAAAAATGCTGACGGGCTCACTGCGCGTCAACTGCCATCGTTACTCAAAGCGACCCTACCTCTACTACAACCTCAGGCGACTCCATCGGCCAAGGCGCCCCCCCAGAATGTACAGACTGGCCAACCGCAGACCGCATTGCCTCAAGATGCAAAAGCTCCCCAACATCAGGCTCCATCAGAGACGCGCGCGTCCCCTTACTCGGTCGGCCTGGCGCTGCCGCAGGGCGAGGCTTTACTGCACAGTGTCAAGCGCCTGTTACAGGCCCAGGGCTTAACGCCAGCGTCCGCCAATCTTGCCCCAATAGCAATGGCCAGCTCCACCGCCTCCACGCCTCAGTCAGGCAACAAACTGACTTGGGATGCGCTGCTCAGCCTTGCGGGGCTACTCCCTGAGGGCGAGGACTCAAACTGGCCCAAACCGGCACAAGCCGATAGTAACCTATCGGCTTTACCACAACTGATCCGCTTATTGCATAGCAGTAGCACACTAGTCTTGCCTCGCAGCCTGCAGACGGCCATGGCGCAGCTCACGAGCGATCTGCAACGCCCATTAGATACACCACAACAGGCCGAACAGTGGCTTCGCTTCATGAGCGCCCCACTGGCCGACAATACGCTGGGACAAGGCCTTCAACGCTGGCTGTTACAGCTATTGACTCAACGTTTGGCCCAGGCTGATGCCCAACAATCCTCGCTACAGCCATCCCCAGCTCAGACAGGGGAGACACAGTTAAGTCATGGCTTACTGCATCGTTTGGGAACAGCCAGCCTGCAGTTGGTGGAGCAACGCCAGGCGAGTCAACAAGAGCCAGCAGTCACCAATCAGCCCTGGCTTTGTCCTCTGCCCTCCACGCCGCAACGCGCCCATGAGCCTGTACTGACCATACACAGAGGGGGCCATACGGAGCAGGAGTATCACTGGCTGCTGAGTTTTTATCTGGAGCCAGAAGGCGTAGGACCGCTGCAGATCAAGGTCAGGTTGCAGATCCCGGATATAGGTATCATGGTCATAGCAGAACAAACGGAAGGTATCGAACGGGTAAAGCAGACACTGCCACAGTTGGAATCACGCTTTGCCGAATTGGGCCTGCAATCCACCGGTTTTCACTGCCGTCAGGGCAAGGTGAAACCACCACAAGTAGTCAACCCGCCCACCAATGACGGTCTTTCCATTCATATATGAAAAATACTCAAGAAAAGCAGGCCATTGGCTTGCGTTATGACGGCCAGCAAGCGCCCCATGTCAGTAGTCGTGGCGTCGGCGAGGCAGCCGAACAGATATTGGCCATGGCCAAAGAGGAAGGACTCTACATCCATGAGGATCCCCAGCTGCTAGAACGGCTGCTGGGCCTGCAAACAGGAGAGCAAATTCCTCCGGCCCTGTATGTGGTGATAGCAGAGATACTGGCTTATTCCTTTTTGCTCCAGGGCCGTTACCCCGAACACTGGCGCAGACCGGATGGCACAGAGGCGGTGGATACACAGGTATAGATAGGGATTAAGGCGGCAAAGCAAAAGGGAAGGTACTACCTTCCCTTGGCTCGTAACGAGATAAGCAGCTCAGCTTCAGCTTTGGGGATTTCACATTCAGCCATGATCTCTTCAATACCGGCACCCAGTTCAACCATCTTGGCGGCACGGCTGTAAAGTTTACGCTCCGGATCCTGCTGACTTAACTCTTGCTGACGCTCCGCTACCGCTAAAATGGCTTTTTCCACCTCGGTGACCTTCACTCCAAATCCCAAGGCGTTGGCATGCAGTTCGGTGAGTTGCTTGCGGGTACTCTCTTTGACCCGACTCAACTCCTTAATCAGCAGTTCCATGGCAGAGAGCTTGCGTTGTAAATGGGTTATCTGACGCCATAAAAACAAGACACCGGCGCAAGCTATTGCGAGCGCCAGCGTCACCAATAAAAACAGAATGAGCAGAGTATCCATCTGATTAGAGCTGGCTCAGCTCGTCCCACTCGTCATCGCTGAGCAACTTGTTCAAATCCACCAGGATCAGGAGCTCGCCATCACGGTTGCTCACCCCCTGGATGAACTTGGAGCTCTCTTCGGTGCCGACGCTCGGTGCCACATCGATCTCAGAAGAGCGCAGATAAACCACCTCGGCAACGCTATCCACCAAAATACCAATCACCTGCTTATCCGCTTCAATGATCACGATGCGTGAGTTGTCACTGATCTCTGCAGACGGCAGTCCGAAACGGGACCGAGTATCGATAACGGTTACGACATTGCCGCGCAGGTTGATGATGCCGATGACGTAATCCGGCGCTCCCGGTACAGGCGCGATTTCGGTGTAACGCAGTACTTCTTGTACCTGCATTACATTGATACCGTATGTCTCCTTGTCCAGCTGAAAGGTCACCCATTGCAACACTTCATCTTCGGCAATGTTCTGCGCGACATTTCGTTTCTGATTCATTTTGCCTTCCTTTAATTCCGGGTATAGGACTTTTTATACCAACACTAGCAATGATTGAAGTGACCAGCGACATCAGACGCCGTCGATATTGACGCCTTGTTTCAATAGTGTGAGCAACTCCCGTACGTGGAGCAAGGCACACATCTTATCTTTCACCATTCCCGCCAACCAGGGACGTTTCGCGGCCTTATCTCGCCACTTTATCTGATCCCGGTTGAGCCACTCTGTGCCCATCAGCTCATGGCATGCCAAGCCCCAGGTACTTTCCCCCAACATGATGAGGTATTGGTAATCCGTGGTAGCTTCTTTGTCCGGCATAATCCAGCGCCCAGTATCGACCACATTGAGCTGCCGATCCCGCTGGGTCATGACACCGGCGAACCAATCCGGTTTGCCAAATAAGCTGTTCAGTTTACCCAACTGATGGATGCCGCCCAGCTCGGTAAGCGGTACGCCAAAGGTGATCCCGGCAACGCTGAAAAATAGCGCCTGGAATTCCCGCTCCGTCTGAATGTTTTGCCAAACCACAGGTGGCGGCGAAGGAGGTGACTTCGCCACCACCGGCTTTACAACGGCTGTAGGCGCCGACACCACAGCCTTAGGCGCAGGTACCTTGGCAAGGAGTTGCTCCAACTCGGCCTGACGGGGTTTTTCGAGGGTGGGTTTGGCTACGGGAACGGATTGCATCTCCGCAGCCGCAGTAACCGGCTGATTCGGGACAGGAGCCGACTCATTGAGCAACGACTGGAAATAATCTTCCATCGCCTTGAACTGCGATGACTGACTCATGCGGTCTCCTTGCCGGTTTCCAGCTCCAGCTGCTGTAAATAATTGAGCAAGGTGCCATAGGCATGACTGCCTCTGGACTCAGGGGCGAAGATAGAAGGCGGCACATGCTGCAAGCTAGCATCCCGGAACTTGGTATCAATAGGGATCACCGAATTCCACACCACATCGCCGTATTCCGCCTTGATCGCCTGCAATGTCTGTAATGACGCCTTGGTGCGTTTGTCAAACATGGTGGGCACTATGGTATAGCGAAAGGGAGTAGATCGAGATTTTTCCATAATCTCAAAGGTTTTCACCATCCGCTCCAGACCTTTTAGCGCCAGGAATTCGGTCTGAACCGGCACCAAGATCCTATCACTGGCCGCTAATGCGTTGACCATCATGACCCCCAGCACCGGCGGACAGTCAATCAGTACGGCATCAAAATCCGGTTCGACACACTGCAACGCCCGCTTGATCACAAGCCCCATGCCATCCCGCGTGCCCAAGGTGCGATCCAATGTTGCCAGGGTAATGGATGCCGGCAGCAATGAGATCCCCTCAAAGGCGGTCCCCAGGGTCAGTCGCAACACCTGTTCACGGGTAGGCTGAGCACTCTGAAACAGCTCATAGAGGGTGCCATCCAACAAGTCCGAGTCGAAATTGAGGTAACTGGTCAAGGAACCGTGGGGATCCATGTCCAACAGCAATACCCGCTTGCCCTGTCTGGCCAGTAGACCGGCCAATGTCACGACTGTGGTGGTTTTGCCAACACCACCCTTTTGATTAGCGATAGTCCATACCAGCATGTTTCTTTCCTTTCGCCGCCGGCTGTTGAACAGCCAGCAGGCGCACAAGGTACCACCCCAAAAAAAAAGATAGGCAAACGTGGGTCAGCCCTTAACCTCAACCATGATGCGCTGCGCAATTCGCTCCAGGGGCAACACCTCTGCCGCCAAATCCGCTTTGACCACGGCCTGGGGCATGCCGTATACGACACAGCTGGCTTCATCCTGTGCCCAGATCACCGAACCATGACCATGCAACAATCTGGCACCATCACGACCATCGGCCCCCATGCCAGTCAAGACGATGGCGAGCACCTTGTCGCCATAAACCTTGGCCGCAGAAGCAAAGGTGATATCCACACAGGGCTTGTAATTGACCTTGTCATTACCATCCATGATGCGAATGCGCGCCCCGCCAGGACGACCATCCACCAACATCTGTCGGCCACCGGGCGCCAGATAAGCCGTTCCCGGCCGCAAGATATCGCCATCCTCCGCCTCTTTCACGGCAATCTTGCATAAGCCGTTTAGGCGAGAGGCGAACGCAGCAGTGAAAGTCGCCGGCATATGCTGAATCAGCAAAATAGGATACGGAAAGTCCGCTGGCAGCTGAGTCAACACCGTCTGCAAGGCGACCGGCCCGCCGGTTGAGGTCCCTATTGCCATCAATTGATATTGCTTGCCAGAACGCTTGAAGTTGACCGGCGCGGCCGGAGCAGCCGTTGTCAAACGTTCACCGGTTGATGCCGTAATTGACGCCCGTTGGCTGATTCGCAACCCCGCGGCACTAGCCTGAGTCGCGCCAGATGCCGTGCTAGTCGGCAAGGGTCGGGACGGGCTAGCAAAAACCCGGCGCCGAGCGATGGCCTTGACTCTCTGCTGCAGCAGACTGATGGCTTCCTCTTTATCTCTGGCGATGTCCTCAAATTTCTTCGGCAAGAAATCCAGCGCACCGGCGTCCAGTGCATCCAGCGTCGCCTTGGCACCTTCATGAGTCAGGGAAGAAAACATCAAGATGGGTGTCGGGGTCCTGGCCATGATTTCACGCACGGCAGAGATGCCATCCATCACCGGCATTTCGATGTCCATGGTGATGACATCAGGGCGCAAGGAGGCGGCCTTTTCAACCGCCTCCTTGCCATTTTTAGCCGTGTCAACGACCTCCATCATAGGATCCTGATTGATGATCTCAGATACCCGTCGACGGAAAAAGCTCGAATCATCAACTACTAATACTTTTACTGCCATCTGGTTGTCATTCTCGTCTGGGCGCTCATCATCGACGACGAGCATAGGCCTTCAGCAGGCTCGGAATATCCAGAATCAAGGCGATACCACCATCGCTGGTGATGGTAGCGCCGGCCATGCCAGGGGTGCCGTGCAACAGCTTGTCCAGCGGCTTAATCACCACCTCTTCTTGGCCTATCAGATTGTCCACCACAAAACCTACCTGTTTGGCACCGATCTGGACAATGACCACATGGCCCTTATCACGTCGGGTCGGCTTGCGATCCTTGGCCCGAACCAGCCAGTCTTGTAGGTAAAACAAGGGAATCGCCTTCTCACGGACTATGATGGTCAACTGACCATCCACCATCTTGGAGTTACCCAAGTCCAGGTGGAAAATCTCATTGACGTTGGTAAGCGGCAACGCAAAGGTCTGAGCCCCCACCTCAATCATCAGGGTCGGCAAAATGGCCAAGGTCAATGGCACCTTGATCTCAAGGCGTGTACCAACCCCTAATTCGGAATGGATGTAGACAGAGCCATTGAGCTGGCTGATGCTGGTCTTCACCACATCCATGCCCACACCACGACCAGAAATATCTGATATCTCCTGTTTGGTGGAAAAACCCGGGGCAAAAATGAGGTTATAGGCCTCGTTGTCGCTCATCCGTGCAGCGGCATCTTGATCCAAGATGCCGCGTTTGATGGCGATCTGCTTGAGCTTCTCGGGATCCATACCAGCACCGTCATCCTCGATGCACAGTAGGATATGATCCCCCTCTTGCGATGCGCTAAGGGTGATGGTGCCAACCCGTGGCTTACCGGCCTTGGCCCGAATCTCGGGCAACTCGACGCCGTGATCACAGGAGTTGCGAACCAAGTGAACAAGCGGATCCGCCAGGGCTTCAACCAAGTTCTTATCGAGATCAGTTTCCTCCCCCTCCATCACCAGGTTGATCTCTTTCTTGAGACTACGCGCCAAATCGCGAACCACGCGTGGGAAGCGGCCAAATACCTTCTTGATCGGTTGCATGCGGGTCTTCATCACCGCACCTTGGAGATCGGCTGTCACCACATCCAGATTGGAAACGGCCTTGCTCATCTCCTCATCATTACTGGCGATACCCAGACTGACTAAGCGGTTACGCACCAGCACCAATTCACCGACCATATTCATGATCACATCCAGGGTGCGAGTATCCACCCGCACCGTGGTTTCAGCCTGGCTGGCTGCAGGAGGTGCCGACGGAGCAGACTTAGTTACAGCCGCGGTCTGAGGTTCAACATGCACCGGCTTATCTGCACTCGGCTCTTGCTCGATGCCGGCCTCAGTGTTGGCACCCGGCCCCTTGCCCTTGCCATGTAATTCATCCAACAACCGCTCGAACTCATCGTCATTGATCAGTCCGTCGGCCTCCTGCTGGGCCTCTACGGTTGGATTGGCCGGTTTACCACCATGGGCACCTTTACCATGCAGTTGATCAAGCAGCGCCTCAAACTCATCATCCGTGATGTCACCCTCATCACTGATGACGTCTGCCTTGCTGCCAGGGGCATTACCAGAACCATGTAATTCATCCAGCAACCGCTCGAACTCATCATCGGTGATGTCATCAATGGAGCCAGCCGCTGTCGACTCCACCGGCATGGACATTGCTGGTTCTGGTTCCGGCCCGGGCTGCGATTTGGCCTGTTTGGCGGCCAACTCTTCGGCTGAGACAGGCTGACTCAGATCATGCAGCGCATGGAGCAAACTGGCGTCTGCCGCATCAAGGGGCTCACGATTCTGCACCTGGGCGAACATGGCATTGATAGTGTCGAGCGCCTGCAAGATCACATCCATCAACTCGGCATCGACTGGACGCTGGCCATTGCGCAGCATATCAAACACATTCTCCGCCCCGTGGCAGATATCTACCAATTCGGTCAGCGAGAGAAAACCAGCCCCGCCCTTGACGGTATGGAATCCGCGGAAGATGGCGTTGAGGAGATCCCGGTCATCAGGACGTTTCTCCAGATCCACCAACTGTTCGGAGAGTTGTTCCAGGATCTCAGAGGCCTCTACCAGAAAGTCCTGCAGGATATCCTCATCAACATCAAAGCCCATTCTTTCACTCCCTCAGAATCCTAAGCTTGACAGCAAATCGTCTACATCGTCCTGGCTGGCTACCACGTCAGGTCGTTCGTGTTTGTTATGGATAGGCCCTTCTGCCTCGATACCACTGCGCTGCGGTGCTTGTTGCGGCTCGCAGGGGGTATCCAACTGATCGCCGAACATGGTCAGAATCTCTACCAGCTTGCTTTCCACCTCGTGGACAAGCGCTATGACCTTACGGATCATCTGCCCGGTCAGATCCTGGAAATCCTGCGCCATGAGAATCTCGGTGAGCCGCTCCCGCAAGCGGTTCGCATCCAGCTCTGATTGCTTGATATGGTCATCCAGCTGATGACATAACTGCTTGAATTGCAGCACATCCAGTTGTCGGGTCATCAATTGATGCCAGCCTGGCTGCACCGCCTGGATGCGCTCACTGAGCTGATCCGCCAGGGGAAGACAGGCATCCACCGCATCCATGGTGCGATTGGCGGCCTTGTCGGTCATCTCGATAACATAGTTAAGACGAGCTCGAGCATCCGGGATGTCTTGATTAGCGAGATCGGTCAGCCTGGGATCCAGTCTGAACTCTTGCAACGAGGTATGCAGTTGACGTGTCAGCTGCCCCACCTTCTCAAACAACATGTGCACATTGGGAACACAGATGTCGGCCAGCAGTGCCTCGGCATCTTGCTGCCGGTCTTGCTCCAATAGCGTGACCAGCTGTCTGGCTTGCTCAAGGCTGATTAGTGGCGCTTTGACCGTCATGCCCACCCCGTTAGCCAATGCGCTCGAAGATCTTGTCGAGCTTTTCCTTAAGAGTGGCGGCTGTAAAGGGTTTCACAATATAACCGTTCACCCCCGCCTGAGCCGCTTCGATGATCTGCTCGCGCTTGGCTTCGGCAGTCACCATCAACACTGGAAGATGCTTGAGCTTTTCGTCCGCCCGGATGGCCTTGAGCAGATCAATCCCCTGCATCCCTGGCATATTCCAGTCGGTCACCACGAATTCGAAGTCACCATTTTTCAACATTGGTAGGGCCGTATTGCCATCATCGGCCTCATGGGTGTTGTTCAGACCCAAATCGCGGAGCAAGTTCTTGATAATCCGGCGCATCGTTGAGAAATCATCAACGATCAGGATCTTCATGTTCTTATCCAATGTATCCTCCTGATTGGTCGCTAATAAACGACCAAGAAAAGCTTGAAACAACCTGAATTAATTATGCCTGACACTTACGATTGATTGTAGCGGAGCTATTGTGCGTTCAGTACCAATCTTTCATTCTGGCCCGGACGCGATGCATAGCCTGAGAGTGGATCTGGCTGACTCTGGACTCACTGACGTTTAAAATTTGTCCAATTTCCTTAAGGTTAAGCTCTTCATCGTAATACAGAGAGAGTACCAGTGCTTCCCGTTCTGGCAAGCCATCAATGCATTCAGCCAGCGCCGAGTGGAAGCGTTCGCTGGCCAGACCAGCGAATGATTCACCTTCGGTTGAGTCGTCTGACGAATCGCCGATCACATCCAAACTGACGCCCAAATCTTCAATACCGATGATGCGTCCACAGGCCGCATCGTTCAGCATCAGGTGATATTCATCCAAAGAAACGCTGAGGTGATCCGCCACCTCTTTATCGCGAGCGTCCCTTCCCAGGGTTTGCTCTACGGCATCAATGGCGTCTGAGATCATTCGGCTGTTGCGATGCACGGAACGGGGTACCCAGTCACCACGGCGGATCTCATCGATCATGGCGCCACGGATCCGGATACCTGCGTAGGTTTCAAAACTAGCCCCTTTGCTTCCATCAAAGTTGCGCGAAGCTTCCAGCAGGCCAATCATGCCCGCTTGAATAAGATCATCTAGTTGCACACTGCTGGGCAGGCGAGCCAACAGATGCTGTCCGATCCGTTTGACCAACGGCGCGTGGCGTTCGATCAGGGCAGCAGCATCCTGCTGCCTGACATAGGCTTGCGCTTTACTCACGTATCTCTTCCTGCATCACCGGCTGTTTTTGCAACAAGGTCTCGATGAAGAACTCCAGATGTCCTCCTGGCTGATTGGGTGTCGGCCAGCTGGCCACCTTGTTGGCAAGAGCGCGAAAGGCCAATGCCGCTGGCGACTTGGGAAACGCATCCACTATCACCTTCTGCTTCCTCACCGCCTGACGCACGTTGTTGTCGTAGGGGATACAGGCCACCAGCTCCAACGAGGCATCCAAAAAGCGATCCGTGACCCGCGTCAGTTTGCTAAACAACTCCTGACCTTCCCGCAGGCTGCGAACCATATTGGCGACCACCTTAAAACGGAACACCCCGTATTCCCGGGTCAACAGCTTCATCAGCGCGTAGGCATCCGTGATAGAGGTCGGCTCATCGCAGACCACCACCATGATGTCCTGCGCCGCTCGGGCAAAGCTCATCACCATGTCGGAGATACCCGCGGCGGTGTCCACCAGCAGCACATCCACCGGCGTCTTGAGCTCGCTGAAGGCGCGGATGAGGCCAGCATGTTCAGCGGCGGACAATTCCACCATGGATTGAGTCCCGGAGGTGGCCGGAATGATCATCAAACCATGGGGCCCTTCGACAATGACTTCGTCCAGGGTGCACTCGCCAGAGAGCACATGGGACAGATTGCGGCGCACCCGTAGGCCCAGCATGACGTCAATGTTGGCCAGCCCCAAGTCGGCATCCAGCACCAATACCCGTTTGCCCTGGGCGGCCATGGCCACGGCGACGTTTAGCGTGACGTTGGACTTACCCACGCCGCCCTTGCCGCCGGTGACAGCCACCACCTTGACTCTGTTGTTTTGACGCATTCTGCGCAGACCGCTGGCTTGATCCATCTGTTGATTCATTTTACTCATAAAACTCCGCGTGATCGCCTTCATCGGCCTCACTTCCCCAAAAATAGGGACGGGCGCTGTCATCGTCCATTTGCTGCAGTGCTGCCGCCACCAGACGGGGGGCATTGGCCAACTCAAGATCTTCGGGGACCCGCTGGCCGTTGGTGACATAGCTGATGGGCAAGGCATTCTGAATACAAACGCTAATCACCTCCCCCAGATTAAGGCTTTCATCCAACTTGGTCAGAATGCAGCCACTGATGGGGACTCGACGAAAATGCTCCACCGCCTCTTGCAAGACACGCCGCTGCGAGGTGGCCGGCAACACCAGATAACTCTTGATCCGCACCCTGGCATTGCTCATCAAGGTGTCCAACTGCTCACACAGACGTACATCTCGCTGCCCCATGCCGGCGGTATCGATCAATACCAGACGACGGTTACGCAACTGATACAAGGCGGCAGACAACTCTTCCTCGTCGCTGACCGAGCGGACCTGACAGCCCATGATGCGACCGTAGGTCTGCAACTGCTCATGGGCACCGATGCGGTAGTGATCCGTGGTGATCAGTGCCACCTGATCCGGGCCATACTTGAGCGCAAAGCGGGCGGCCAGCTTGGCGATGGTGGTGGTCTTACCTACGCCGGTAGGCCCCAGCAATGCCACGGCCCCACCTTGGTTAAGAATGTCATCCTTACCGGTATGCAGCTGCTCTTCGAGCTGCTGCTGCAACAGCTGCCATGCCTCATGCACCGGCATCGCCTCCGGTACCACGGCCACCAGCTGATCGGCAAACGCCTCCGGGAAACCACCTTTGACCAACTGCTTGATCAGCAGGGCGCGCACCGGCTCGCGCCGCTCCACCTCCTGCCACATGAGACCGGACAGCTGGTGTTGCAACAGCTTACGGATGGAGGCCATCTCGGCACGCATGGCTTCCATCTCCTTGTCACGGGGTGCCTGCGTTGCCGCTTGCCGTTGCGCCGGACGACGAACCGGCTCCGGTTCAGGAAACTGAGATTGTTCCGCCAGGGTTCTGGGGGCCCCTTGCGGCCGAGATTGCGGCTGCTGACGGGCCAACAGGGCGCCCAATGAGTCGGCAAAGCTCTCTTTAGCGTTATCAGAGCTGTCAGAATTTTGACTAACCAATCCGGATAGCTCGGAATAAGCCTCCATTTTTTTGGCTTTCGACGAGAGTTTGACGCTGTCATCCACCATGGTAGGCAGAGACGTTGGCGGGGTTTGCGCCGGGGGCGGTGCTGTTTGATAGTCCACGGCGGCAACGATTTCGATACCCCCTGAGACCTTCTTATTGGACATGATGACGGCATCCGGCCCCAAGGTCTCCTTGACCTCGGCCAGAGCCGTGCGCATGTCCTTGGCAAAAAACCGTTTAATCTTCACCTAAACCTCCAGGGGTTACTGCTGTCCCACGGCACAGACGATACGGATCTGTTTGTCATCCGGCACCTCCTGATAGGAGAGAACCCGCAAACCCGGAATGGCATTTTTGACAAATCGCGCCAGGGTGGTCCGTAGCACGCCGGACGTCAGCAGTATGGCGGCCTGGCCTTCCAACTCCTGCTTTTGCGTGGCTTCGGTCAAGGAGCGCTGCATGCGCTCCGCCAAACCTGGCTCGATGCCGGCCCCCTCCGGGCCACCGGCCTGCAGGGACTGATGCAATATACGTTCCAAATCTGGGGCCAGGGTGATGACAGGAATGATGGACTCGGCACCGGCCACCTCCTGCACGATAAGACGGCGCAGGGCGATGCGGCAGGCGGCAGTCAACACATCGGTATCCTGACTGCGGGGCGCGTATTCGATCAGGGTCTGAAGGATGGTGCGCATGTCGCGAATGGGTACGCCCTCGCCCAGCAGGTTTTGCAGCACCTTGGTCAAATTGCCCAGGGAGATGGTGCCCGGTATCAGCCCCTCGACCAGCTTGGGCTGAGCACGCCCCACCATATCCAGCAGGTTCTGAACCTCTTCATGTCCCAAGAGTTCGGCGGCGTGATTGGCCAGCAGCTGGCTCATGTGGGTGGCGATGACAGTTGCGGCATCCACTACCGTGTAGCCCAGGCTATGCGCCTGATCCACCTGATCACGCCCGATCCAGATGGCCTCCAAGCCAAAGGCAGGGTCTTTGGTTTCAATGCCTTGCAGACTACCAAAGACCTGCCCCGGATTGATGGCCATCTCCCGATCATGATAAACCTCCGCCTCCCCACTGCTGACCCCCATCAGTATGATGCGGTACTGATTGGGAGCCAGATCCAGGTTGTCACGAATATGCACAGGGGGGATCAGGAAACCCAGTTCCTGGGACAGCTTCTTGCGCACCCCCTTCACCCGGTTGAGCAACTCGCCGCCCTGGGCCCGATCCACCATGGGGATCAGCCGATAGCCGACTTCCAGTCCTATGATGTCCACCGGCGTGACGTCATCCCAACTGAGCTCCTTGAGCTCAGGCACCCCCTTGCTCTCCACCGGCGCCAGGGCCTGCGCCCGACTGGCCTCCTGGGCCAGGCGGCGTTTGCGCTGCATCCACCAGGCGGCGAGGCCCGCCAGGGCCGCCAACGAGAGGAAGGAGAAGTGGGGCATCCCAGGTACCAGGCCCATGATGCACAGCACACCGGCGGCGATGATCAGCGACTTGGGTTCATCGAACATCTGGGTGAGCACCACCTCGCCCATGTCCTGCTCGGCGTTTTGCCGAGTGACTATGATGGCGGCGGCGATGGAGAGCAGCAGGGACGGGATCTGGGCCACCAGGCCATCACCTATGGTCAGCAGGGTGTAGATTTCGGTCGCCTCACCAAAGCTCAGCCCATGCTGAACCATACCGATGATGAAACCACCGATGATGTTGATAAACAGGATCATGATACCGGCGATGGCATCGCCCTTGACGAACTTGGAGGCACCGTCCATGGAGCCGTAGAAGTCCGCTTCCATGGTGACATCCAGCCGGCGGCGCTTGGCCTCATCCTGATTGATCAGACCGGCATTGAGGTCGGCGTCGATGGCCATCTGCTTACCGGGCATGGCATCCAGGGTAAAGCGCGCACTCACCTCTGAGATACGCCCGGCCCCCTTGGTGACCACCACAAAGTTGATGATCATCAGAATGATGAAGACGATGAGGCCCACGGCATAGTTGCCACCAATCACCACGTTACCGAAGGCCTCAATCACGTGACCGGCTGCCGCGCCGCCATTATGCCCCTCCAGCAAGACCACGCGGGTTGAGGCCACGTTCAGCGCCAGACGCAGCAAGGTCGCCACCAGCAATACGGTGGGAAACGCAGCAAAGTCCAGAGGACGGCGACTATAAACCGCCACCAGCAGCACAACCAGCGCCAGGGCGATATTGAAGGTAAACAGGATATCCAGCAGGAAGGCGGGCATGGGCAGCACCACCATCCCCAGGCTGGCCAGAACCAGCAGGGGCGTCCCGACCCCCTTGTTAAGCAGGGTGCGAAATTGGCCAACGTTCGGGATCAGGGCTCGTATATCCATCAGACATCAATCATCAGTATCCAGTTGCCCTTATTATGCAATTAATAAGCCACTAGATAAGTGATTGAATTATGGTTTTTTCTTTTCAACGCGAATTAGGGCGTCAAAAAAACATCAGTGTCTGAGCTCGTTGGGGATAGGTAACTCATCCGGTAATGGAGTCGGTCGATTCCCTTTACCCGCCTGATAGGCCTGTAGTTGAAAGACATAGGCCAGGATCTGGGCCACCGCCATGAAGAGGCCATCGGGGATCTCCTGCTCCAGCTTGGTGGTGTGATAGATGGCCCGCGCCAAGGCCGGCGAGGCCACCTGGGTAATCTTGTGCTCCCGGGCTATCTCCCGGATCTTCATGGCCACCTCGTCCACTCCCTTGGCCACCACCACGGGTGCCCCCTTGGGCTTGGTTCTGTCGTACTTGAGTGCCACAGCATAGTGGGTCGGGTTGGTCACCACCACATCCGCCTTGGGCACCTCGGCCATCATGCGACGGTTGGCCATCTCATATTGCATCCTTCGGATCCGTCCCTTGACCTCGGGTTTACCCTCGATGTCCTTGTATTCATCCTTGACCTCTTGCTTGGTCATCTTCAGCTGACGGGTATGGTTCCAGACTTGGAAGGGGACATCAATGGCGACGATGGGCAGCAGGGAACAGCAGATCGCCAAGCCGATCCAGAGCAGCAGATCCAGGGCATCCATCAGACCAACCGACAGCTGCTCCACCGACAGGTTGAGCAGATGAGACAGGTTGCTGCGCAAGAGCAAGGCGGCAATGGTGCCGATAAAGGTCACCTTGGCGATGGATTTGAGCAGTTCCACCAACGCCTGGACCCCAAACATGCGCTTGATGCCATTCATGGGATTGAGCTTGCTCAACTTGGGCATCATGGCCTGGCTGCTGAAGTTAAGCCCCCCTAACAGGGTGCTGCCCAAGATGGCGGCCAACAGCACCACCGCAAACCAGCTGAGCATGGGCCAAACGACCTGAGCGATATGGGTTGCCAGGGCTTCGATCATCAACTGAGGATCGAACACGGCCTCCCGCTCTAGGCTGAAACTGGAACGAAACACCTCCAGCAGGGCCAATCCCAGCGAGCGACCGCTTAACATCAGTCCCGCCATGCCGGCCACCAGCACGGCTGCGGTAGCGGCCTCTTTGGATCTGGGTATCTGCCCCTTTTCCTTCGCCTGACTTAATCGTCGGCCTGTGGGGTCTTCTGTACGTTCCTGACCATCTGATTCTGCCATCTTGCCTCCTTAGCAGTTCAGACGGACCACGGAACACATCAGGCTCTGCACCCGACTCCAGTGGCTCAGGTAATGATCCAAAAAGCTCCCCAGGGAGAGCCACAGGATGAGGAGGCCACAGACCATGCTGATGGCAAAGCCCAGGCTGAAGATGTTCAGCTGCGGCGCCGCCCGCGTCATCACCCCGAAGGAGAAGTTGATGATCAACATGGCGATGATGGCCGACAAGGAAACCGCCAGCGCCGCCTGAAACATGACGGCACCAAAGTTCACCAACTCCTGCATGGCCCCCAGGGAGAGACCGGACAAGGAAACAGGCAGGCTGTGAAAGCTCAGGGTCACCAGGCGTATCATGGCCAGATGACCATCGATTGCAAAAAACACCAGGGTGCCCAGCATCAGATACAGCTGGCCCACCACAGGGGTGGAGCCGCCGTTGATGGGATCCACCATGGAGGCAAACCCCAGCCCGGTCTGCATGGCGATGACCTGACCGGCGATGATAAAGGTCTGAATGAGAAACTGGGAGATCAGCCCCAGGGCGATGCCGATCAGCAGCTGATTGATGGTGACCAGAAAGCCATTGAGGCTAAACAGCTCGATGGCCGGCATGGCCGGCAACAGGGGGGCAATGGCCACCGTGATGAGCAGCCCCAGCTTGACCCGCACCAAGGGGGAGACCGTCTGGGAGCCAATGATGATCATGGTCATCAGCATGGCCGAGACCCGGCAAAACGGCCACAGATACGCCGCCAGCCACTCCATGATAAGGGTGGCGGGGTAATTCATCCCAGCACCTCGGGGATCTGGTGAACCAGTGCCTCAAAAAACTCCATCAAGGTTCGCAAGCCCCAGTGCGCCCCCAGAGCCAATGCCGCCAGGGTGACCAACAAACGGGGCAGGAAGCTCAAGGTCTGCTCGTTGATGGAGGTGGCGGCCTGGAAGATAGACACCACCAGCCCCACCAGCAGACTGGGCAGAATGGAGGCCGCCACCAGCAGGCTCACCAGCCCCAGCGCCTCCCGGAACACATCGACGAAGACTTCCGGCTCCATCTCAGCCGCTCCCCATGCCGAAACTGGTGGCTAGGGAGCCCATGATGAGGGACCAACCATCCACCAACACGAACAGCATCAACTTGAAGGGCAAGGAGATCAGCATGGGCGACAGCATCATCATCCCCATGGCCATCAGGATACTGGCCACCACCAGATCGATGACCAGAAACGGCAGGAACAACATGAACCCCATCTGGAAGGCCGTCTTGAGCTCGCTGGTCATGAAGGCCGGGATCAGCACCCGCAACGGCACGTCGGCCGGCTTGTCCACCTCCACCCCGGCGATGTCCACGAAGGTGTTGAGATCCTTGATACGGGTCTGCCCCAGCATAAATTGCCGCAACGGCTGCTCGGCCCGGGTCACAGCCTCCTGGGCGGTGATGGTCTCCGCCAGGTAGGGTTGCAGGGCCTCGTCGTTAATCCGATCCAGCACCGGTGTCATGATGAACAAGGACATGAACAGGGCGATGCCGATGAGGATCTGGTTCGGCGGGCTCTGCTGCAACCCCATGGCCTGCCGGAGGATGGACAACACCACTATGATGCGGGTAAAGGAGGTCATCATGATGACGATGGACGGCAGGAAGGTCAGGGCCGTCATCAGCGCCAGCACCTGCAGGGTCAGGGAGTACTCCTGCCCACCATCCGCCGCCGTGGTGACGGTCACCGCCGAGAGGCCGGTCTGGGCCCAGATCCCGGGGGCCACCAGGGCCAGTGCCAGCCAGCACCAATTAATCCGTTTCATCTTGCTTGAGTACCTTACGCAGCTGCTGGGCAAAGGGCGCATTCGGCGCCAGAGGTTCATCCAGTTGACACAGCAAGGAAATCTGCTGCGGGGTGGCGCCAATCAGCAGCTGTTGCTGCCCCACCTGCACCACCAGCAGCCGTTCCTTGTAGCCCAGCGCCAGGCTCGCCACCACCTTGAGGCCTGAGCCGGTCAGCCGGGTGTTGAGACGGGTCTTCTTCAAGAGCCACCCCAGAGCCAGGATCAGGCCAATGACCAGGGCGCAGCTGAGCAACCAGCTGGCCAATCCCCCCGTGCCCAGCACGCCGGGCGAGGAGGTCGCGGCACCGCTGACGGCCGCCCCGAGCGCATCAATGCTGCTCATTTGAGCTTCTTGATCCGTTCGTTCTGACTGATGACGTCGGTCAGACGGATACCAAACTTGTCATTCACCACCACCACCTCGCCGTGGGCGATCAGGGTACCATTGACCAGCACATCCAGCGGCTCACCGGCGATGCGATCCAGCTCCACCACAGAACCCTGGTTCAACTGCAGCAGGTTGCGGATGCTGATCTGGCTGCGCCCCACCTCCATGGTGATGGTGACCGGGATATCGAGGATGGTATCCAGCTTGCGCCGCTCATCCTGACTCAGGGGATTTTCCTCGTGGAGCTCTTCAAGCTCGGCCCGTTTGGCCTCACCATCGCTCTGCTCGCCCAGGGCCGCCGCCCAGGCATCCGCCATCAGATCTTGATCATCCATTTATTCTTCGTCCTCAATACTGCGTTCCAAGGCTTCCAGCTCGGCCATGCCATCCAGGCGGATGCCGTTGCGGGTCACCAGGGTCATCTCACTCTTCACCGACTCGGGCCGCTTGATCTTCTCGCAAATCTTGATGGCCACGTTTTCCTTGGTGCGGCCCAGCTTGGCTCGATAGGTGGGTAAATCCTCCACGAACACCAGCAAGGACTCGGGCATCTCCACCGGTATGATATCGCCGGCCTTGAGATCCATCAGCTTGCGCAGGCTGAGCTCGGTTTCCAGCAGTTTGACCCGCATGTTCACCGGCACATCCATGATCTCGTCCCGCAGCGCCTTGCTCCAGCGCAGATCCGTATCGCCCTTGTCGCTCTGCACCCCGGCATCCAGCAGTTCACGGATGGGTTCCAGCATGGAATAGGGCATGGCGACGTGAAAATCCCCGCCACCGCCATCCAGCTCGATGTGGAAGGAGCTGACCACTATGACTTCGGTGGGGCTGACGATGTTGGCCATCGCCGGGTTCACCTCCGAGTCCAGATACTCGAACTCCACGTCCATGACCGGCGCCCAGGCTTCCTTGTAGTCCTCGAACACCAGCTTAAGCAGCATCTGGATGATGCGCCGCTCGGTGGGGGTAAACTCCCGCCCCTCGATCTTGGCATGGTAGCGGCCATCGCCGCCAAAAAAGTTCTCCACCAGGATGAAGACCAGCCGGGCCTCCATGGTGATGAGCGCCGTGCCCTTCAAGGGACGGAAGCGCACCATGTTCAGACTGGTGGGGACAAACAGGGTATGCACGTATTCGCCGAATTTGAGCATCTGCACACCGTTGATGGACACCTCGGCGGTGCGCCGCATCATGTTGAACAGGCTGATGCGCATATGGCGAGCGAAGCGTTCGTTCACCAACTCCAGGGTCGGCATGCGACCCCGGACGATACGATCCTGGGAGGAGAAGTCAAACACCACGGCGCCGGCTTGCTCGCCGCCGAGTATCTCCTCCTCTTCGACTTCATCGACCCCATGGAGCAGGGCATCGATTTCGTCCTGGGTTAACAGATCGCTCACGCTTGTTCCTCAGTTATTGCATCACAAAACCGGTAAACAGGATCTGCTCCACCACCGGCTTGCCAGTCAATTCGGTCAACACCCGGCGGATCTCTTCAACCGAGTCTTTGCGAAGCTTATCCTTGCCCTCTACCGTGCTCAGTTGCTGTACCGTGGCGGCACTAAACACCCGCAGCAGGGTGCCTTCGATGAGCGGCGTATGCTGCTTGGCCAGCCCCTCGGCGTCGCTGCCGCGCACCATCAACTGCACCTTGATCTGTACCAGACGATCCCGCGGCTTGCCGGCCACGTTGAACACAAAGGCCCGCGGCATCCCCACGTACAGGGCCGCATCCGCCACCTTGGCTGTAGCCTGGCCATCGGCAGCGGCACCTTGTTCGGCGGTCGCCGGCGCGGGTTCCTCGCCACCGGCCAACAACAGCCAACCGCCCACACCGCCCCCCACCAGCAGCAACACGGCCACCACTATGATGATCAGGGTCTTTTTACTGCGCGCCGGTTTGAGCTCCAGCTGCGGTTCTTTTTCGTCAGCCATCTTGCATCCTTTAGGGCTTGAACCAAGTGGCCACTATCATAAGCGTGGCCTTGCCGGCATCAAGCATAGAAATCAATTCCTGCGCTGCCTGTCGAATGAATCGCCAACGTCTGCGCCACGGGCTCCTCCGTCGTCGCCCCGCTTTGCCCCCGCGCACCGCCTCCCGAGGCATCGCCCTGCCCTTGACCACCCCATTGCCCGCCCTGAGCACCGGCCCCTTGCTGCCCCGCACTGTGCTGCTGCACCTGAGCCTGGCTCATCTGAATGCCCTGCCCCGCCAGCATGTCCCGCAGACGCGGCAAGGCCTGATCCACCAGCTCCTTGGTCTGCTGATGCTGTACCATGATGTGCACCTGGGCCTGCTGCTCCTGATCCATCTTCAGCTGGATGCGCATCTTGCCCAGGCCTTCGGGCTCGAGCTGCAATTCGGCCTCATGCCACTTCTGTCCCAGCATCAGGGTGAGACGCTGCCCCAACTGCTCGGCGTTATCGTTCTGGTTGGCGGTCATGGCAAAAGAAGACAAGGTCGGCAGGGCGGTGGGCAGACGGTCGGATTTTTCCGTCAACTGGGGTGTCTGGGCCAAGGGCGCACCCTGGGCCGGACTGCCGTGGCTGGCAGACGGACTGCTCAGCGCAGACGGACCGTCGCCGGCAGGGCTGCTGGCTTGGCCGCCCTGGCTAGTCAGGGCAGCTAAGCCCTGGCTGGTACTGAGTTGATCCAGCCGTTGATCGCTGGTAGAGGCATCGGTTGACGGGGACGCATCGACATCGTTAACCGGCGTCGTCTCCTGCCCCACCAGCGCCCCGGCCGGTTGGCCCGTCTGCTGGATCGCCGCGTTGGCTAGCTTGCCCAGGCCGGCCCCCCGGGTCTGATTGCCGGCCGTGGCCGCCACGCCGCCACTGGCCAGGCCGCTCAGGTAGGCGCTCTTCAACTCCCCTTGCTGCGCCTCCCCGGCGCTGGCGGCCCCCTGCAGCGCCGCCAGCGCCGGGTTTATGCCGTTATTCTGAGCCTGGGACGCCTCCACAGAATGAGACCCCTTCGGCTTGGTGACTGTCTGCTCACCCGCTTGGGCCGTCTGTCCGACCGCCTGTTTGGTCGCGGCGGCAAACTCGGCCGCCAGGCTCTCTTCGGTCGCCGAGGATTGGGCCTCGGCTTGCGGTGCCATCTCGCCCTCAGACAGGGAACCCGCCGCCGCCGACTTGCTGGCGGCGGCCTTGGCATGCCCCCCCGCGGGCTTGGCCTCATGGGCCGACGACACAGCATCAGACGGGGATGGCTCGCCGTCCGCCTGACGCGCGGGATCCGACGATTGACCTTTGCCGCGGGCCAATTCGGCCGCCTGCTCCCGGCTGGCCTGCAGGTGGGCTAACCAGGCCTCACCATCCCCATGCCAGTCACTGGCTTGCCCGACATCCTGTGCCGCATCCGCCGCTTGCGCCGGCGCATCCGATTCTGCGGCTGCGTCACTGGCTTGCGGGGCCTGCCAATCTGGTGCCACCGCGAGGTCTGACTGAGCCCCCTCCTCGCCCGGCTTGAGGGACTGGCCCTTATCCTGATCCTGCGGCAACTTATTGCCGCTGGCCTTCCCCGTCGACGCCTTGGCCGTGGCCTCCGCCGGCTCACGACCGGTGCCGTCCACCGCCTGACGATCCTGGGGGGTATCAGACTGGCGGGGGCGATCGGACGAGCGGCTCTTGTGCTGTGCGGCAGGTTTCTGGCCGCTCTCTTGGGCTTGGCGCTGCGGCGCGGTGGCGCGCGCATTATCGGCCGGGCCCTTGCGCTCACTGGCCTGGCCCATCAGACGGGCGAAGTCATCCTGACGAGCGGCACCTGCGCCGCCGGCGGCTGACGATGATGACGTCATGGCGGAATTGCTGGGGGTGGAAGGGGTGATAACAGGCATGGATCCCACCTTTTCAATGGCTGGGCCCCCTGGGGGCCTTGTATGCATCGTCAAACCCGTGACGACGGCACCTGACTAATGCCTATCTCTAGCAAAGCTTGGGCCAGCTTTTTATGGCTCCGGCTGCTGACGGTGAAAGTGCTGAATGGTGGCGAACTCGTCCAGCAGCTTCTGCTCCTGGCGCGCCTGGCGCAGGGCTTCCCGCGCCGCCTGGCGCTCCAACAGGGTCTCCATGGCCTTGCGTTTTTGTTGCAGTTGCTGCCATTCCTGCTGACGTTGCTGAGCCACGGCACGCACCTGGCGAACCCCTTGCTGCTGCTGCTGCGCGGCATTGTCCAGCTTGTTGATGAAGGCCTGGTAGTGACTGAGCTGATCCCGGCCCATGCCTTGACTGGCCTTATCACCCAGCTGCTGGGAGTAGATCTGGCGATATTCGTTCAAGGCGCCCAGCTGCTGCTCATAGCGCAGCTGATCCTGCCGCGCCAACGCCAGCACCCGGGCGGCCCTGTCTTCGGCGTCCTTGATCCGTTCGGTCAACATGTTCAAGGCCTTGCTCATGGCATCTCCTTACGGCTAGCCGGTGCGGCGATCAAACTGCCGCCCCAACAGACTGTCGGTCAACTGCTGCAGGCCCGTCAGACAATCGTCGTAGGGCACCACTTCCTTCATCCGTTGGTGCAAGAACTGATCCAATGCTGGCCGCAGGGCGATGGCCTGATCCAACCGCGGATCCGCCCCCTGGCTGTAGGCGCCAATGGTGATGAGATCGCGATTCTGCTGATAGAGGGAGTAGTACTGCTTGACGGTGCGGGCCCGCAGCATGTGCTCCTCCGAGGTCACCATGGGCATCACCCGGCTGATGGACTTTTCGATGTCGATGGCCGGGTAGTGGCCACTGTCGGCCAGCTCCCGCGACAGCACTATGTGGCCATCCAGGATGGCCCGGGCGGCGTCGGCGATGGGATCCTGCAGATCGTCCCCTTCGGTGAGCACGGTGAAGAAGGCGGTGATGGAGCCCTGCCCCTCGCCGCCGTTACCGGCCCGTTCCACCAGCGCCGGCAGCTTGGCAAACACCGAGGGCGGATAGCCCTTGGTGGCCGGCGGCTCCCCCACCGCCAGGGCGATTTCCCGCTGGGCCTGGGCGTAGCGGGTCAGGGAGTCCATCAACAGCAGGACATTGAGCCCCTGATCGCGGAAATATTCCGCCAGGGTCAGGGCCGTTTCACAGCCCTTCAGCCGCATCAGGGGCGAGGCGTCCGCCGGCGCCGCCACCACCACGGAGCGAGCCCGACCCTCGGCCCCCAGGATATCTTCGATGAATTCTTTGACTTCCCGGCCCCGCTCACCGATGAGCCCCACCACCACCACATCGGCGGTGGTGCCGCGGGTCATCATGCCGAGCAGCACCGACTTACCCACGCCGGAGCCGGCAAACAGCCCCATCCGCTGGCCCTGACCGACGGTGAGAATGGCGTTGATGGCCTTGACCCCCACATCCATGGGTTCGCAAATGGGTTTGCGGGCCAGGGGATTGAGACGCTGGCTGACGAATTGCGCATTATTGGCGGTGAGGATGGGGCCGAGGCCATCCAGGGGCACCCCGACGCCATCGATGACCCGGCCCAGCAGCTCCATGCCCACCGGCACACCGTGCTCCTCGCCGATGGGGGTCACCTTGGCACCGGGGATCACCCCCTTGAGCTGTTCGCTGGGCATCAGGAACAGCTTGTCGCCGGCAAAGCCCACCACCTCGGCCTCCATGTGGCCGTTCAGGGTCTCGATACGGCACAAGGAGCCCACGGCGGCACGGCAGCCGATGGCTTCCAGGGTCAACCCCACCACCCGCGTCAATTTTCCGGCGACCGCCGGCCGCACCGCCAGCTCGCCGACCTGCCAGGCCTGCAGGCGGTGAAGCAGGCTCATGAGGCCCGCTCCAGATTGCTGCGCAGAAACTGGCGCAACAGCTGATCGATGCGCTGCTCCAGCAGCATGTCGATGCTGGAGGTGTGACTGCTCACCTGCAGATCCCCCTGCTCCAAGCTGGGATCGGCTTCCAGTTGCCAGCCCCGCTTGGCACAGACCTCCTCACCGTAGGCCTGCTGCACCAGGGCCAGATCCTCGGGATGCAGGGCGATATGCACCCCCTCCTCGGCCGCCGGCAGCAGGCTGATGGCCTCCTTGAGGGCCGCCAGCAGCAGATCGGGCGCCGTCTGGGCTTCATGCTTGATCAGGGCCCGGGCCAGCCGCATGGCCAGCCAGACGAGCTGGTTCTCCACCTGACCATCCAGTTCATGCAGGGGCTGGGCCAGTCGGTCCAGCAGGCCTTGCCACTGGGTGGCCTGGCTTTCGATGAGCTCCCGCCCCAGGGCCAGACCCTCCTCCTTGCCCTGCTCAAAGCCGGCCTCATGGCCCTGCTGCAGGCCAAGCAACTTGCCCTCTTCGAGCCCCTTGGCCAACCCGGCCTCGCGACCTTCGGCAAAGCCATCCTCATAGGCGGCCTGGCGTACCGCCTCTATCTCTTCGAGGGTCAGGGGCTGCTGGGGCTCCTCCTCCGGCTCCGCCGCTTCCGGCTCGGGTCGGCGATACCAATCGGGCGGATAACCCAAGGCATTGCTCTGGGCCTCACTGCGGGGCGGTTCCATCTCCGGCCATTGCCAGGTTTGTGCTGTCTGTTCGTCAGACCCGTCATCAGGCTGCTTGGGCACCATGGCTTATCCTCACACGAAATCGTCGCCGCCACCGCCACCGAGCATGATCTCGCCGGCATCGGACAGGCGGCGGGCGATACTGAGAATTTCTTTCTGGGCCGCCTCCACATCGCTGATACGGATGGGGCCCATGGCAGCCAGGTCGTCCACCAACATCTCGGCGGCCCGTTTGGACATGTTCTTGAATACCTTGTCCTTGAGCTGATCGTCGGCGCCTTTGAGCGCCTTTTGCAGCAGCTCGCCGGGCACCTCTCGCAGCAGGGTCTGGATACCCCGGTCGTCCACGTCGATGAGGTTTTCGAACACGAACATCAGATCCTGGATCTGCTGGCTCATCTCCTCGTCGGAGTCGCGGATGGCGTCCATCAGCTGACCTTCCACGTTGGTGTCCAGGTAGTTCATGATGCTGGCCGCCGCCTTCAGGCCACCCATCTTGGCAGCCTGGGCGCCGGCGGAGCCGGCAAACTGTTTCTCCATGATGTCGTTGAGCTCTTGCAGCGCCGCCGGTTGCACCTCTTCGAGGTTGGCGATGCGCATGATGAGATCCAGCCGCACCTGTTCGGGAAACTGGCTGAGGATCTCGGCGGACTGCTCGGGGTCGAGATAGGACAGCACTATGGTCTGGATCTGGGGGTGTTCGTTCTGGATGATGCTGGCCACCTGGCGGGCATCCATCCACTTCAGGGAGTCCAGACCCCGGGCGCCGGAGCCCATGATGATCTGATCCACCAGGTTGCCGGCCTTGTCTTCCCCCAGCGCCGCCACCAGGGCCTTGCGCACGAAGTCCTCGCTGCCGATGCCGATGTTGGAGAACTTCTGGATGTCTTCGATAAACAGGCGGTGAACGGCGGTCACCTTGTCATGGCTGAAGTCTTTCATCGACGCCATGGCCATCCCCAACCGTTGTACCTGCTTGGGCTCCAGATGGCGGAAGATTTGCGCCGCGTCCTCTTCGTTCAGGCTCAGCATCAGCACCGCCGCCTTCTCGATGCCGTTCATGGCATCCAGCAGTTGCTGCTGTTCGTTGCTGATATGACTTACCTTGTTGGCTTCACTCATTTTTCAAGTTCCCGCACCACCCATTCCTTGACCACCTGCGCCGCCAGATCCGGCTCGTTGGCCACCAGTGCCCGCACTGCCTTGAGCAAGTCTTCATCCTTGTGCAGATCCGGCAGGATTAGCTGGCCCTGCCGCATGCCGAAGATGGGTTCCTGCATCTCGGCCTGATTGGCCAGCAGGTTCAGATCATCATCCCCTTCCAGGGCGATGGAGCTGTCCAGATCCACTTCCTTGCCCTCGCCCTTGGCATCCGGGTAGAGCAGGCGCTTGAGCATGGGCCGCACCACAGTGACGATGAGGACTATGATGACCAGCACGGAGGCGACGATACGCATGGCACGCCAGAACCAGGCCTGCTCATACATGGGCTCTTCGGCCACCGCCTCCAGATCCGGCCGGTTGAAGGGCACGCTCACCACTTCGATATGATCACCCCGGCTGACATCAAACCCCAAGCCGCCCTTGAGCAGGCGCCGCAGGGTCTCCAGCTCTTCCTGGGAGCGCGGTTGGCGGGTGACGGTGCCATCCTCGCCCTTGACGGCGGTGTAATCCACCGCCAGGGACACGGTCAGGCGACGAATGTTGCCGGCGGCGCGCTTGATGTGGCTGACGGTGGTGTCCAGCTCGAAGTTGCGGGTGGCCTCCTTGCGGCTGCTGCCGGAGCCCTGGCTCTGCTGGCTGCTGCCGGTGGCCTGCTCGGGGATCTTGCTATCCAGCGGTGGCTGATTGGACAGGGCACCGGGGATGCCCACGGCACCGTTGCCCATCTTGGTGTCTTCCACCGTCATCTCGGAGCGGACCGCCGGCAGATCCGGGTTGAAACTCTTGCTGGTCTGCTCCTCCTGGGTGAAGTCCAGGCTGACGTCCACCTCGGCGGTGTAGTTGTCGATGCCCAGCACCGGTGCCAGGATGGCGTCAATCTTCTGCTTGTATTCGAGCTCCTGCTTCTGCTGCAGCTCGAACTCCTTGCGGGAACGGCTGGCCAGCGGATCCTGGGAGCCGGAGTTGAGCAGGCGGCCGTTGTGATCGGTCACCGTCACCCGGGTCGGCTCCAGGCCATGGACGGCGGAGGCCACGGTATCGACGATGGCATCCACCTCTTCCTGCTTGAGGCTGCCACTGCCCAGGGTCAGCACGACGGTGGCACTGGGCTTACGCTCGTTACGGGCGAAGACGTTGTCTTTGGGGATGGCCAGCAGCACCACGGCCTTGGAGACGTTGTTGTACTGTTCGATGGCCCGCGCCAGCTGTTGCTCGCGGCTGAACTTCAGACGCTCGTTCTCCAGCCGTTGGCTGACGCCAAAGCCCGGATCCTTGAGCAGCAGGCTATCGCCGTTGTTGGTGGCGGCCTCGGGGGCAGACAGGCCGGCGCGCTTGAGCTGCAAGCGGATGTTGGCGTAGTCATCGGCATTGACGAAGATGCTGTTGCCGTTGACCTTGTAGGGGATCTGCTGCTGATCCAGGTAATCCAGGGTCTTGACCAGCTCCTCGGTGTTGAACTGGCCCAGGGGACGCTGCTCGGGCTCCTTGCCCCACACCAGAATGAAGACGGCAATGGCCAGACAGATGGCCAGCCCCAGGATCAGGGTCACCTGGCGCAGCACATCGGGATTGGACAAGAAACCAAAAGGCGAGGCTTTGGGCATGGGCACCGTATCGTCGAGGCCGCCCAACGACGCATGATTATCGCTGACCACCAGGTCGTTACGCTTTTCCTCGGCCACGATAGCCCCCTTACACCGGCATGTTCATGATGGTTTTATAGGCCTCAAGCACCTTGTTGCGCACCTGCACCGTGGCTTCAAAGGCGATGGAGGATTTCTGCCCGGCGATCATCACATCCGACAGGCTGATGCTGCGATCCCCCATGTCGAAGCGGGTGCGCAGATCATTGGTGGTCTGCTGCAGCTCGTTGACGTTGCCCAGGGCATCCTGGAGCATCTTACCGAAGCTGGAGTGCACATCGTTCACGCCAAGATCATTGCGCACCGCCTGGGTCGGCAGACCGCGAGCCTCGACGCGCATGGCCTCGAGCTCAGTAAACAGAGAGGATCCGGGTACGTTCATAACCACTCCTTGCGGGATGTCGTGTTTTTGACATCGGAACTAGATATCAGGTCAATGCAAGGAGGGTGCCATGAAAACGCAAGGCGCACCTTAGCAAAAAGGTGCGCCTAATAATATGAAAAAACGTGAAAAATGGGCGGCTCAGCCGGGAACGTCGATTCCCTGCTCACGCATGCGGGCCAACTTGTATCTCAGGGTCCTCGGGCTGATCCCCAGCTGCTCTGCCACCGCCTTGCGGCTGCCCTGGCAGGCACTGAGGGTCTCCAGGATGATCTGCTGCTCCTGTTGGCGCAGCTCACCCCCCAGACCCCCCACCTCATCGGCCAACCCCACCGGCGGCACCGCGGGGGCCGACCAATCCAGCTCCTGACTATCGAAGACCAGATCTTCGGCCTCCAGCACCCCGCCCTGCCACAGGATCAGCGCCCGTTGGATGACATTATCCAGCTCCCGCACATTGCCCGGCCAGCCATGGGCCTGCAAGCGCGCCGCCGCCACCGGGGACAACTCGGGGACCGCCACGCCCTGGGCCTGGGCATGCCGCGCCAGCAGGTGACGGGCGATGGGCAATATGTCGCCAGGCCGTTGGGCAAGGGGACGCCAGCGCAATGGAAAGACGTTGAGCCGGTAGAAGAGATCCTCGCGAAACTCCCCTTCGCTCACCGCCTGGCGCAGCTCCCGGTTGCTGGTGGCGATGACCCGCACATCCAGGGGGATGGTCTTGCGGCTGCCCAGGCGCTCCACCTCCTTCTCCTGCAGCACCCGCAGCAGCTTGGCCTGCAGCCCCAATTCCATCTCGGTGATCTCATCCAGCAGCAGGGTGCCGCCTTGGGCCTGTTCGAACTTGCCCGGACAGCCCTGCACCGCGCCGGTGAAGGCGCCCTTCTCGTAACCAAACAGGGTGGCTTCCAGCATGTTCTCCGGAATGGCGGCACAGTTGATGGCCACGAAGGGACCGTCACAGCGGCTGGACTGATCGTGGATATAGCGCGCCAGCACCTCCTTACCCGCCCCGCTGGGCCCGGAGATCATCACGGTGGCGTCGCTGCGGGCCACCCGGGCCGCCAGCTGCAGCAGCTCGCCGGTGCTGGCATCGCCAAACACCGGCGTGTGCCGCTCCACCTTGTGGGGCGGCACATAGCGGCTCACCTGGTTGAGCAACACCTCCGGCGAGAAGGGCTTGGCCAGGTAGTCAATGGCGCCTTCGCGCATGGCCCGCACGGCGCCATCGATGTTGGCGTAGGCGGTCATCAGCAACACCGGCAGTTGAGGCCATTTCTGCTTGAGATTGGCCAGCAGGGTGTGACCGTCCATGCCGCCCATCTGAATGTCGGAGATCACCATGTCGACCGCCTGTTGCCCCAGACACAGGAGGGCCGCCTCGCCGCTGTCCGCCGCCAGACAGTCATAGCCCGCCAGCAACAGGGTATCGACGATGGCCTCCTGCAGGCCGGCGTCGTCTTCCACCACCAGAATGCGTGATTGGCTCATGCCGCTCCTCCTGTCGCCGCGGCGACCTGTTGACGCTGCAAGGGCAGCATCAGGGTAAAACAACTGCCCTCACCAGGCACGGAAGCCACCGCCACCGAACCTTGATGGGCCTGCACCACCGACTGCACCACCGCCAGCCCCAGGCCGGTGCCCTGAGAGCGGGTGGTGAAGAAGGGCTCGAAGATCTGCTGGACGAGCTCAGGCGCCATGCCCTTGCCGTTGTCCACCACCCGGATGGCCACCTGCTCCGCCTGCCGCTCGGCACTGACCAAGAGCGCCCGGGCACCCGCCTGCAGGGCATTGGCCAGCAGGTTGTTGATGGCGCTGGACAGGGCATTGCCATTGGCCAGCAGCAGGAGATCCGGCTCCGGCAGGCTGATATCCAGCCGGGCACCGGCTTGGTTCATCATGGCCTCGGCACCGGCCTGCACCTGTTGCAGCAGCCCCTGCACCGACAATTCGCTCACCGCCAGATGCTCCTCGCTCTTGGCAAACAGCAGCACATCGCTCACCTGCTGCTCCAGATCCCGCAGCCGGTCCATCAGCTTGCGCTGGAAGTTGCCGCGGGCCTCGAGACTCAAGGTCCGGTTGGCCAGGTTGGCGCCATAGAGCATGGCGGCTGACAAGGGGGTGCGGATCTGGTGGGCTAGGCTGGCCGCCATGCGGCCCAGGGCCGACAGGCGCTGCATGTGAGCCACCCGGGCCTGTAGCTGGCGGGTCTGGGTAAGATCTGTGATGACGACCAGCTGCCCCGGCTCATCCCGCAGGGGTGAGGTGGTCAACTGCACCAGGCGGCCATCCCGCAGGGAGACTTCGTGACCGTCGTCCTGCCGCGGGCTGAAGGCCCGCTGGATCACTGCCACCCAGGCCTCCCCCTGCAAGGGATGTCCCAACAGCCCCTCGGCCGCCTGGTTGGCCTCGGCGATGCGCCCCTGGCCATCGAGGATCAGCAGGCCCGAGGGCAAGGCCTCGAACACGGAACGCAGGCGACCGGCATCCCGCCGGCCACGGGCGGCGATATCCAGTTCGATGAGAGGCGATGAGGCAGACATGATCCACTCCGGTATTTGACACTTGCCAGGAGTGAATCAAAAAGTATGCCAAGATATATTTGTATTGATTTACAAAAGGTTAGCTGTGCTAGTCAAAAGATTGGCTTAGAGCTCCTTGCTCATGCCGTACTTTTTCATCTTCTCCACCAGAGTGGTTCTGCGCATGCCGAGCATGTCGGCAGCCCGCGCCACCACCCCCTCCTGGGCGTCCAAGGCTTGGCGGATCATCTCCATCTCCAGCTCCGCCAGCATCTCCTTGAGGTTGAGCCCATCCTCCGGCAACACCTGGGCAAAGGGATCGGCGGCGACGGCTTGCTCTACCGGCTCTGGCTCGTCCATGAAGATCTGCGCCAGGGCATCCCGCTCCTCCCACTCCCCGGCCGGGGCCGCCAGGCTATCGCCGGTATCGCCGTAGCGGTACTTGGCCGGCAACTCGTGCAGATCCACGATGCGGTTGGGGTAGAGGATGAGCAGGCGCTCCACCAGGTTGGAGAGCTCACGCACGTTACCTGACCAGTGATGCTGCATCAGGGATTCGATGGCCCGCTGGGTGAAGCGGATCCAGGCGTGATGCTCGGCGCTGTGACGGTTGAGCAGCTCCTGCAGCAACAAGGGGATATCGTCGGCCCGCTCCCGCAAGGGCGGCGTTTCGATGGGGAAGACGTTGAGGCGGTAATAGAGATCCTCGCGGAAACTCTGCTGCTGGATCATCTGCTCCAGATCCCGGTGGGTGGCCGCTATGATGCGCACGTCGGCGACAATCGGCTTGCCGCCCCCCACCCGCTCGAACACCCGCTCCTGCAGCACCCGCAGCAGCTTCACCTGCATGGGCATGGGCATGTCACCTATCTCATCCAGAAACAGGGTACCGCCCTGGGCCAGCTCGAAACGACCACGGCGTGACGAGATGGCGCCGGTGAAGGCCCCCTTCTCGTGACCAAACAACTCGCTCTCCAGCAGTTCGCCGGGAATGGCACCACAGTTGACCGGCACGAAGGGGCCCGCGGCCCGGGGTGACAACTCATGAATGGCGCGGGCCACCACCTCTTTGCCGGTCCCGGACTCCCCCAGGATCAGTACGTTGGCATCCTTATCCGCCACCTGGCCAATCAAGCGCCGCACACTCTGGATGGCCGAACCCTTGCCCACCAGCAGCCTGAGCAGGGTCTGGCTGTGCTCGGTGCCCTTAAGCGCCGGGTGCAAGGAGAGATAAGACTGACAATAGTGCAGTTGCTGGGTCAGGCTCTCGTACTGCACCGGCTGCTGCAGGCAGGCAATCAGGTTGCGCGGGCCCAAATCCCGCGGCGCCGCTGACAGAAAGGGCAATTGCGGATAGGTCGCCAGCAGGCTATCCAGGTCAGTCGTTGTCAGGCTACCCACCACCACCGCCATCAGATCGTCGGCACTGGCCAGGTAGGCCAGGCAATCCTCCTCCGCCCCGCTCTGCCAGGGCACCCCCATGAAGGAAAGCACCGTCTCCAGTTGCTGGCGGCGGCTGTCGTCGTTGTCGATAAGCAGCAGGTTGCCCTTTACTTCCATCCCCTATTCCTTCTTTTCGACGCCCATATGGCGTTAACCGGCCTTACTATACCAAGGAAAACCGTACTGCCCAGCACTAGCGCCAAAAAAACGACGGTGAGTCAACAAAATGCCGACACCAATAATCCTAAATCCAAGCCCAAGCAACAGCTGTCCTCGCAGTCGCCGACGACACATTGAGCTCGGCGCTACATTCAGTCAGCACCAAGGTGCTATCGCCTGCTTGCTAGGTGGATAACGTAAGGATTCTGCTCACCAGGCCTGCCAGCCGCCGTCCACCGACAGGGATTGACCGGTGACATAGGCGGAGAGATCCGAGGCCAAATAGAGCAAGGCCCCCAACATGTCCTGCTCAGTCGCCATGCGCCCAAGGGGGGTGCGCCGCTGGTAGGCCTCGACGAAGCTGGCCGGTTGCTGGCGGAAGATACCGCCAGGGATCAGGGTGTTGACGCGGATCTGCGGCGCCAGTGTGGTGGCCAGCCAGCGAGTGAGCTGATGCAGGCCCCCCTTACTGGCGCCATAAGCCGCAGGATTGGCCATCTGGGTCCCCTGATAGAGCGACCAGTCCGGCCCCACCTCGCCGTAAATCGACCCCACATTGATCACCACCCCCTTGCCCTGTGCCGCCAGTCGGGGCGCCAAGTGCTGGATCAGCGCAAAGGGGGCGGTCAGGTTGACCTCCAGGCAATTACGCCAGGTCTCCAGCGATTGCTGATCAAACGGCACGGCCCAGCCCGCATGGGCGTCTGTACCGACAAAGGCGGCGTTATTGATGAGGATATCCAGCCGCTCGCCCGGCGGGAACAGCCGATCCAGCTGCGCCAGCATGTCGGGGGCCGACAACTCCAGCCCCAGGGGAATCACCCCCTCCGCCAGCCTGGCCAGGCTCTCGGGGCGATCCAGGCCATAGACCCTGGCGCCCTGCTCTTGGAGCACCTGGCAGCACAACCGGCCCAGATGCCCGGCGGCTCCCGTTACCAGGGCAACCCGATCACTCAGATCCGCCTGGCGGCTCAGAAAGCTGCCGGCTTGGTCGACGATGTTATTCATGCGTGGTTTTCTCGCTGATAGAGGCACTCGGCCAGATAGAGATCCAGGGGTTCATCGATGTCGATGGCGCGCTCCCGAGGAACACTGACCAGCGCCACCCGGCCTTGCCAGATCCCCTGATGGGCCATGATAAACTCCGGCGAGCTGACATAGGCCACCGTGGTCAGATCATACAGGGGTGGCGCATCCTGGCGGCGATGGTACTGGCCAGGCATGACTAGCTCAACCTGGCCGTCGGGCCTTTGCTGCACCATGTTGAAAAAGGGGCTGCGCTGCGCCGGCGTACCGGTGAGCACCATATCAACGTCCCCTTGGCCATAGCGTTTCAGGCAGGCGTCGATGTCCTGCACCTGGCGCAGGGGTGCCGTCGCCGGCAGGCTGATGAAGACGGAAAAGGGACCGATGGACGGATCACGCAGGCAATGACTCACAGCGTGCTGCCAGGCCAACCACTCTGATGCCTTATCCGAAGCCAGCTCGGCTGGCCGCAGAAATGGCACTTGGGCCCCCTGCTGGCGGGCCACCTCAGCGATGGCCTCATCGTCTGTTGAGACCACCACCTGGGCGATCGCCTGGCAGGCCCTGGCCTGCCTTATGCTGTGGGCGATAAGTGGCAGGCCGCCCAGCAGGGCTATGTTCTTGCCGGGTATTCCCTTCGAGCCCCCGCGGGCAAAGATAAAAGCAATCGTCTTACTGGTCATCAATAGACTGCTCCCGACCATTTGCCATCGCCTGCTGGGCAGCCGCTATGATCCGCAAGGCGGCCAGCCCCTCCCTGGCCGGCGTCCCCTCGCCGGTGCCTTCGATAAAGGCCTGCAACTGACGTTGTGCCATCTCGACGCCAGCCGGGGCGCTCTGCTGGTGGCGGCAGATCTCCCCTTGCCGATCATAGACACTGACGCTGTTGGTCAGCAGATCCCACTCCAGCTGCCCCCCCTCGCCCACCCACTTGGCTCGGCGGCAGGGCTTGTATTGCAGCATATCCAGATGAACCTGAACCAGGGCGCCGCCATCGTAGCCCAGGGTCAACTCGACGCACTCCTCAACGGCCAGGCCCAGGTGACTGGCGGCGCCACGTCGGGCATAGACGCTCTGAGGCAAGCCCATCAGGGCGACCAGGTAATCCAGCTCGTGGCTCAATTCCAGCAGAACACCGCCGCCAAGCTCGGCACGGGCCGAGACCATCTCCGCCACCGGGGTGTTCGGTCGCCACTGTGGCAGATACTGTCCCACCTCTAGGCGGGCAAAATAAAGGCGCCCCAGGGTGGGCAACCATTGCCGCACACAACCGTAGCCTTCGCTAAACCTCAACTGATAACCCAGCCAGCAGTGCGGCGGGGCCACGCTCAACAGGCGCTCGCCCTGCCTCAGATCCATTGCCAGCGGCTTCTCAACCAACAGAGGGATGCCCAGGGGGGCCAAGGCAGCCACGTGCTCGGCGTGGTGAGAGGCCGGAGAGGCGATGATCGCATAATCCGGCTGCCAGGCGAGGGCCTGCTGCGCCGAGTGAAACAGCCCGGCCAGCGCCCATGCCGGACGGGGACGCCCGGCGCGGCACCAGACCGCCAGCTCGGCCTGGGGATAGCATTGTTGCAGGTTAAGCAGGTGCTTTTGCGCTATGCTGCCAAAGCCGACCACCAGCACTTTCATCAAAAACCTGCCTCGTAGATATCCTTGTTAGCCTGTTCAAAGTCATGGTGCTGGCCGATATCCAGCCAGTACTCCCGGATCGGGAACAGGCAGGTCTCCTGCCGCTGTTCGATCAAGAGGTTGAACAGGGTTGGCATGTCCAGGTATTCACCGGGGGTGATGAGATCAAAGGCAGGCCTATCCAGCACATAGATACCGGCATTGACAAAATAATGCTCCACCGGCTTTTCGGTGATCCCCACTATCTTATGGCCCTCGGCATTCACCACACCGTAGGGCACCTGATACTGCCACTCCCGGGCACACATGGTGGCCGCCGCCTGATGCTCCTGATGAAACTTCAGCAGGGCCGCAAAATTGACCCGGGTGAGAATGTCACCATTCATCACTATGGCCGGGAGAGTCAGCTGCGCTTTGTCTATCAACCCCAAGGCGCCAGCCGTGCCCAGCGGCTTTTCCTCCTCCAGGTAGCAAATGTTTACACCCCATTCGCTGCCGTCCTCGAAGTAGTCCTTCACCATCTCCGCCAGATAATTGACGGAGAGATAAAAGTTATGGAAGCCATGCTCGGCAAAGCTCTCTATGATGGTTTCGAGCAATGGCTTGGCGCCGATCTTGAGCATCGGTTTGGGACAATCGGAGGTCAAGGGCCGCAGCCGGGAGCCCAGACCGCCGGCCATCAGCACCACGCTGTTGTCCAGCCGCAGCGGCTGGTTAAGCTCCTGCAGGGTCTGCAGCCCTGTGATGCGGCCATGGGCATCCAGCACAGGGATCTGCTCCACACCCCGCAGGCGCATCTGGCGCAGCACCTCCTCTCTGGGCTGACCGTCTTGGCAGGTGATGGGCGAAGCCTGCATGATCTCGGTCACCCGAACGGAGAGCGGCAGATGGCGCAACAGTCCCCGCCGGACATCGCCATCGGTCACTGTGCCCAGCAGCTTGCGTTCGCCATCGACGACCAGCGCTACCTTCAAGCCACTCTTGTCGATCACCAGTATCGCCTGCTCTATGGTGGTGTCAGGCGGGATCAGTGCGTTTTGCCAACGTTTCATATCAGCTATCCCCCGGATTTTTCACAAGATTAGGCAATTATAGTGCCAACCGGGAGCTAAAACTGCGTGGCAGGTATGCCTTTAACACGGCTGCCGGCCGGCCAGTTGCCGAGCACTACGGCACCGGCCGCCACCAAGCAGTGATCCCCAAGGGTGATCCCCTGGAGCAGAGAAGCCCCGGTTCCCACATGGCAAAGCGCGCCAAGGCGGACGCCGCCACTGAGCCGGGCTCCCGGGGCAATATGACAGTGGGCGGCCAGCTCGCAGTGGTGATCCACGCTGGCGGCCGTGTTGACGAGGACATTCTCGTGGAGGTGGCAACCCGGCTGGATCACAGCCCCCGCCATCACTTGCACGCCCTCGGCCAGCACGGCCGAGCGCGCCACGATCGCCCGCGGATGGATCAGGGTGACACACTCAAACCCCCACCGCTTTGCCCGCTCAAACAACTGGCGCCGTAGCGGCATCACCCCTGTGCTGCCAACCCCCAAGGCCACGCGATAGTCTGACGGAGAAAGGGTCGACAAGAGGCTATCATCGCCAAGATATGGCAGGTCCAGCCGACCTGGTGACGGCGCCAGATAACCGGCCATCGGCACATCACAGAGTGTTAGCACATCCAGGACTACGGCGGCATGCCCGCCGCCACCGAGCAACAGCACCGGCTTCATGCTATCCCCTCACCGGCCTGGTAATCCCGCCCGGCGGGCCGGCCCAGCAGTTGCCAATAATCGAGGCCGGAACGCCCGGCGTGGTGACGGCGCACCCCCAGGTTACTTTCGTTGAAGCACTCCCCCTCGGCAATCGGTCTCAGGGCAACCAGCCGGCGACGCGCGCAGGCGGCGGTATTGAGCTCGGCGGCCGTCGGCTGCTTGCGGCCATCCCCCACGGCCAGCTCAATCTCGCGAATTTGTCGCACCATCTGGCCCAGCTCGTCCGGCTCCAGCGAGGCAAGGTGATCCGGACCTGGTAGCTGACGATCTAGGGTGAAGTGCTTTTCGATGACGCAAGCCCCCAGTGCAGCGGCAGCCACCGGTATGTGGATCCCCTGGCTGTGATCAGAAAAGCCCACCGGCAGCTTGAAGTGTTCGCGCAAGGTCTGCATAGCCCGCAGGTTGATGCTGTCGGCCGGCGCCGGGTACTCACTGGTGCAATGCAGCAGTGTGACTCTTTGGCGCAGGGCGGCCAGGGCGGCAGGGTTATTAAAGAGGTCGCCCAGCGCCTCGGGCGTTGGCGCACTGGTCTTATCCAGAGCACCAAACGCCAAGATCGCCAAGGCATGCTGGATATCCTCCAAGGTCGCCATGCCGGTAGAGACGATAAGCGGCAGGGATGAGCGGGCAGCCGCCAGCAGCAGAGGGCCATTGGTCAGCTCACCGGAGGGGATCTTGAGCAGCGACAGATGCATCTCATCCACCAAGAAGGCGAGACTCGTGAGATCAAAGGGTGAAGATAGCCACATTATCCCCTGCTCGGCGGCATAGAGGGCCAGCGCCCGCTGCGCCTCGAAACTCAGTGCCAGACGGCTCAGCATCTCATACTGGCTTTGCTCGCTATCCAGGTTACGGCGCTGATAATCAGCCATCCCAACCTCGGGGGTGACCAGCTCGTCCACCACAAAACTCTGAAACTTAACCGCATCTGCGCCGGCCGCCGCCGCCGCCTGGATAAGCTGCTTGGCCAACACCAGGTCACCGTTGTGGTTAACCCCGGCCTCGGCGATGATAAACACGGCATCAGAACGGGTGTTCATTGATTACTCCCTATCGACAAACGGCAGTTTTTGCAGGCCCTCGCTCAAGGCTGCTTTGAGGTATTCCAGCATGCGCCCGGCCACCCCAGGCGCCCCATATTCATGCTGGCCCCGTCCAGTGTCTGCGCGAGGGCATTGCAGCAGCCCAGACAAGGCCGCCGCCATGGCATCCGGCTCGGCCGCCACCTGGATCACCGAGGCAGGGGCATAACGGCCGCTCTGGCGCGTGCCAATATCCAAGGTTGGCGTACCCAGGATAGGCACCTCAATCAGGCCGCTGGAGGAGTTGCCCACCACCACGGACGCGGCGGCCACCGCCGACAGATAGCCCTGAAGGCCCAGAGCAGCAAAATGCCATACGCCATCATGGCGAGCCGCAAAGTCACGCAGTATCGCATCAATGCAGGCCCCCCCCGCATCGGCATTGCTACCTGTGATGACAATCCCCCGCGCCAAATGCGGCTCTAGCAGCCGGCACATGCAGGTGGCCAACCACTCGGCAGAGGCACAGCCCCGCGTTTCTGGATGCAGGGTCACAAGCAAAAAACCCGGTTTAAGACGGGTGCCAAAACGCGCGTTAAATTCCTCGACACAAAGCAGCTTAACCTGAGCCACATTATCGACAGCCAGGGCGCCGGTATTGAATACGCGCCGCTCATCCTCGCCCATCTGCAAGAGGCGCCGGCGATGTTCCTCGGTCGAGACAAAGTGCAGGCTGGCCATCTTGCTGATGGCGTGGCGGATGGCATCGTCAATCGCCCCCAGGGTCAACTCGCCGCCGTGAATGTGGATCAACGGAATGTTAAGCAGCAGCGCCGCCTCAGCCGCCGCCAGGATCTCATAGCGGTCTCCCAGCACCACCACCGCATCAGGCGCAAGATCATGGAGCGCCTCACTCATCCCTAACACCCCCTGCCCCAACGAGCGGGCCATCGCCAGGTGGCTGTCCCCCGGTTGCTGTGAGGTAACCTTGGCGGCGATGGCAAAACCGTCGGCTTCGATCTGCCGCCATGTCTCACCGTGCTGGGCACTCAGGTGATAGCCGGTGACAATCAGCATCAGCGCCAGGCTATCATCCGCCTCAATGGCACAGAGCAAGGGACGCAGCAGACCATAGTCAGCCCGGCCACCGGTCACCACCGCTATAGTCCACATCAATCGAGTCCTCGTACACCGCTGGGCAGATTCACCAGACGCTGAGCCAAATCATTTGCCACTGGCAATGGGCCACTGGGCGCTGTAATAAAGGCAGGTAACTCATTCATCAGCCGCCAAGCCGGACGCGCCTGCACCCCCTGTTGATTGGCATAATGCAGAAAAGCATCCCGTTCGCTGAGTGAATCCAGCAGCAGCGTATTCAACCAGTAATTGGATTCTGTGCCTGGACGCGCCGGCACAAAGTTCAGACCATGCGCCATACCAAATGATTGATACGCCGAGGCGGTAGCTTGCTTGTCTGCCAGCAGGCTTGTTAGCTGTTCTAACTGAGCACAACCTAATGCGGCATTGATGTTGGGCATACGATAATTGAAAGCCACTTCATCATGATAAAAGTGCCAGGCATGGGGCAGCTTTCCTGTGGTTGTCAGGTGTTTTGCCCGCCGGGCCAACACCTCATCATCAGTAACAATGCACCCCCCACCGCCGCAGGTAATGATCTTATTGCCATTAAAGCTAAATGCACCCAATTGGCCAAAGGTGCCGGCATGACGGCCTTGCGAACGGCTGCCCAAGGCTTCTGCCGCATCCTCGACCAACTGCAATTGCCAGCTATCACAGACTCTCAGCAATGCCTCGATATCACACATCAAGCCAAAGCTGTGCATGGGCACCACAGCGGCAATCCGCCGATTGAGGGATTTATGAAAGGTGCCTTGCACACGACGTTCAGCATGCTCCAGCAGCCACGCCTCCAGCGCCACAGCACTCATCCCCAAGGTCTGTGAGTCGACATCAACAAACGCCGGGGAAGCCCCCAGATAACTGATGGCATTACAGGTAGCCACAAAGGTCAGAGGTTGAGTCACCACCAAGTCATCCGGCTGCACCCCCGCTAGGCGCAATGCAACATGCAATGCCGCCGTACCGTTAACAGTGGCAATGGCGTACCCCGCACCGGTTAACTCACATATCATGGCTTCAAATCGATCCACATAGGCACCGACTGAGGAAACAAAGGTGGTATCGATACAGTCGCACAAGTATTGTTTTTCATTTCCCCAAAAAACCGGAGAATGCAGTGGAACCGCACCTTGCTCACCATATAAGCGGTGCACAAAGTCAACCAATTCCATCAAGGCAGGACGCAGTTTAGACATTGTAAATATCGGTCTTATAACGAGAAAGGTGCACTGGCTGAGTAAACCAATCAATGGTCTTTTTTAAGCCAGTTCGTATATCTGTCTCAGGGCGATAGCCTGTCAGCTCAATCAACCGGCGATTGTCACACCATAGACGGAAAACTTCTGAGCCTTGAGGTCTGACCCTCGTCTCATCCAGCAAAAACTCTACATTTGACCCCATGAGCTCGCGGATCAGATTAACCGTATCACCAATGGAGATCTCATAATTGGAGCCGATGTTAACCGTCTGCCCTATGGCTGCAGGACACCGGGCTAGCGCAAGGAAGCCACGGCAGGTATCCGCAACATAATTAAAGTCCCGCGTAGGAGTGACATCGCCCAGCTTTATGGTTGATTTGCCAGCGGCGATCTGAGTGATAATAGTGGGAATGACGGCTCGAGCACTTTGTCGTGGTCCGTAAGTATTAAATGGTCTGGCGATGACGAGCGGCAATTCAAAGGCGTTATGAAAGCTCATGGCCATGGCATCAGCCGCTATTTTGCTGGCACTGTAGGGTGATTGCGGTTGCAATGGATGCCGCTCGTCGATAGGCACATACAGTGCTGTACCATATACTTCAGAGGTAGAGGTGTGCACTACTAGGCTCACCCCATTGTCGCGGGCAGCTTGACAGATATTCAGCGTGCCTTTGACATTCACATCCACATAGCTATCAGGCGCGGCATAGGAATAGGGAATGGCAATCAAAGCGGCCAAATGAAAGATGACATCCACTCCCTTAGTCAATTTTTGACAAAAATGAGGGTCTCGAATATCACCACTTACTACCGTGATATTATCGAGACAAGAGACCTGCTCCAACCACCCCCAATCATTGAAGGAGTTATATTGTACAAGCGCTGTCACCTCAAAGCCCTCTTGAACCAATAGCTCAACCAAGTGAGAACCTATGAAACCATCAGCACCGGTAACTAATGCATTCTTCACAACGTGCCCCTTTATCAAGAAACTAATTAGATGTTGAGTTATTGCGATAGAGCTTCACTATTTCACAGTCAATTGTGTCTTTGGTCACCAAAGCCTGCGGATATTTCACCTTGGTTTCTTCCAAATACTCTATCATGATTGCAATAAGCTCATTCATCATCTTGGCAGTAACAGTCTCATCATCAAAAAGGTACAATGCAGTGGATAAAAGAGCAAAGAGATAGTTGACGGTGCCTATCAAGACTCGATAAATATGTTGAGAGCGAGTACCAGCAAGATACACGAGATATCCGAACTGCCTCTGCATTCTTTCACAGATGTCATCTCGACTAGTATATGGCTGCTGCCATTCCGAGATTAATCTATTTACGAAATTAACAAATCCGTCCACATCCAACAATTCAGGCAAACAAGATGGTTCGACCGGTAGCGGTGAAAACATATTGCAATATATAGAATCAACTATCGCTTTTTTGTCTATCCCTCGATCAGATAACTGCAGTTCAGAGAGCAACAGCGGTTTGGCGCCAACCACAAGGGCACCATCACTGCAGTTATGGCAGTTAACATCATCATTATGTTTAAGCAGTGACTCCATGACTCGAGCAGATGCCGCAAACAGCCTGTTCGTGATCACAGTACCACCAAAATTACCAGGAGCAGTAAAGCCTGTGGCAGCAGAAACAATCTTAGTCAAGGCATCAATGGGCTTACCATCAGCATCGTAGTACGCACTATGCTTAGAATGATGATGTTCCTTGTCCTTATATCCATTATCCAAGCCGAAAAGATATATATTTTTAAACCCCAGGGTCACCGGCATGCCAATCCCAATGTTGCCAACCAACGGGTTAATAAAGTTAAGCACTTCAAACCTGCTAGCTTCCATGAAGTTTTTTGCGAAAATGGAGTACATTGGCTCATTTGGCTTAAATCCAACAGCCATTCTATCAAAATACTGGTGACAGTCCGGGTGAATTACATCAGAAGACAAAAACAATATATCCCTTAAATATTCCTTGTCACCGAGCAAACCAATAAAATCTGGGACGGCCTTAGTTCGTTCAATAGCAACATAAATATCTGGCTTTATATCCTGTTTATGCAAAGCAGAGATGCTACTTCCGCAGGAAACAATTATTGCGCGATCCTGATACTTCTTTATAAAAGGAATAGCCACATCCAAGGAAGGCCCATTTCCAACAACAAACACTGGCACCTGACTATCGCTATTTGACACCTTTTTACCTTTCAGTAAAAATGGAGTCTTCAAAGCAATATTTTCTGCGCTGTGCGCTAATGCAAATAAATTATCATCAAAAAAACCCCAGCCGGTGCTCAACATGTAAAACTCTCGAGCGACCCGCTCCACCAGACTGAATACTTGTTTGCTAGGGTAATGCCAAAAACCAAACATATTTGCAGACCAAAATGCCCCTCTTTTATTAAGAGCAATCAGCAAGTCCGCCATTATATTTTCTTCATCCTGCCCTATGAATATATGAATACCTAGTTTCTCTTCATCAAGATAACTCAACAATGGAGCCCAATCAAAGGTAAACAAAGAAGCATAGAATAGATCAATGTCGGGCTCAAAAATGAAGAGATTTTTAATCTTGCAACGTTCATAGAGATAGCCAAGCTGATAACCAAGCCCAACTCCAAACATCATTGCCATAGGGATGCTGTCGGGTAGGTTATTCATAGGAGAATGAATAGATTTTGCCGCATTCAAGTGCCCCACCATCTTATTTAGGTACTGAACATGTATTTGATTAAAGAGATCTTTTTCAACGCCAAAATTAAACCGCCTAACCGACGAACTAGTGATCACTTCTTCAATCTGTTCTTGTGCCTGCAAATGGGGGTCATCGCCATAAAGGGCAATGTTATCATCTAGCCAAATTAGATTTGGTATGCCATTCTCATTACAAAAAAAACGAAATGCCCTATTAGGGCTGTACTGACGAAAGGTATTGGCTATATCAGGTATAAACCGCTCAAATGCAACGATATTTTGCGCAAAGCGTATTGGCAAGACTTCAGCCATGGCCTTTTCCTGTGCTGATTGCAACCGAAGTTTATCCGCCTGCTTTTCAGTCTTCAGGATCAGCTTGTTGATGTCCATTTTTGTCGCTCCTGAGTATCTCATTGTCTATTTTTCTTATACATGGCATTCGCCCTCGCCCCCGTGACCATCTTGGCAATATTACTGCCAATCCGTTCCTTTTCATCCAGTAACGTAGATTGTAGTGGCGCCTCAACGCTAAGCAGTTGGCGTGCAAGAGTGACCAAGGCATCGGGGAAAGGGTTTTCTGGGTCTTGCTGTGTTACTAGCACAGACAACAAGGCTAAGCGCTCGTCGCCAAGCTGCTTAGCCTTATCAAATTTTTCTTGTTTGATCGCCGTCTGTATCTGACGGCTGAGTTCGTCGAGGCGCGCTATCAGCGACGACCAATCTCTATCTTGTCCCTGGCGGGGACTGTCGGTCATAGATCACCTTCTTGCGCCTGCTTCTGAGATAAGGCCAGCTCCCGCTCGCTAGGAGGTATCGCATCCCAGGCAGACTTGATGGTGATAAATAGTTTCGCTACTTCGTCCACTGGCTCCTGACTCATCTCCCGACTGGCATCCATCAACCGTTGCTTCATGTAGTCATAGAGAGAAAACAAGTCTTGAGGGATTTTGCCGTAGGAAAGATCCAATGCGCCTTGCAAGCCATCCAACAAGCCGATGGCCTTGGAGATAGCAACCGATTTGGCCTCAAAATCCCGCCGTTCTATCGCCCCCTTGGCCTGAGCTAAACGCTCCATCACCCCCTGCATCATCAACTGAATGATGCGGTAAGGATCCGCAACCGACATCTCAGATTGCAAGCTATTGGCGGTATAGGCCTTAAGGTTTTTACGGTACATGTTGGCGCCCCAAGAATAAAAACAATGCGATTTTAGCTACTGCTAGTGGAGTTTGCGATGAGATTCAAATAGGAAAGAGACTGGCTCATCTGCACCAAAAGACTGTCAAGGCTACCATATTGTGCACGAAGATTAGCCTCATACTTTGTCATTTGTTCTGTAATAGTGGCTTGTTTGAAAGACAATTCACGCAAATCAGAATTAAGGCTATCTTGACGTTGGGCCAACAATCCGCCGGTACGAGAATATACCTCCAATGCACTGGAAAGTTGGCCGGCTACTCCGTCATCACCACCAAACAGAGCCACGACTTGTTCAAAGTTATTATCCAGCGCCTCATTGAATTTATCCTCATCCAAGGAAAGAACACCATCCTTGTCCATCTCAATACCCAATTGGAAAATATAGCTATAGACAGAAGATTGATCTGATTTACTACTAACAATACCCGTCATTACGTTGACAATACTACGGGTCACAGAGTCGCCGGCCAAGGCGCCACCATCATCCTGGCTTTCCCCTGCCACTACGGAGTTGCGCTTTCCTAAACCATTCGCCGTGCTGACCAGAGTGTTATAGCCATTGATAAAGCCTTTCACCAAATCCTGGATACCTGTGCGGTCAGTGGTAATCGACAGCTGATTGGATTTGAGAGTTGCACCTGTGACGTCAGAAGGGTCTGTATCGGAGACACGAAGCGCCGTCAGGCTCAGACCGACGATGGAGTCATCAAACTCATTGGTATCGCTGGTGAGGGTGTTGCCATCCACAGTGATGCTGGCATCCTGCGCTGTTTGGGTCTGCGTAAAGTTGGAGGAAAAGCTAGATAGTTCGCCAGTACCCGTAATGGTCATGTCATTGCCTGCCCCAGTCACACCGGAGTCCAATACCAATTTGGCCTCACCACTGGCGGTGTTGATGATATTGGCCGTCACACCAAAGTTGTCGCCGTTGTTATTGATCCGCTTGCGAATGCTCTCCAGGGTGTCCCCCGCTTTGACATTGACAGTAAAGGACTTATCACCGGCACCAAAGGACAGGGTAGCATCCGCAGTCACCAGAGCGGAGGTAGAGCTAGTGAAGGTGCCGGTAAATTTGCTGGTAGCCGCCAGTTGATTGACTGTGATGTCATACTGACCATTGGAGGCCCCCGTCTTGGTCTCAACGCTGTAGACAGGGTTATCCTCATCTTGCTTTATCTCCACGGTGCGTTTGTTAAACGCCCCAGTCTTGGTCATGTCCTTTAAGGTGGATACGTAAGATGAAATCGCGGATTTGAGCTTGCCTAACCCTGACAGGTTGATCTGGGTATTGGTCTTCTTGGTGGTAACCGGAGTCTGCAGCTGGGAACGCTTGGCCTCCACACTGGCTGAGATGATGCTTTCCAGATCGATACCAGAACCGGCACCGGCAGATGTGATTGTGGCCATAGCTCTTTCCTCCCCAGTGGCACTAAGGCCCCTGTTTAAATCTGACTATCTAACAGCAATCCAGACATGCCCTGGCTGCCTGACTCACCATTTTGCATAGATTGTACCCGCCGACTGATGTTCAGCAGCTCCTCACTGGGAATTTGCCGTATCATCTGCTGGGTTTCTGAGTCCACCACGGTAATGATGGTCTTATCCAGATCATTATCAATCCGGAAATTCACCGCCCACCCTTTAAGATGACTCATTTCTTGCAATTTTTGGGCCTGTTTAATGATGTCATCCAGCACATCCGCAGGCGACTTGGCGTCTTCCTTGGGCTCTGTGTTGGTCTGGGTCGCAGACGAGCCTGCCAAACTTTTGACACTTTCCGACTGATCTGTAAGCACCTGAGCGGCCTTGCGGCCGCTCGGGTCTGTTACAGATAGGGAAGAGACGCTGGCAGGCGTTAATGGAATGGATTCGTTTGCCATAATCTCCCCCTCATCTCACTTGATGGTCGAGCCCAAATTAACCCAGCAGAGACAAGGCGGACTGCGGACGTTGGTTTGCCTGCGCCAGTATGGTGGAGGCAGCCTGCTGCAGAATGTTCTGCTTGGTCATGTTGGCGGTTTCGGTAGCAAAATCGGCATCCCGGATACGAGAGCGCGCAGCGCTGACGTTTTCAGAGATATTGGCCTGGTTGCGAATGGTGGAGTCGAAACGGTTCTGCACCGCACCCAGCTCGGCCCGCTTGGAGTCAACCTGTTGAATCATCAGATCCAAGTTAGCCATGGCCAGTTGTGCATTACTGGCGGTGGAGCCGGATATATCATCAATATCCGCCCAATCCAATGCCGCTGCTGCAGAGGTAGCCACGAAATCGCCATTGGAATCGGCACTGACAGTGTATGACAAACCAGTGCTGGCACCAGCGATCCCACTTACCGTCATGGAAAAACCAGTCATGCTGAAAGAAATGGTCTGGGCAGCGTCGGCACCTACCTGGAATTCACCACGATAGTTACCATCCAGTATCTTCTGTCCACCAAAAGTGGTGTCACTGGAGATTCGGTTAATCTCTGTCGCCAGCTGCGCATATTCCTGCTGCAGTGCATCACGGTCATCTTCGTTGTTCGAGCCGTTGGCGGATTGTTGAGCCAGGGTACGCATGCGTTGCAGCATGGAGGTCACTTCATCCATGGCACCTTCTGCGGTTTGGGCCACAGAGATACCATCGTTGGCGTTACGGTTGCCCTGATCCAGGCCGTTGATCTGAGAGGTCAAACGGTTGGAGATCTGCAGGCCAGCCGCATCGTCCTTGGCGCTGTTGATGCGCAGACCTGAGGCCAAACGGGTGTAGGAAGTATCCAGCGACTTGCTGGTATTCATCAAGTTACGCTGAGCGTTCAAAGATGACGTATTGGTGTTGATGTACAAAGCCATAATATTTCTCCCGATGAGAAGTTAACTGCGAGCCTCATTCGCACATAAGTCCGATGAGTCCCACCGTTCAGGCCAACTGGGTTGAACCGACCCTGTTGGCCCGAGCGCGGGTCGTCACGTTGAACCGGACGCGAGACCCGCAGTACCGCAAATAGTTGGATTTCCGAACACCCCTCAATTTGCTTCATCTTGGTTAGCGGCCTGCGTATGGAAAGCTTTAGGAATTTTTTTGCCTCAGGGAAAAAAAAGCGGCAACAGCTTGCCGGGTTGCCGTCACAAGGCAATGAAGAGACGGAAGGCTACACTGGGTCTTATGCCCCGCCCATGACCGGGGAGCAGAAGACATGGACATTGCCGGCGATTATGATGGCAGCCAAAAACACATTGGCATGGTAAATGCTTATACAGTAGGGGAGTGCCAAGACGTTGGCGCCCACAAAAAAGGCCAGCGCTTGGCTGGCCAATGAGCAAGTGCTCAGGAGATTGGCTGAATTTCACTCTACATTGGCATTAGGCCATGGCAGAATGTTTCAGCGTGTAACCAGAGAGTCAACTCTCTCCCGATAGATTAGAGACCGCGTATCCGAACACCCCTCTAATCCATCCTCTACAGGGCGGCCTGAACCACCGCCCTGTTTCTTTATTTAAAACCTTAACCTTGCAGCAGTTGCAGGGCTGACTGCGGACGCTGGTTGGCCTGAGACAGTATGGTGGAGGCGGCCTGCTGCAGAATGTTCTGCTTGGTCATATTGGCCGTCTCGGTGGCGAAGTCCGCATCCCGGATCCGAGAGCGAGCCGCACTCACGTTCTCAGACACGTTGGCCTGGTTGCGGATGGTGGAGTCAAACCGGTTCTGCACCGCCCCCAGTTCTGCCCGCTTGGTATCTACCTGCTTGAGCATCAGATCCAGGTTGGCCATGGCCAGCTGAGCATTACTACCAGTAGAACCGGAGATATCATCGATATCTGCCCAATCGAGCGCCGCCGCAGCGGATGTCGCTACGAAATCACCATTTGAATCGGCACTGACAGTGTAAGAGATACCTGTATTAGCCGCAGCCAATCCACTAACGGTCAAAGAGAAACCCGTCATGCTAAAAGAGATGGTTTGAGCCGCATCGGCACCAACTTGAAACTCGCCACGATAGCTACCATCCAGCAGCTTCTGCCCACCAAAAGTGGTATCGCTGGCAATTCGGTTGATCTCGGTAGCCAGTTGCTGATATTCCTGTTGCAACGCATCGCGATCTTCGTCGTTGTTGGAGCCGTTGGCAGATTGTTGAGCCAGGGTGCGCATCCGCTGCAGCATGGAGGTCACTTCATCCATGGCGCCCTCTGCGGTTTGCGCCACAGAGATACCGTCGTTGGCGTTGCGGTTACCCTGATCCAGACCATTGATCTGGGAGGTCAGACGGTTGGCAATTTGCAAACCGGCGGCGTCGTCCTTGGCACTGTTGATCCGCAGACCAGAGGCCAAACGGGTGTAAGAGGTATCCAGAGACTTGCTGCTGTTGGTCAGGTTGCGCTGAGCATTCAGTGATGAAACGTTGGTGTTGACATACATAGCCATGATCAATTTCTCCTAAGCATTTATTTTTGAAAATAACCAGGCTTATTAGTGTGTTATGTCTGCCTGCTTGACTTATTTATCGGTCAGTCTGGGATTTCCTTTAGCACTTTTTTCAACTTTCTTGGCTTTGGGATATCGCAACTGCCTTACACCTTGTTTATCGGTCCCACTGCCGATTCCTTTAGCTTTTTTTGCTTCCCCAGATGGCAAAAACAACAAGGCCACCCGCAGGTGGCCTTGTTGTAGATGGGCTCATGAATCGCTTAGCGAAGATAATCAAACAGGCTCTGTTGCTGCAGCTTGCCGAAGGTCTGCTGGGCCACGCTCAACGCATTCTGCTCCTTGTACAGGTCCGTGATGGCCTGATACATGTCGATCTCGGATACTGCCGCTCGAGCTTCGGTATTGCTCTCTTCCAGGCTGCCGTTGGAGGCCAACACAGAATCAAGCGTGTTCATCCGTGCGCCGGTCTGCCACAAGGCGGTACCCACCTGATCACGGGTGTGGCTCATGTGGGTTTGCACATCCGCCACCGCCTGCTGCAATTCATCCCCACTCAAGGAGGAGGGATCCTTAAGCACGGCTATGATATCGCTCAGGCTGTTGAGGATGTTGTCATTGGTTGGTGAGTCCATCTGAAAGCTCTGACTGCCCCCGGTCGCCACATCAACGGTAATTGACAGGCCATTAAAATCCAGCGCCTCACCAGCGACATATTCCCCAGACTTGAGCACAGTGCCACCGCTGTCGGTGATTTCGTATGTATCTGGCGTGCCGGCAATGGTATTGAAAATAAAGCTATTGCTGGCCGTACTGCTGGTATCGTAGTTGTTCTTGTAATAGGTATCGTAGGCGCCCTGATCACTCACCAGTATGCTGATATTGTTGTTACCCGTCAGCGGGCTGGCGGTACGCCGGGTGGCGGCCGTCTCAAAGATGGTATGTCCACTGTCACTAGCCTGGATCGACACCGAGGGCGACACCTGCACACTGCGCACGCCGGCATCTCCCTGGAACACGTAACGCCCGTTGGCATCCTTGGCAAACGGCTGGGTCTGGGTCTGGTTACCCGAAAACAGGTATTCCCCTTGGGGGTCCTTGCTGTTCATCAGGTCGTACAACTCGGCCTGCCGCATCTCCAACTCATGACCCAGATCCTGCAGATCCCCATCGCTCATGGCGCCGTTTTGGATCTTCTGCAGCAAGGTGGTGGTACTGAGCAGATTATCGTTGATAGAGGAGAGCACCGTCTCCTCATGGCTCAGAGTGCTCTGCAGCAGATTGCCGTTGGTAGTGTACTGCTGGTACAGCTCGATATTGGTGGTGAGTCCCATCTTCTGGCTCATGCCAAAAGGATCCTCACCGGCAGTGGCGAATTTATCACCACTCAGCAGGCGTTCGTTCGCCTTGTCCAATCGCCCCGAGGTATTCATCAGTGACTGCAGATGGCGATCAAACTGCATGTTGGTGGATATACGCATGGACTCTCTCCTCCTGCTCTATCAGCTCACCGCATTGAGCAAGGTGTCGAAGGTACTCTTGGCCACGTTGACGATCTGTGCCGCCGCCGAGTAAGCCTGCTGATACTTGATGAGATTGGACGCCTCTTCATCCAGATTGACGCCGCTGACACTGTTGTACCAGTCCTGACTCTGGGTGAGTTTGGCCTCCGAGGCCGTCATCTCCGTCTTGGCCTGACTCACCTTGCTGCCCACCCCCGTCACCAGGGCCGTAAAGGACTCGTTGAGGGTGATGGTATTGTCGGCAGATGTACTATCGGCCCGGCGCACCAAATCTTTATTCTGCAGGTTCGCCATGGCCAGGCCGTTGGTGTTGTCAGAAAAACCGTCGGTGTTGAACTCCAGGGTAAAGTTGTCGCCGGGCGCTACGCTGCCATCGATAGAAAACTCGAAGCCTGGGTAAGTCTGCGCCGCCGGCGAGCCATAGATGGCGGCCATCAGGTTCTTACCCCCGGTGCTGGCGGCGGCCGTGCCAATCACGCCCCCTGTGCCGTCATACACCACATAGTTGCCGCTATCGTCGATGGTCACGCTGTGGGGGGCCGCGCTGTCCAGCGACCCACTGCTAAAGCCAGAGCTACCGTCGGTGTTAGTCACCCCATCCAGCTTGATGCTACCCGTGCCGTAGTTGTTACTGTCGGCGGTAAGCTTGAGGGGGGATGCCAGCGCCAAGTCATCCGCCACCCGCAGCTCGCGGCTCAAGCCTCCCGCCGCATTCAAGGTCGGTTGCAGCAGGAATTTATCGCCGGCGGCCGGTGCGCCGGACAAATTCAAGCTGAGCCCCTCGGCGTCCAGATCGATGGTGGCAGGAAAGGTGGTAGTCCCTGTGATGGGCGAGCCGGTTTTCTTACCATCATCATCCAACCGGTAAATCTCATAATCGTTCGCCGTGGTGAAGGTCACCAGGTAATCCATACCGGTGACATTGCTCCCCTCACCCGCCATGAAATCCACCGAGACGGCGCCGGTACCGGCATTGCCGGCATAGGGCAGCCCCTCACTGCTGGGCAGGGTGAAGATATCGCCGCCCAGCTGGTTATTCAGCGTCATCCCCAGGCGGTTCTGTTGATTCATGGCATCCGCCATGGCCACCGCCAACTGACCAAGCTGGCGCTTGGTGGGCGCCAGCTCATCCCGCGCGGCAAACATGCCGCCCAGCGAACCGCCCAGCACCTCTTGCTTGAGACTGGTGGTCGCCTTGTTCAGGGAGAGTTGAATGCCGGTTTCTCGAGAGTCCGGGTCACCATTGACCACCAACATGCTGGCGGCCTGCCCGCGCGCTACCAAGGATTGCCCCGTGGTCATGTTCACCAGCAGGCTGCCGTCATCCTGCGGCACGGTGCGGATATCCAACATCTCGGAGAGCTGGCGTACCTGCTCGTCCCGTTGATCCATCAGGTGCAGTGAGGTGCCATCATCCCCGCTGCCCTGCCGTTTGATCAGTTGGGTATTGAGGTCGTTGATGTTGCTGAGCAGGGTGTTGATCTTGTTGACCGCATTACCAATCTTGGCGTTGGCGGTATCGTACTGCTGCGTCAGCTGGCTGTTGAGGGCGCTGTAACGGTTGAGCATGCTGTCGATGTTGCTCAGCACCCCCTCACGCCCAGACTGACCGTTGGGGGTCTCGTTGGCCGAATGCAGCCCCTTGAAGAAGTTATCGATCCCCACGCCGGCGCTGTTGGCCGAATCACTCAGCAGCTTGTCGGTATAGGCAACATCAGCGTAATAGCTACTGTTGTAGGCATGGGTGGAGGTATCACGCCACAGTTCGCCCTGCGCAAACTGATTGAGTACCCGGGTGGTATTACTGCTACCCACCCCAAGGTTCACCGCGTTGGTGTAGAGGGTGGTCTGCTGGCGGGTGAAGCCCTCGGTGTTGAGGTTGGAAATATTATTGCCGGCGGTCCAAAGCAGCCGCTGTTGGCCCAACAGGCCTGAGGTGCCAATTCCCAACAGATCGGTAGACATACCTTACCCCTTTTTAGGTTTCCATCTCTTGCCGCGCCTGCTCGAAGGCCTCACTGCGCAGAACCTGCTTCAACTTGCGGGCGTAATGCGGATCCGTGGCATAACCGGCATCTTGCAACGCCTCAAAATACGCCTCGGGATCCTGGGCGACCGCCCGCGCCTTTTCATAGCGGGGATGCCGACCGATCAGCTCCACATAGTCCTTCATGCTCTGAGCATAGGAGTTGTAGCTGCGAAACTGCGACAACCGCATGACCGGTTTGCCGTCTTCATATTCAAGGCTGTTCATCTGGGTCTGCTGCCCCTGCCAGCGGCTGCCCGCCTTGATGCCAAACAGGTTGCGGCTTGACTCACCATCGGCCCCCGGCATCACATGCTTGCCCCAGCCGGTTTCCAGCGCCGCCTGGGCCACCAGGGCCTCCGGCGACAGGCCAAGCTTGGCCGCCACCTGCCGGGCCACCGGCAACAGTTGCCGGACAAACTCTTGTGGCGAATCAAATTGCTGGCTGCGTGACCGGCTCGTCCCCTGCCCCTCCAGCCGCTGCACGAAGCGCTCGGCGGCCGAGACACCGGCATGGTGGCGAAAGCGGGCCCGGCGTCCCTCGCTCGCTTGCCGCGCCACCGCCTCGGTGCCTGCACTCTGCTCAGCACTATCCGTGCCAACATTTTGACTGTCCTTGGACTGTGTCGTATCCAGGCGCCGCAAGACCGGCAGACGCCCTTCGGGCATCTTTAGCTGACGGGGCACCTCGGCATCGCTGCTGCCTGCCTGATTACCGGAGAACTGGCGCACCAGCATGGCGGCCAGGCCCGTCTTGCCACCCGCCGGACTGACGGTGGCGGACATCTGCTGATCTAGCATGCCCTGGTAAAACTCGGTGTAGCGGCTGTTCAGCGGGCTATCCTGGGTCAGCACAGAGTTGGCCTGGCGCATGCCTTTCATCCACATCTGGGTGAACAGGGACTCAAATTGCCGGGCGGCGGCCTCCAGGGCCTGCTGCTGACTGGCCTTGCCCTGGGTACTCAACTGCCGCAACCGATCCAGGGAACGGATGTCATCGACGACGCCGGTCTGGGTAAACTTGTCCATACGGCCTCCGCTACCTTAGATGATCACCAGCTGACCCTGAATGGCACCCGCCTGTTGCAGCGCCTCCAGAATCGCCATCAGATCCCCGGGCGCCACCCCCACCTGATTGACGGCCCGCACCAGGTCATCCAGGGTATTGCCGGTATCCAGCTTGAACATGCGGCTGTCTTGTTGCTGGACATTGATGTTGGAGTTGTTGGTCACGGCGGTATTGCCGCCCGCCAAGGCGTTGGGTTGGGAGACCTGTTGCTGTTCGCTGATGGTCACCGTCAGGCCACCGTGGGTAATGGCCGCCGGACGCAGACGCACCTGGTTACCGATGACGATGGTGCCGGTGCGGGAGTTGACGATGATCTTGGCCGCCTCATCCGCCGGATCCACTTCCAGATTCTCCAGGGTGGCCAGATAGGAAACCCGCTGCGCCGGATCCCGCGGGGCATACACCTCCACCGAGGTGGCATCCAAAGCGCGGGCGGTATCCGGCCCCACCAAGCCGTTAATCACATCCGTCAACCGCTTGGCGGTGGTGAAATCAGCACGGTTGAGGTTGAAGGTGATGGTGTCACCCTGACCAAAGGCGTTGGGCACCTCACGTTCCACGGTGGCGCCATTGGCGATCCGTCCCACGGTCGGGGTATTGATCACTACCTTGGAGCCATCCGCCCCTTCGGCCCCCAGGCCCCCTACCACCAGCGAACCTTGCGCCAGGGCATACACCCGGCCGTCCACCCCTTTGAGGAAGGTTTGCAGCAGGGTACCGCCCCGCAGGCTCTTGGCCTCACCAATGGCGGAAACGGTCACATCCACCGTCTGCCCTGGCTTGGAGAACGGCGGCAGTTCCGCATGCACGGCTACCGGCGCCACATCCTTGATCTTGGGCTTGAGGGAGTCCGGCACCTTGATACCAAAGTTGTTGAGCATGGTGCGAAAGGTCTGCTCGGAGAAGGCGTTGTTCTTCTCACCTGTGCCCGGCAAGCCCACCACCAGGCCATAGCCGATCAACTGGTTGGTACGCACGCCCTGCACCGAGGCGAGATCCTTGATACGGGCCGCCTGGGCCTGGGGCAGCAGCAGGCTGAGCCCCAGGGCAATGGCAGTCAGGTGTCGGAATTTTGTCATTTGGCTTACTCCTAGAACGGACTCCAGGGACTATTAAAGAACTGTGCCAACCAGCCCCGCTCCTGAGTATTGGCAAAGTCACCCGTCCCACCGTAATAGATGCGCGCATCAGCCACCCGCTGGGATTCCACCGTGTTGTCGGCCTGCACATCCTCCGCCCGGACAATGCCGGTGATGCGGATATATTCGTTGCCGGTGTTGAGCATGATCCACTTCTCGCCCCGCACCATCAGGTTGCCGTTGGGCAGCACCCGGGTGACGGTCACCGAGATGTTGCCTTGCAGGCTGTTGCTCTGATCGGCCTTGGACTGCCCCTTGAAGCTGTTGTTGGCCCCCATGCCGACGCTGGTGTCATAGCCACCGACGGTCACCGGCTTGCCCCCCAGCTCCAGGGCATCCAGGCCGAGGCTGGAATCCTTGCCCAGCTGACTGTTGGCATTCTTCTTGGCGGAAGTGGACTCCACCAGTTGCACCGTGATGATATCGCCCACCTGACGCGCCTTGATGTCAGAGTAGAGACTGGTGGTCTGCTTCTGGCTGAAAATGGAACCGTTTGATTCCATGTTCACCACGCTTTCCTCCGGCATCACCGGCGAAAACTCCGGATCATCCGGCTTCGGCATATTGGGTGTCGTGGAGCAGGCGGCCAACAAGAGCCCGCATCCGGCCAAACAGAGTGCCAACTTCATGGCGGCCTCCTTCAATTCTTTACAGACGTTGTGTCACGTAGGACATCATCTCATCCACGCTGGAGATGACCTTGGAGTTCATCTCGTAGACACGCTGCGCCTGGATGAGGTTGACCAGCTCCTCGGTCACATTGACGTTGGAGGTTTCCAGCATCCCCTGCTTAATCACTCCCAGACCATCGGCCCCGGCCACCCCTTGCAGGGGCGCCCCGCTGGACTGGGTTTCCAGATAGAGGTTCTCCCCCATGGGCTGCAGGCCGGCGGGGTTGACGAAGTCGGTGACCGTGAGCTGCCCCACCACCTGGGATTCCGCCTGCCCCATCAACTGCACCGATACCTGGCCATCCGAGCCCACGGTAATGCTCTGGGCATTCTCGGGGATCTGGATCTCCGGCTGAATGGCATAGCCCATGCCGGAAGTCACTATGGTGCCTTCGTCGTTCAAGGAGAACTGACCGTTGCGGGTGTAGGCCGTGGTGCCATCCGGCAGCAGTACTTCGAAAAAGCCTCGGCCCTCGAGCATCACATCCAGGGAGTTATCCGTGGTCTGCACGTTGCCCTGGCTGAAGTTTTTCTGGGTGGCCACCACCTTGGCGCCGGCCCCCAGCATCAAGCCGTTGGGCAGGGTGGTATCCGCCGAGGAGCGGCCCCCGGGCTGGTTGATGTTCTGATAGAGCAAATCTTCAAAGATGGCCCGCCCCTTCTTGTAACCGACGGTCGAGGCGTTGGCCAGGTTGTTGGAGGTGACCGAGATGTTGGTCTGCTGGGCGTCGAGCCCCGTCTTACTGATCCACAATGCCGGATTCATAATCTTCTCCTCGTCGCTTAGCTCAGACGCAACAACTGGGTATGGGCTTCATCGTTCTTCTGGGCGGTCTGCATCATCTTGACCTGCGTCTCAAACTGCCGCTGTAATCGGATCAGGTTGGTCATCTCATCCACCACGTTGACGTTACTGGCTTCCAGGGCACCGGAGACCAGCTTGACGTCAGCCGAGGCCGGCTCAGCCTGGCCGTCCTTGCGGCGAAACAGGCCATCATTGCCCTTGTCCACGCTACGGATATCCGGATTGACCAGCTTGATGCGCTGAAACTCTTCCATGCCGTTGGGTGCCGCCCCTTCGGGACGACCGACTATGGTGCCGTCCTTGTTGATGGAGATTTTCTCCAACGGCAGGGGCAAGACTATGGGTTGACCCGCATCATCCAGCACATTGAGTCCATTGCTGGTCTGCAGCACCCCATAGGGGGAGAGCTGCAGGTTGCCCATGCGGGTGTAGGCCTGACCACCTTGGGCGTCCTGAACCGTCAGCCAGCCGTCACCTTCCACCGCCACATCCAGATCCCGCCCCGTGGTCATCAAGCCGCCCTGGGCAAAACTCTGGCCCGGACGTTCCGTCATGGAGAACACCCGGGACGGCAGACCGTCGCCAAAGGCCTGCATGGCCCGCGCTTGCTCCAGGTCCGCTTTGAAACCAACGGTGTTGGCGTTGGCCAAGTTATTGCTGCGCAACGTCAGGCTGTTCATGTTTTCTTTGGCGCCCGACATGGCCAGGTACAACAGATGGTCCATAACCCACTCCAGTCAAAATGGTGACTTAAGTGAGACGAAGCAAAGATGATGCCAAGTAATGTTCAGCGGCTAGCGAAGCGGGAGAAGGAGGAAAATAAGGGGGTAACGACCAGGCTAAAAGTCAAAAAAAACGGGCAGCCTGTCAGCTGCCCGTGAGGTGATGCCGGTGTTAGCGGATCTGCAGTATGGTCTGTTGCAAGGTACTGTTGACCTCCAACGCCCGAGAGTTGGCCTGGTAGTTGCGCTGGGCCGTAATCAGCTCCACCAGCTCAGAGGTCAGGTTGGAGTTGGACGCCTCCAAGGCCGAGGACTGGATCTTGCCGAAGGTACCCGTATTGGCCTGCCCCGGCACCGCATCGCCGGACGATAAGGATGCCTTCCAAGAGGTATCACCCACCTGAGTCAACCCTTGTGAGTTGGGGAAGTTCGCCATGGCGATAGCCCCCAGCTTGGTGGTGGTGCCGTTACTGTAGGTGGCCGCCACCAGACCGTCTGCGCCGATATCCACCTTGGTCAACCGACCGACGGTAGAACCATCCTGAGACAAAGCCGTCACTTCAAAGGAGGACGAATATTGCGTAATGCTATCGAAGTCAATCTCGATGGTCTGAGTACCATCGGCGCCATTAGTGATGATGCCGGCGCCCCCGCTGCCCAGCTGTTCGGTCACAATGGGATTGGGATTGGGGTTAGTGGCCACTGTGGTATCCAGCAGGCCCTGAGAATTAAATACCAGGGTGGCACCTGACGGCACTGAGCCCCCAGGCGTATACCCGCCGGTAATATCCACCGGTTGATCATCCATATAGCTGAACATGCGCCAGGTATTGGTGGCCGTCGAGTCTTTGACGAAGTAGTGGGTCATGGTGTGAGACTCACCCAATGAGTCATACACCACCACTGACGTAGAAGAGGTATAGGTATCGGAATCAGTGGGATCAAAATTGGCAGGATCCAGGGCTGTGGAGCCCGCCGGCAAGTTCATGCTCATGTTGACCTTTGAGGTCGCTTCCGGACTCCCCGCCGCATCCGGAATCCTCAAGGGAATAGTGGAGTCCAGGCTGACCGTCTTGGGAGTGCCATCATCGTTGACGTCATAGACCTGCAGGTAATCGCCCTGGGCTGTGGTGACATAGCCACTGGAATTGAGCTGAAATGCCCCAGCCCGCGTGTAGGTGCGATCCAGATCGCCGATATTGGCTGCGGTGACGAAGAAGCCGTTCCCTTGAATCGCCAGATCCAGCGAGTTATTGGTGAAGTTCAACGCCCCCTGGTGAAACTGCTGAGCAACGGTCGAGGTGGAAACCCCACTGCCCACCTGGGTCTTGGCATTGGCAAAGATCGAGGAGGAGTACACATCGGCAAACTCGGCGCGTGACCCCTTGAAACCAACCGTGTTGACGTTGGCAATGTTATTGGCGGTGACATCCAGGTGTTTCTGGGCCGCATACAGACCACTCAGGGCAATATTAAATGACATGGGTATTACCTCTCACTTAGCGCCGACGGCTAGTTGGATATTTCCAGGATCTGCGACAACGGTATGCTGCCTATCCCTTGAACCTTCACTACGGTGGCAACCTGGCTGTTGCCGAGCGTGACGCTCTCAACTTGCCCGTAGGTCAACACCCCCAAATCCTGTCGTTCACTCCCCACCAAGCCATTGGCCTTGAAGGTATAGGTACCGGTTGGTGCGGGGTTTCCATTCTTGTCCAAGCCATCCCACTCGAAGCTGTAATTCCCGGTCTGTTTGCCATCGATGGCAATCTCGCGCACCAGGTTCCCATCAGCATCCGTGATGCTCATCTTCAAGTTGCTCGCCCCATCCCCTGTGGTGACCACCCCTTTGACGGTATCGCCTTGTGTCAGGTAGCCGTTACTGGTGGGTGACAACACCTTCTGACCCACCAGGCTCGATGCCATCAACGCCTGGCTGGAGGTCATGTTGTCGTTGAGACTCGTCATCTGGGTGTTGAGCTGATTGATACCATCGGCCGTGGTGAACGAGGCCATCTGGGAAATCATCTGGGAGTTGTCCGTCGGTTTGAACGGATCCTGATACGAAAGCTGCTGCGTCAGCAGCTTGAAAAAATCTGCCTGCCCCAGGGTGCCGTTACTACTGCTGCTACTGGTGCTGCTAGTCTGGGTTGACGCCGTGGTGGTGACGCCGGTCAAGGCGCTATAGTCAGCCATGCTCTACTCCTTAGCCCTTGCCCAGCCGCAGCGTCTGCAACAACATCTGCTTGGCGGTATCGGCCACTTGCACATTTGTCTGGTAGGAGCGGGAGGCACTGATCATGTCCGCCATCTCTTCGATAGGATTGACGTTCGGCTTGTAGATGAAGCCATCCTTGTCCGCCATGGGATGATTGGGGTTGAACTCTTTTAGTAACGGCGCATCGCTCTCGACTATGCCTTGCACCTGCACGCCCACTGCCTCGCTCCCCGGCTGTCCACTGCCGGCTTCCTGCAACATGGCGGCAAAAACTGGCCGCCGCGCCCGGTAAGTCTCATCCACACTGGAACTCACGCTGTCGGCATTCGCCAGATTACTGGCGGTGGTATTCAAGCGCACAGACTGGGCACTCATGGCCGAGCCGGCAACATCAAAAATCCGAAAGAGACTCATACTTGATCTCCTTTGAGCGCCTTAAGCAAGCCATTGATCTTGCTGTTAAGAAACTCCAATGAGGTTTGATACTCCAGACCATTTTCCAGGAAGGCACTACGCTCCTGCTGGAGATCGACGGTGTTTCCATCCCCCGTATCGGCCTGCAGCGGCACCCGATATTTGAGCGTGCCACTCATGGCGCTGGCGCCAGCCAGGTGCTGGTTATTGGTACGCATCAATTCTGTGGTTCCACTTTGCAAACCCTGGGCCTGACTCAAGGCACTGGAAAAGTCCAGATCCTGGGCCTTGTAGCCGGGGGTATCGGCATTGGCAATGTTGCCAGCCAGAACCTCGGCCCGCTGAGAACGCACCCCTATGGTGTACTGGTGGATCCCGAATGCTTTGTCGAATGAAATGGTCATGGCGCACCTCCTGCTAGAAATTAAGCAAAAGGTGTGCCACTGGCTAGGGAGGGAGGTTATTTGAGCTTGTAGACAATCCCCGGATTACACCGGATCATCTCAAAGCGGTCGGTTAAGCCAGTCAGAGACTCAGAGGCCCCCAACATCAGATAGCCACCTGGATTCAGGCTGCCAGCGAACTGGTTGAGTATCTTGGACTTGATCTCAGGAGAGAAGTAGATCAACACATTACGACAAAAAATGATGTCAAACTTGCCCAACAAGCTATAGCTATCCAGCAAGTTGAAGGGACGAAAAGACACCAATTTTTTGACTCTGTCACTCACCCGCATCTTGTTGCCGTCGCACGCTTCGAAAAATTGACGCTTACGTTCTACGGACAAACCCCGAGCCAATGCCAGATTATCGTAGATGCCTTCCTTACATTGGTTCAGCATAGAGGCAGAAATATCCGTCCCCACAATCTGCACTCCACCCGGCAGGGTGCCAGGGCGCTTCATCTGCTGCTCCAATGCCGTGATGGCGATGGAATAGGGCTCCTGGCCCGAAGAGCTGGCGGCAGACCAGATCCGCAAGGTTTTGCCACTCTTACCCAGCTCAGGAAAGATACGATCCGTCAGCAACTGAAACGGATAGGTATCCCGAAACCATAAGGTTTCGTTGGTGGTCATGGCATCCACCACCGCCATTTTGAGATCCCGTTCACGGGGATCCATGGCTCGCTTGATCAGATCGGCCAATGTATCGGCACCGTATTGACCAACAAGAGGAGCGAGTCGACTCTTCACCAGATACTGCTTATTGGCGCCCAGCACTATGCCACTCTGGGCCTCCAAAAAGGCACTGAACTGTTTATAAAGCTCGTCGGACAGTGTCTTCATTAATCTTCTTCAACTCGTTGTTTTACAGGGCGTCTTGAACGGCCTTGGCCAGTTCGTCCGGATGGAACTTAGCGATGAAGTTGTTTGCTCCCACCTTCTGTACCATCGCCTGGTTGAACACGCCACTCAAGGAGGTATGCAATATGACGTGCAGATCCTTGAGCCCAGGATGATTACGGATCTCCGCCGTCAGGGTATAGCCATCCATTTCCGGCATTTCAATATCCGAGATAACCAAGCCAATCTGTTCAGTGATCGGGCCCTTTTCCAACATGTCCAGCAACATAGTCAGCGCATCTTTCCCATCCTTGGCCAACAGGCATTTGACACCGATGGCATTGAGCGCACGCTCAACCTGTTTGCGGGCCACGGAGGAATCGTCTGCGACCAGCACCATGCGACCACGGGTATGATGCGCCTCGCTTGAGGCAACCACATCATCACTGACATGGGTATTGACCGGCGAAATCTCATCCAGGATCTTTTCAACATCCAGGATCTCCACCAGCTCGCCATCCACCTCGGTGACGGCTGTCATATAGTTGAAACGCCCTGCCCCCTTGGGTGGAGGCAGGATAGCTTCCCAATTCATATTAATGATGCGCTCTACCGAACTCACCAGAAAACCCTGCACAGAGCGGTTGTATTCGGCAATGATGATGAAGCACTTGGAGAGATCCTGGATGGGCTTACCGCCAGTGGCCAGGCTCAAGTCGATGACGGAGATGGTCTGCCCGCGAATATGGGCCACACCGCGAACAAACGGATGCAGCTTGGGCATGACGGTTAACGCCGGACACTGCAGTACTTCGCGCACCTTGAACACATTGATGCCAAAACGTTGACGCCCCACCAACTTGAACAACAGCAACTCCAACCGATTCTGGCCAACCAGCTGAGTCAGTTGGTTTACGGAATCCAAGATACTCGCCATAATTTACTCCATTTTTGGCTCAAGGCTGCAGCCGTCTGACGGAACCCGTGCGCACGGGCATGTCTTTTGCATACCCTTTATGTCACAAGACCTGAGTAGGTCATCATATGAGCTGAGGCCTGGATATTGCTTCGCATCCACCTCAGATTGCAGGATCAGTATAAGTCTATATGAGCCTATTGTGCTTTATCGGCAAGAAGATGGAAACGATTAGTGGGCGTTACTTGATAGCGCTCTCATTGCTATCCACCCTTCCCTGCCAGGCTGCCGACGGTCAGCTGGTGCGGCAATTTGCCGAACAGTTTGTGCTGGATCAGATGACGGTGGATCCCACCAGCCGAGTTGAAGTCAGCGCCGGCCCGATTGACGATCGCCTCGGTCTCCATGCCTGTGACGGCCATCTGACCGCCCGCCTATCCGGCAGCGCAGAAGTACGACGCACCAATAGCGTTTATCTTAGATGCGAAGCCGAGCCCAAATGGGATATCTACTTACCGGTGCGTGTTAGGGTCTTGCGGCCTTTCGTGTCTGTCACCGAGGCAGCCCCGCGGGGCACAGTGCTGAGCGAAGGCTTAATGAGCATAGAGTTTATGGATGAGATATTACTGCGCGGCGATACCTTTACCGAGACGGCTCCGCTGGTAGGTAGCAGACTAAAGCGGGATCTGCGTCCTGGCCAGCCTGTGCGGCAGAACCAGATTTGTGTAGTATGCCGTGGTGATCAGGTGGAAATTCAGGCCCTCACCGGTGGCATGCAAATCAAGACTCAGGGAACCGCCCTGCAAGATGGTAGTTTCGGTGAGGCGATTCGCGTGGAAAACAGCCGCTCGAAGCGGGTGATCCAGGCCGTGGTAGAAAGCACTGGCAAGGTGAATGTGAATCTGTAACAGGGCGCAAAAAATTTTCTAAAGTTCGTATGCTCGGTGCCGATAAACAGGCATGACGCGAGATTGGCGACCAACAGGTAACTATCATGGCCATACACAACATCAATAACATGCTGGGTAACCAGTCCACCAAGGTGGCAAGTGGCAATACCAGCAGCCAAGCCGCCAGCAGTGCTGCCGACAATGCCGAGCAAGCACAGCAGGCCAAGGGCAGTGTACGCCAGGATGCTGTGGTGCTGACTGATCAGGCCCAGCAACTTGGTCGGGTTCAGCAGCGGCTGAGCAATGCCCCTACCACCAATCAAGCCAAGGTTGAGGCGCTCAAGTCTGCCATCGACAAAGGCGAATACAAGGTGGATAGTCAGCGGGTAGCCAAGAAGATGATGAGCATGGAATCCGATCTGGAAAAACTCTATCGATGAGCCCACTACTCGACCTGCTTCAACAGCAGGAAGATACGTTAAACCAGATGCTTGCGCTGCTTGAGGAGGAATTTGGCCTACTCAAGCAGCGCAAGGCTTTGGCGCTCCCGGAATTAACCGAAAAGAAACAACAACTCCTGGCCACCCTCGCCCAAAACGACCATGCCATCGCCGAAGCGTTACCGGATACCAATCTGCAACAGGAGTTTGCCGCCTTTCGTCAACGAATTCTGTCGCAGCTACAAGCCTGCCAGGAGCGTAACGAGGTCAACGGTAAGCTCATCGAACTGAATCTGCTCTCCAATCGCAAATTGGCCGCGGAGCTATGCCAGCTGCGGGACAAGAACAAACTCACTTACGACAACCGCGGCAACACCCAACCAGGCAAGAATGGTTCACTAAATATCAAGGCGTAAAAAAACCACTACAAGGTGGTTTTTTTATTTTGCCTGCCGTCCCTTATTGCGCCCCTTCCAAGCGGTACAGGTCATAGAGTACCTGAGTATCCAGCTCCAATTCGGTAGCATACATGTTGTCCAACGGATAGCTCTGCACTACCCGGGCACCCCGCACCATCCCCTCCACCGACGCCTGCAACTGATTGCTGGTCTGCACCGCATCACGCAATGTAGTGGCCCCTTGGATCTGCTGGCCATACACCTGCTCGGTTAATTCCCGATAGGCATCGAGTTTGGAGGCACGGATCGCCTGCAGCACCTTCTCCGACCGGCTTGGACCAGGCTGGATATCGATGACGGCATAACCGACCGCATGGAGCACCGGAAAGCGCGTCGGCGTCGCCTGTTGATAACGGACATAATGAGTGCTGGAGCAGGCCGACAACAGCAAGGCTGCCGACATCCAGAGCACAAGACGTTTCATAACCGCCCCTTAGTGCGTCAATTGTACCGAGTTACCATACCGGCCAGCCGGGTAATCCCCCCGCACCAGCATGCCCTTGGTCACCGTCACGGCCCTACCCGAGTCCAGCCCCCCATTGAGCTGACTACGGGGCACAAACCCCTGAGCCGTGGCCTCGACCATGTGGGTCTTGAGATTAATGATACGGGCGTTGATCACGATACCACTGCTGTTAGGAGCCATGGTGCCGGTCAACACGCGCGACAAGGGCACCCGCTTGGCCAGCTCCATCCAATCTCGGCTAAACACAAAGTCCCCTTCGGGTGTGACCTTGATGCTGCCGGTGATCTTGTAATCCAAAACCAGCTCACCCCGACGATGCAACTCATGGATAAAGTCTTCCGCTAACTGTTGGCCCAACCAATTGCTGCTGTCCAGGCTACCCAAGTTAACAAACGATGCTACCGCTATGGGTTTCATCCCTGTGTCCCCGGCCAACTTAGTCTCAAACAGATGGTCGGCCAACTGAGACACTGTACTGCTCAACTCCATGCCCTGGGATTGACTGGCCATCTTGGGGGTACGGCTAGAGCAGGCTCCCAATGGGACCAACAGAGCCAACACTAATGCCATTTTTTTCATGAGCAACTCCACACTCACTGCGCTGTTACCGTTTATCGGCAAATAAATGCATTCCTTAAGCCAAACGCCACGTTTGTATAAACATTAATTTTCAAATACACCATACAAAAGGCATGAAGATTGCTTTATTGCGTCAAGAAACATAGATCCGATAGGTTGCACTATGACATCACGCTGGCTCGTCCCCCTGCTCTTGCTGCTGGCTCTTCCTGCAACGCTGCAAGCCCAATGGTATCAGGTCACCGGCAGTGCCCCGCTGGTGAAGGGAGAGCTGGAATATGCACGGCAACAGGCACTGGAAGATGCCTTGCGTCAGGCACTGCTACAAGCCGGTGCCAACGTCTCCAGCCTGCAAGGCCTCAAAGACGGCGCCCTCAGTCAGGATATCTTTCTTATCCGCTCCAGCGGTGACATTCGCCAGTACCAGATTCTCCAGGAAGAGGAACGCAATCAGCGTCTTTACATCAAGGTGCGGGCCAATATCCGCAGCCAGCTACAGGCCTGCGAGGGCCAGCAGTATGCCAAAGGTATCTCCCTCATCCGCTTTAGCCTGGTCAATCCCGAACAGGCCAGATACGGCCATCTATTTGACATCAACAAGGCGGTGACCCAGGCACTCTACCAACGTCTGCAAAATCAGCGCCAAACATTTGTCACACAACGCTGGCTGGATGCCAACCTGGGGCTGACCCCACAATTTTTCGCCCAGGGCGATGTCCGCATTACACCGCAGATACAGCAATTGGCGCGAGACACCGAAAGCCAGTACCTGCTGTTCGGCACCCTGGATGATCTGTCATTACGCCAGACCGATGATGGACTGATCAGCCAATGGTTTTCCCATCCCCTGCGTGCGTTTGCACTTCATCTCTATCTGTTTGATGGTCTCAGCGGCAAGTTGCAACAGACGTTGGAGTATCAAAGCGAGGCCCCCTGGACCTTCGATAAACAGGCCAAGTTAAACGTCTTTGAACAGACGTTCTGGCAATCGCCGTATGGTGCCGAGATAGGGCAGCTGCTGGATCGTGCCAGTCAGGATCTCACCTTGCAATTGCGCTGCGACAAACCAGCCGGGCGCGTGGTCAAGGTCGATGGCGATGAGTTTCATATCAACCTGGGAAGTCGAAATGGGATTCGCTTGGGTGAGCGCATGCTACTGCAACACAAGGCGGACTATCGGGACGACAGCGGTATGACTCGCAGTGACCGCCGCCCGGCGGCCGGCATCATGGAAGTCAAGCGCCTGTATGAGGACAGTGCCGTACTGCGCACACTCAACCAGTATGCCCCGGGCAATGTACAGATAGGTGATCTGGCCGTCATGGAATAAGCGCTTAAATAACAACCAGTTGAGTCCAGTTGTGGATCTTGGACGCCCCTTTGATATAATGCCGGCGCCTTAGATGGCCGGTCCCCATAGTTAAACAGGATATAACTAGCCCCTCCTAAGGGCTGATTCCAGGTTCGAGCCCTGGTGGGGACGCCAAATCACTGTTTCTTGCCGTAGCAAGACACGCCTAAAACCCGCACTGCCTCGGCATGCGGGTTTTTTGTTGCATTCGTGACGCCAACTGAATACTGTTTATTTTTACAGTCAACCCACAAGACAGGAACCCGATCCCATGGCAGTGGAAATCAAATACGTGGTGGTACGTAACGGCGAGGAGAAGATGACGTTCGCAAGCAAGAAAGAGGCGGATGCCTATGACAAGATGCTGGACATGGCCGATCAACTGACCCTGCTGCTGGCCGAGGCGCCCGTTAACCTGTCCGAAGATGCTCAGGAGGCCCTGGCCCTCTACCTGGCAGGCCAGAAAGAGGCGCTGCAACAGATCCTCAAGGGCGGCAGCCTGAGCGTCAGCGAGACCAGCGATCTGAGTGAAGTACCCCAGCCCGACAGCAAGCCTGCCCGTAAGCCACGCAAGGCTGAGGCCGATGCGGCCTAAGGCGGAACAGTCATGACCCAGACAGTGCTGATCACCGGCTGCTCCAGCGGCATTGGTCTGGCCGCCGCCCGCGGCCTGCGCCAGGCGGGTTTCCGGGTGCTGGCCACCGCTCGCCAGCCGGCCGATGTGGCCGCCCTGGCGGCGGAGGGGTTTGCCGCCCATCGGCTGGATCTCACCGACGAGGCCAGCATAGAGGCGGCCGCCCGGTGGGCCCTGAGTCAAAGCCAGGGCCAGCTGTGGGGGCTCGTCAATAATGGCGCCTACGGCCAGCCCGGCGCCCTCGAGGATCTGCCCACCGACGCCCTGCGGCGGCAATTTGAGACCAATTTCTTCGGCTGGCATCACCTCACCCGGCAACTATTGCCGGCCATGCTGGCCAATGGCCAGGGGCGCATCGTGCAGGTGGGCTCGGTACTGGGACTGGTGGCCATGCGTTTTCGCGGCGCCTACAACAGCAGCAAGTTTGCGTTAGAAGGCTACACCGACACACTGCGGCTGGAGCTGCGGGGCAGCGGCGTACATGTCAGCCTGATTGAACCTGGCCCTATCGAAACCCGGTTTCGGGTGCATGCCCTGGCCGCCTTCCGTCAGGCCATCGATCTGGACCACAGCCGCCATGCCAAGGAATATCGGCAAACCTTGCAGCGGCTCGGGCGGGCGGAAGGCAGCCCTTCCGGCCCCTTCACCCTGCCGGCAGAAGCCTGTCTGCCGCCACTGCGCCATGCCTTGCAGGCCAAGCGACCCCGCCGGCGCTATCAGGTGACCCGTCCGGCCAAGTGGTTCTATTACCTCCGGCGTCTGCTGCCCACCGCCTGGCTGGACGCCCTGCTGGCGCGCTCAGCCTAAGCGACAGCGTTTGGCATCGGCTCAGCCGTAGTGCTGGCCGTTGTCGTAATAGGCGGTACGGGTTAACGGCAGCACCACCACGGCCACCTCGGTTTGGGCGCCCAGCTCGGCCTGCACCGCGGCTGTGATGAGCTTGGCCGCGGCGTCCTGCACCGCCTGGCCACGATCGAACCACAAGAGTTCGACGAAGGGATAGCCGGTGCCGGGCGCCGGCGCAATAATGAATTCGGTGTGTACCCGCTCCAGGGTAAAATGAGCCACGGGCGCACCGGTCAGCTCGCTGAGCTGCTGCACCAAGGCCGGCGCCAGCTGGGCCAAGGGCTCAGTCGCTATGCCGCGAAAACGAAGATGAGGCATGAGGATCTCCATATGCAAAAAAACCGGCCACATCATAGCCGCCCCGTCCGCTGGATGACAGCCTGCCTGCTGTGTCTGGGTCTATTGCCCCTGTGGGCCCAGGCCATGCCGGGTCTGTGGCAAGCGCAAAAAGGCGAGCAGACCCTGTGGTTGCTGGGCTCCATCCATGTGGGCACCGCCAGCCTCTACCCGCTGGACTCCGCCATCATGCAGACCTGGCAGCAGGCCGACGAGCTGATATTGGAAACCGATCTGCGCCAGCTCGATGGCGCCGCCCAGCAGGAGCTGTTGCAGCTGGGCCGTCTGCCGGCGGGTCAGAACCTGGCAGATCGCCTGCCCTCCCCCCTGTACCGCCAGGCCGTCCAGGCCGCCCAACGCCAACATCTGCCGCCAGAGACCCTGCAGCCCTTGCAACCCTGGTTCGCCGCCCTCACCCTGACTCAGGTGGCCATGCAGCAGGCCGGTTACCAAGCCCAATACGGGGTGGATGAGTTTTTCGTGCGTCAGGCCCAGATCAGCGGCAAACCCATCGTGGGCCTGGAGCAGCCCATAGATCAGTTTCGTTATCTGGCCGGTCTCAGGGAGCACGAACTGGCCTTCTTGCAAAACACCCTGGAGCAGCTGCCCAGTCTGAGCACCCTGTTGCCCGATCTGATCCAGGCCTGGCAGGCGGGAGACACCCAGCGCCTGCTGACCCTGCTCAACGAAGAACAGGGCCCGCCCGAGCTGCGGGACTATCTGCAAACCCAGCTGCTGGAGCAACGTAACCTGCGCTGGCTGCCACAGCTGATGGACGCCCGGCACCAGAAGGCCTTCGTGGTGGTGGGCGCCCTGCACCTGCACGGCCCCCAAGGCCTGCTGGCCCTGCTGCAACAGGCCGGCTATCGGGTGGCCCCCATCTTGGCGGAGACCGCCTCATGAGCGCCGCCCTGCCCCAGACCGAAGCCAGCCTGTTTGCCCAGCAGATGCAGGACGTCAAACCCCTGACGGCCGACGCCAGGGTGCGGCTACAGGGCCAGAGTCTGGACGAGGCCGCCCGCCAGGCCCGTCAGCAGGCGGCGCAGCAGGCCGACACTCAGATCCCCCACCCCTTCGGCTTTGAGGCCGTCCCCCTGCTGGATCCCCACGAGGTGGTGAGCTTCAAGCGCGATGGGGTGCAGGAGGGAGTGTTCCGCAAGCTGCGCCTGGGGCAGTACCAGATTGAAACCAGCCTGGATCTGCAGGGCATGGGGCTGGAGTCCGCCCGTCATCGCCTGCTGGAGGTGCTAGGTCAGTGTCAGCAGCTGGAGATCCGCAGCCTGCTGATCCGCCATGGCCGCGGCCTGCAGAGCCAACCGCCGGCCCAGCTCAAGAGCCATGTCTGCCACTGGCTGGGCCTCTGGCCCCAGGTGCTGGCCTACCATAGCGCACCGCGCCCGCTCGGCGGCAGCGGCACCACCCTGGTGCTGCTGCGCAAGGGGCAGCAGGATAAACAACACACCCGGGAGCGCATCCAGAAGCGCCTGCCGGAGTAAGTCATCACCGGATTAGTCAAAGGAAACGCCATGAGTTACGCCCTGTTAAGCCGCCGCTTCCACCAGTTGCATCACTTTGCGCATCTCAGTGCCATCTGCGGCTGGGATCAGGCCACCATGATGCCCGAAGGCGGCAACGACGCCCGGGCCGCCGCCCTGGCGGAGCTCTCCTTGCTGATGCACGAACGCCTCACCGCGCCGGAACTGGCCGACTGGTTTGCCGCCGCCCAGGCGGAGTCCCTGACGCCTGCCCAGCAGATCAGCCTTCAGGAGATGCAACGCCGGCATCGGCAAGCCAGCGTGCTGCCCGGCGATCTGGTGCAGGCCAAGTCCCTGGCGGGCTCCGGTTGCGAGCACGCCTGGCGGCGCCAGCGGCGGGAGAATGACTGGGCCGGCTTTCTGACCAACTTCCAGGAGGTGGTCGCCTTGAGCCGTGAGGAGGCCGCCATTCGCGCCGAGGCCAATGGCGGCCGCCCCTATGACAGTCTGCTGGACCTGTACGAGCCAGGCATGAACTGCACGCAGATTGACGGCCTGTTCGCCGAGTTGCAGCAGTGGCTGCCGGATCTCATCCGCCAGGTGACCGAACGCCAGGCAACCGAGTCGGTGATCCTGCCCCAGGGGCCCTTTGCCACCGCGGCCCAACAGGATCTCGGCCGCCAGATCATGGGACTGCTGGGCTTTGACTTTAGCCGTGGTCGTCAGGATGTCAGTGCCCACCCGTTTTGCGGCGGCGTGCCCAGCGATGTGCGCATCACCACCCGCTTCGATGAGGCGGACTTCACCCAGAGCCTGATGGGCATCATCCACGAGACCGGCCATGCCCGTTACGAGCAGGGCCTGCCGGCCCAGTGGCAAGGGCTGCCGGTGGGGGAAGCCCGCTCCATGGGCATCCACGAAAGCCAGAGTCTGTTCTTTGAGATGCAACTGGCCCGTCACCCTGGCTTCGTCGCCCAGCTGCCGCCCTTGCTGGAGGCTAGCTTCGGCCCGCAGCCGGCCTTTGCCGCCGACAACCTGGCCCGTCTCTACACCCGGGTGGCGCCGGGCTATATTCGGGTGGATGCGGACGAGGTGACCTATCCGGCCCACATCATGCTGCGCTACGAGATAGAAAAACGGCTGATCGAGGGCGACATCGAAGCCCGCGATATCCCCGAGCTGTGGGACCTGCGCATGCAGCAGTATCTGGGGCTCTCCACCGCCGGCAACGACAAAGATGGCTGCCTGCAGGACATCCACTGGACCGACGGCAGCTTTGGCTACTTCCCCAGCTACACCCTGGGCGCCCTGTATGCCGCCCAGCTGGCCGAGGCCCTGCAACAGCAATTAGGCAGCTTTGCCAGCCTGCTGAGCCAGCCTGATGGCCTGGGCAACATCTTCGCCTGGCTGCAGCAACATATCTGGCAGCAGGCCAGCCTGCTGGACACCGATGCCCTGATCCGGCAAGCCACCGGCACCCCCTTGAGCGTGGCGCCGTTTCGCCGCCACCTGCAGGCCCGTTATCTGGGGAGGCACGCATGACCAAGATCCCATCCCGTTTATTGCTGCTCTTGAGTGTGTCCCTCAGCGTCCCGCTGACGGCGGCGCCCTGGTTACTGCCCGAGCAGGGCGATTATCAGCTGGAAAGCGGCTCGCCCCAGTATTGTCCCGAGGGGCACCTGGTCTATCTGAGCGAGGCCAGGGTGCTGATGCTGGATGCCCGCAGTCATTTCACCCTGCCGCCGCCGGGCCAGGCCAGTGCCCGCTGGCAGGAGCGCGGCGAGAGCGGTTGTCAGTACGATACCGAATTTGTCTGGCTGGGCCCCCAGCGCTTCGAGGTGCATCACAGGGTCAGCGGTTGTGCCGAGCTACTGCCCGATGGCGAGATGATAGAGCGGCTGGACTACAGCCAGGCCGGTCGACTGCACTACGAGCAGCTGGGCGGTGCTGAACAGGCCGCCCTCTCCTGCGAATACAGCTGGATCCAGCCTTTCACCAGCCAGGCGCCCAGCCCGGCCAGCCCAACTCAAGGCCCAACGACTCAAGGCCAATCAACCCAAGGAGAGCATGATGCTGCGTTATGATGAGTTGGCCAGCCCCCGCGGCCTATTGCGGCTGGCACTGGATGAGGTGGGCCTGGCCCAGGTGAACTTTATCGAGTCTGACGCGGCGCTGCCACCCGCTGGCTGGGTGCAAGACCCGGCCGCCCTGGCCCCCTTCGTGGCACAGTTTGCCGCCTACTTTGCCGGCGAACTGCATACGTTTGATCTTCCGCTCTCCCTGCATGGCACCGACTTCCAGTGCCAGGTCTGGCGGGCGCTGGCCCAGATCCCCTACGGCCAGACCCGCAGCTACGGCCAGCAGGCCGCCGACCTGGGCCGCCCCACCGCAGTCCGGGCAGTCGGCGCCGCCAACGGTCGCAACCCCTTGCCCATCGTCCTGCCCTGCCACCGGGTGATCGGCGCCAACGGCCAGCTCACCGGCTATGCCGGCGGTCTGGAACGCAAGCGCTGGTTGCTGGCCCACGAGGCCCGGGTGCTGCAGGCGCAGGGCTGAAACCCCGCGCCCTCAGCGCTTGGCGGGTTTGAGCCGCCCCAGTACCTGCATCTCGCAGCGCACACAGTCAAAGCGCAGGCGAAACTGATCCTGGCCTATGGTCAGGGTCAGGGGGTCGGGCTTGAAGCCGTCCTCCCGCTCCTTGGGACACTGGCCAAAGCTGTAGCGCAGGCAGTGGCGGGTGATCATGAGCGGCACCTCACGGGTCTCCTCTCCGGCTTCAAACGCCGGCGCCGTCTTGCCCGCCCCCAACTGTTGATAGAAGGCCGCCGCCGCCGCGTTGTAGATGTTGGCGAGGTAACTCAGCCGCTGGCCCCCCAGCATGGGCAACGGCAGCGTAACGGGACGGGCTGCCGGGCGCCGATAATCAGCCAGCCGCGCCGCCATCAGCGCCTCGATGCCGTCCCGACGCAAGGCATTGAGCTGCGCGCTGGGCACGAAGGGCAAGGTGGGCAGATCCAGCACCACCGCCTCGGCATAGAAGTCGGTGTTGCCCAGCTTCTGCAGCTGTTCGGTGAGCTGAGAGCGCGCCTTGGTCGCGTCCTTGGCCGCCGGATGGGGCCCGGGGAGCCACACCTGGGCCTGACAGCCTGACTCATCCCGCAGCGCCAGGCACAGATCGTCACCGACCTGCCCCAGGGTCAGGGTCACGCCTATTCGGCGCTGAGCCGACGGCTTGGCCAGCAGGGCATTGAAGGCCTGATCCTGATTGCGATACAGGGCCGTCCCCACCTTGAGACCCGCCACCGATTCGGCGGGAAACAGCCGCAGCCCTTCGGCGCGGTTGACCCGCACCCCCACCAGATCCTTGCCGCGAAAATAGGTCAGGCCATCGCCGTTATGAAACTCAAACCCCGCCGGCGCCGCTACCTCGAACCACACAGGCCCCTTGCCGGGCGGGCTTAGACGGCTCACCTTCCCAACTGGCTCGCCGGCGTACTTGGGGGTGGCGAAGTTGCTGATCTCCGGGCTGCGCCCCAGCAGGAAGTAGTCGGTGTGCCCGCGATGAAAACTCTTGGCCGGGTTGGGCGTGAAGCTGTAGCTGCAGCGCCCGGCAGAGGCCGGCGCCAGCTCGGGGCGCTGGGCGAGCAAGGCGTCGAGCTGCTGACGGTACCAGGCGGTGACATTCTTGACGTACTCAGGCCCCTTGAGGCGCCCCTCTATCTTCAAGGAGCGCACCCCGGCATCCACCAGATCCAGCAGGTGCTCACTCTGATTGAGATCCTTTAACGACAATAGGTGCTGGTCCGCCGCCAGTACCTGGCCATCGGCACCGGTCAGGGTGCAGGGCAGACGACAGATCTGAGCGCACTCGCCGCGGTTGGCACTGCGGCCCGTCATGGCATGGCTGATGTAGCACTGGCCGCTGTAGCTCACACACAAGGCACCATGAATGAAGGCCTCCAGGGTCACCTGGGTGCCTTGGGCTATGGTCTGGATCTGGTCAAGGGACAGCTCCCGGGCCAGCACCACCTGGCTGAAGCCCAGCTGTTCCAGCAGACGCACCTTGGCCAGATCCCGGTTGTCGGTCTGGGTGCTGGCATGCAGGGCGATGGGCGGCAGATCCAGCTGCAGCAGCCCCATGTCCTGCACTATCAGGGCATCGGCGCCAGCCGCATACAGCTCATGGGCCAGCCGGCGCGCCGGCTCCAGCTCGGCATCGGTCAGCAGGGTGTTGAAGGCCACGTAGACATGGGCATGGAAGCGGTGGGCAAACTGACACAGCGCATCTATGTCACTGACGCTGTTGCCGGCAGCGGCCCGGGCCCCAAAGCCGGGGCCGCCGATGTAGACGGCATCGGCGCCGTGCAGTATGGCCTCCCGGCCCTGGGCCAGGTTCTTGGCCGGTGCCAGCAGTTCCAGGGGTTGATGGGCCCGAGTCATGGCGCTCTCCAGGGTCAAAAATCAGGCGGCGAGTATAGCAGGCCGCCTGACGCGAACCTTGATCCCACGCCGGATCAGCGGGCGGCCTGGCCCTTGCGGCGCATGATCTGGATGATCTCCTCGTCGGTCTGGCGCATCCCCTCCCGGCTGAGCCGCCCCAGGTTGGCGATGGTCTGCTCGGCATCCGCCTCGACGATCCCCTCCCGCGCCGGCACCCCCAGGCCGTTGGCCGCCAGCAGGGCAGCCTTCACCGCCGCCGAGGCGGAGGTGGAGACCTTCATGGAACAGGCACTGCCGGCGCCGTCGCAGATGATGCCGGCCACGTCGCCGATCATGTTGTTGATACACAGGCGGATCCGCGCCAGATCGCCCCCCAGCAGCCAGGTGATGGCCGCCCCCGCCCCCATGGCGGCGGTGCTGGCGGCGCACAGGGCGGAGAGCTTGTTCTGGTAGGTCTTGATGTGAATGGCCAACAGGTGGCTCATGGCCAGGGCCCGCAGCCGCTGTTCGTCGGAGACCTGCAGGAAGCGGGCGGCGGCCACCACCGGCATGGTGGCGGCGATGCCCTGGTTGCCGGAGCCCGAGTTAGACATGGCCGGCAGCATGGCGCCGTCCATACGGGCATCCGAGGCGGCGGAGGCCAGCCGCATGGCCAGGGTCATGAGATCGTCCGACAACAGGCGGCGCTCGATCTGCTCGGTGAGGATGCGGCCAATCTGCAGGCCATAGCCCCGCAGCCCCTCGTCGGCCAGCGCCTGGTTGAGCTGCGCCGCCTCGGCCAGGAAGGCGATCTGATCCAGCGGCACCTGCAGGGCGAACGCCACTATCCCTGCCAGATCCAGGGTCGGCTTGTTGATCAGGCTGACCGCCGGATCACTGCTTTGGCTGTGGATGAGCTCACCGTTTTTCTCCAGCAGCACCACCCGGGTGTGGTCGGTACAGATGACGGCCCGCGCCTGCTGCTCACCCGCCTCGGCCAACACCTCGGCATACAGGGCATCGGGCACGTCTTTGACGTCCAGGCTCACCGCCGGCAGCAGCGCCTTGGCCCGCTCGACTTGCGGCTGAGTCAGGCCTTTTAGCACCTCCAGCCCCGCCTCGGCGTTACCGGCCAGGGCGCCGGCGGCGGCGGCGATGGGCAGGCCCGTCATGCCGGTACCCGGCACCCCCACTCCCATGCCGTTCTTGTACAGGTTGCCGCTGACCCACACCTGCAGCCGGTCCGGGTCCTGGCCCAGCAGGCGCCGGCAGTGGGCGGCCGCCAGGGCCACGGCGATGGGTTCGGTACAGCCCAGGGCCGGCACCACCTCGCGGCGCAGCAGTTGCACCAGTTCCTCCCAATGGGCAGTAACGGCGGGGGACTCACTCATGGTCGGACTCCTGGACAGCGGCCAATCTGGCCTTGTGATTGCGAATATGCAGATAGACGGTATGGCGGCTGACGCCGAGCCGCTCGGCCACCAGGTTGATGGCCTCCTTGATGGTGAAGATGCCCTTGTCGTACAGGGCCGAGATGATCTGGCGATTACGCCTAGCGGCGCTGAGATCCGGCGCGGCAGCCACCTGACTCATCACCTGGGCCACCAGATCCTCCAACGACGGTGCGAAGCTCTCCTGAAACAAAGGAGCAGCCCCCGACTCAGAGACCGGCAGGCTGAGGGCCCCCAACAGACTGCTCAGGGGGGCATCCAGATTGAGGTTGATACACAGCATGCCGATGGGGCGGCGGGCGGCGTTGTGCAGCGTGATGGAGGCGCACTTCATCAGCTTGCCGTCCGGGCTGCGGGCGAAATAGCTGCTCCAGCAGCTGCCGGCCTGCTGCTGCAGGCGGCTCAGTGCAAAGTCGGTGGCCGGCGCGCCTACCTGGCGACCCGTGATATGACCGTTGGCGATGTGCACCACGGAGCGGGCCGGGCTGTCAAAACCGTGCAGCACCACCTCACACCCCTCGCCGAACAGGGCCGCCAGGGCATCCACCACGGGACGAAAACTGTCGATCAGGTGCCAATCCGCCGCACCAAAGGCTTTTTCCATCGCCACTTAAAATTCACGCCTCGCTCACGCATCGGGCGCTCAGTGTAACCGCAACTCAACTTTTGTTAACTCAAAAACGCACACACAGCCAAAAAATGGCCGACGCGGCGCCAATCGGATAAGTCTAATTAACATCTGTTGATTCTATTTATCGCGGAACGGGCAGAGCGGACCCTGGCCAGCCACGGCAGCAAAGGTAAGCGCTGGCCACACACCAGAGGCCACCGAGGGGCATGGCGCAACGGCAGCTTAGCGCGGCAGCCAACTCTGGCGGGTCAAGGCCTCGGCATCGTGAATGGCATCGAGCATGGCGCTGGGAGGGGCATGCAGAGGCTCGTGGGCCAGCAGTTCGCCACGGCGAGCCAACTCGTGCTTGTGGCGGGTCAAGGGCGGCAGGTTGTCCCACACGCCCTGGCCCAAGGCAAATTGGGCGGGTACCAGGGCCTCTGGCCTGAGGGCATCGAACAAGCGCACCGCCGCACCACCGCCTTCGGCCAGTTGTTCTGCCATGGTCAAGGCCTGGGTCATACTGCCATCGTGGGCCGCCAATGGGCGCTGGGCCGGCAGGCCAAAATGGTCGCGCCAATGATCCTCCGCCACCTCGGGCAGCGGCGGATCCGACACCCAGGCCTGATCCTGTACATCCGGCGACAGCATGGCCAGCATCAGGGCAAAGTCCGCCTGACGCTGGCCTTGCAGCGCCTGGTTGAGGTCCTGCCCCAATTGCAACTCATCCACCAGACAATGGCGGCGTAGGGTGTCGGTCAACATGGAAAAATCGCCTATTAACTAAGCATCTGCTTGTTTATCGGCGTTTTTTGCTAAAAGTTGAGGAAAAGTTTTTTAGCCCAGGGGTTCACAACCGCCAAAGATCTGATACTATGCGCCCCGCGCTTGTGGAGGGGTTCCCGAGCGGCCAAAGGGATCAGACTGTAAATCTGACGGCTCTGCCTTCGAAGGTTCGAATCCTTCCCCCTCCACCATCCAATTTGTCAAAGGTTACCCCGTGGAGGGGTTCCCGAGCGGCCAAAGGGATCAGACTGTAAATCTGACGGCTCTGCCTTCGAAGGTTCGAATCCTTCCCCCTCCACCATCTAATTTATCCAAAGGTTACCCCGTGGAGGGGTTCCCGAGCGGCCAAAGGGATCAGACTGTAAATCTGACGGCTCTGCCTTCGAAGGTTCGAATCCTTCCCCCTCCACCATTCTTCCTGCTGTATATTCTTTTCCCCGTGGAGGGGTTCCCGAGTGGCCAAAGGGATCAGACTGTAAATCTGACGGCTCCGCCTTCGAAGGTTCGAATCCTTCCCCCTCCACCATCTTTTGTCCTTGTCGTATCCCTCTTCTGATCCAACATTTGCCTTGGTTAACGGGCTCTTGCACGCCAAATTCGGTATAGTAAAGCCAAGTAAACTCCCAATAGGCCCCCAATCACCCATGAACGAGACGACCCAGTCCGCCCCCGATCGTCCCTTCAAGAACAAGCGGGTGCTGCTCATCGATGATCAGCGCAGCTTTCAGGTGATGATGAAGGCCATGCTGCAAAACGTGGGCCTCAACAAGGTCACCATACTGGCCACCGCCGAAGAGGCCCGTCGCCGTTGCAGCAAGGAAAGCTTCGACATCTACCTCATCGATTACAACCTGGGCAGTGGCGAAAACGGGCGCCAGTTACTGGAATACCTGCGGGAAGCCAAGTTGCTGCCGCCCCTGGCAGTGGTCTTCATCGTCAGCGGCGATAACTCCCGCTCCATGGTGCTCAGCGCCCTGGAGAGTGAACCAGACGACTACATGATGAAGCCCTTCTCCCAGGATCAGCTGCGCCTGCGCCTGCTGCGCGCCCTGCAACGCAAGCAGAGCCTGGCCGGCGTGTTCCGCGCCCTGGCGGAGCAGGAGCCCCAGGCGGTGATCCAGGCCTGTGACGAGGCATTGAAGGATGAGAACAACCGCTACGCAAATTACTGCCGCTGCCTGATGGCCGAGATGCTGCTGCGGGAGCAGGAACCGCAACGGGCCCACGATCTGCTGATCCAAGCGCTGAACGATGTGGAGTCCAGCTGGATGCGCATGAGCCTTGGCAAGGCCTGTTACCTGCTGGGCCAGCATGAGGCGGCGGTGGAACACCTCAAAAAGGCGGTGCAGGACAGACCCCTGATGGTGGAGGCCTACCGATGGATGGCCTCGGCCCAGCTGGCCGCCAGCCACAATGACGCCGCCATGGAAACCCTGGAGCGGGCCATCCAGATCTCGCCCCAATCCGGCATGCTGCATCAGCAGATGGCGGAAGTCAGCCTGGCACGGGAGGACTATCTCAAGGCTAAGGACTCCCTCTCCACCTTGATGGAACTCAACCGCTTCTCGGTACAGCGCACCCCCCAGGCCCTGGGCAACTACATCCACTGCCTCATCCTCTACGCCTTGCACAGCGAGGACCCCTATCACATCGCCAACCTGCAAAAGCAGGTCAACTCGGCCCTCTATCGCTGCCGGGATGCCCTGCTGACCACTGAGTTCGATTACGCCGCCTTCGAGCAGGTGTGTCAGGCGCGGGTGCAGATGGCCCGCGGCGATCTGGTGCGTGGCAAGAAGATGCTCTACAAGGCGCACCAGAACTACATGGCCGAGCCCGAGCGCATGCCGGAAGCCTTGCTCAGCGAGACGGTGCTGGGCCTGCTGCAGCTGGGTGAATTTGAGTATGCCGACCAGCTGCAGGCCTGCCTGAGCGAGTCGGCCCTGGCCGACCCCATGGTCAGTCAGTGTTTAAGCTCGGCACGCCATGATAGCCTGTTAGCCGAACGCAACCAGAAGTATCAGGAGCTGAACGAGCAGGGGATACTGGCCTATAAGAACGGCCACCTGGACGAGGCCCTGCTGTTCTTCCGTGATGCCCTGCGCCGGGCGCCGGCCAACACCAGCGCCGCCCTCAACAAGATACAGGTCCTGATCCAGCTGCTGGGCCAATACAAGAAGGACCGCGGCACCGAACTCTACGAAGAGTGCCGCGCCACCTTGTCGGCCCTGGATGCGGTGATCCTCAATCAGACCCAACGGGCCCGCCTGGACGAGCTGCACGCCGAATTCGCCCAGCTGCGCCGCCCCTGACCTTTTACGCGAGACCGCCATGAAGATAGTGTCATTCAACATCAACGGCCTGCGAGCCCGCCTCCCCCAATTGGCCGCCCTGATCGACAAGCATCAGCCGGACATCATTGGCCTGCAGGAGACCAAGGTACACGACGAGGCCTTTCCATTGGCCGACGTTGAGGCCCTGGGCTATCAGGTATTCTTCCACGGCCAGAAGGCCCACTACGGTGTGGCCCTGCTGTGCAAACAGACGCCCAGCGAGGTGATCCGCGGCTTCCCCTGGGATGAAGAGGATGCCCAGCGCCGCATGATCATGGGCCGCTTCGCCTTGGCCGATGGCCGTCAGTTGACAGTGATGAATGGCTACTTTCCCCAGGGCGAAAGCCAGGACCATCCCACCAAGTACCCGGCCAAGCGACGTTTCTATGCCGATCTGCTGCGTTACCTCGATGAGCAACACAGTCCGGAAGAGGAACTGGTGGTGATGGGGGATCTGAACATCTCCCCCACGGACCTGGATATCGGCATTGGCGAGGCCAATCGCAAGCGCTGGCTGCGGGATGGCAAATGCTCCTTCCTGCCGGAAGAGCGGGAGTGGCTGGGCAAGCTGCATGCCTGGGGCCTGGTGGACACCTATCGCCATCAGCACCCCCAGGTGGACGATCAGTATTCCTGGTTCGACTATCGCAGCAAGGGCTTTGACGAAAACCGGGGCCTGCGCATCGATCTTATCCTGGCCACGGCCCCCCTGTTGCCCCGCCTAGTGGAAAGCGGCATCGATTACCCGCTGCGCGCCGTCGAGAAACCCTCCGATCACGCCCCCATCTGGGCCACCTTTGACTAGGTTTTCCTTGGCCGCCTGAGTGGGCGGCCCCAGGGTCAGGCTCAGCTCCTCCCGGGCGGACAACACCTTCTGCCGGTAGTCCGCCAGTTTCTCCGCCGGCACCCGGTCGGTGAAATTCTCATACTCGTAGCGTACCCGCAGCAAACGGGCATTGGGCTGGGTCACCCGCACCGAGAAATGGAACAGCTCATTACCTTGCTCGGCATGGTAGGGGTTGATCGTCCAGGGTTCGGGAAAGTGATACTCCAGCACCTGAGTGACCTTGCGGGGCGCCCCCAGATCCAGCGGTTGCCGCCGCTCCGGCGACACCCGCGTCAGGTAGTCCTCCAGCAGATCCCCATAGATCTCCAGCCCCTGCTGTTTCACCTGGGCAAACCCGTCAGGCAACTCGTAATGTTCCTGCACCTGCAATCGGTTGAGGCTCAGATCATCCTGTAGCTGAGGCAACCCCAGGCTCTTGAGACCAGGAAATTGCCGGCGGTAATAATCGCCAAAGCGCCGCGCCAGCTTCTGCGGTGTGGTGCGCTGCCACTTGCCCCGCTGGCTCTCCGCCAGGGCACCGCTGTAGTGGGTGTCTATGTCCAACGCCGTCTTATCCGCCGTCAGGCGGCTCACCTGCTGCAACTCCAGCTGCGGCAAACGATACTCGCCATCCATGCTGGTCAACGCCCGGGTCTGGGGGGATAACACCAGCGCATGGCGGTAGTAGGGCACCCCCAGACTGGCCAGGGAACGCCCCTGGTTGAGATCCGTGCCATCCAGCCAGTAACGCTGGCCCGCCAACTGCAGCGTCACTATGACATGGTCAAAGGCATAGGGACTGGGCAACTGCGCCGGCAGCGTCGCCCCCTCGTCCAGGCTCACCAGCGCCGCCTTGGCATCCAGCCCCTGGGCCCGCAGCAGCGCCAGCAAGAGCACCGCCTTGTCCTTGCAGTCCCCATAACGTCGATAGAGGGTGTCCGCTGCCCGACGCGGCCGGTGAGAGCCGATGCCGTCCTCCATTCCCAGATAGCGGATCTCGTGCTGGACAAAGTGCAGCGCCGCCATCACCTTCTCATCCTCGCTCTGGAGCCCCTCGCCTAACCGGGCACTGAGCGCCTGGATCTCAGGGCTGGGCGCTGCCGCCTGCTCGTACAGCGGCAAGGCCCAGGCTACCACCGCCTGCCAGCTGGCAAATTCACTCAGGGCCACCTCGGCATAGGGGGTGTAGCCACCGGGCAGCTGATCTTCCTCCTCCACCGCAGGCACCCGCGTCTGCTGCCAACGCCACTCCTGCCAACCCGGCCTGGCCTGCACCTGCCAGTGGGCGCCAGTGGGGGTAAACGCCGAATTCAGCTGACGACCGTCCCCCAGCAGGATGCGCAGCTGCTGCTGCGCCACCGGCTCGCTCCACTGCAGGCTCACCCGATCGCTGAACAGGCCCCCCATCACTGGGTTGTAACCGCTCAGGGAGAAGCTGTAATCCAGCACGTCGCCCACCCGGATGTCCGGCAGGATCAGGTAGGCCGTCTTGCGTCCCGAATAGAGAAACCGCCCCAAATCCGGCTCCCGCTGAAACAGTCGCAGCTCCTCCGGCTCCAGCCGATCCAACCAGCGTCCCTGTCGCCAGACGCCCACCTGGTGGATGGTGAGGGTCTCGTAACTGGGGTCAAAATCCAGTGCCAGCTGGGAGCCTTGCTCTAGGCCTTCGGTACTGGTGATGGCCGTGACGTAATGAAAAAACTGCTGGGTCTGCTCCCCCAGCTGCCACTGGCGATCCACCAGCAGATACTCCTCACCACCAGGTGCCTGAGCTTGGTCCTTGGGCGCCGGGGCGCTCACCGCCTCCACCCAAGCAGGAGTCGGGGCAAACTGCACCTGCTCGGCCGCCTGGGCATGGCAGCCCAGACCGAGGAGGCAGCAGAGTCCGTAGCGCAGCATTCGCAACATGGTTCAGGCCTGTACTCTGGGTCTAAGGTGGGCATACCAGCGCCGTTCCAAGCGTCGGAACAGGCCGATGAGGCACAGGCTCAGACACAGGTAGAGGGCACCGGCGGTGATAAAGGCTTCGAAGGGGCTGTAATAGCGGGAATTGATGATGCGGGCGGCACCGGTGAGATCCACCACAGTGATGATGCCCGCCACCGCCGAACCGTGCAGCATGAAGATCACCTCGTTGCTGTAGGCTGGCAAGGCCCGCCGTGCGGCGCTGGGCAGCAAGATGTTCTTGAAGGTCTGCCATTGCGTCATGCCGAAAGCCAACGCCGCCTCCTTCTCCCCTTTGGGAATGGTGTTGAGGGCGCCGCGAATGATCTCCGCCGTGTAGGCGGCGGTATTGAGGGCAAAGGCCAGCAGGGCGCAAAACCAAGCCTCCTGCAACCACTGCCACAGCCAGCTCTCCCGCAGGGCCTGCCACTGGCCGGCACCGTAGTAGATGATAAACAGCTGCACCAGCAAGGGGGTGCCGCGGAAGAAATAGATGTAAGCCCAGGCCGGCAGCCGCAGCAACGGATTGCTGCTGTTTCGCGCCAGGGCCATGGGCAGCGCGATGCACAAGCCCAGCACCAAGGATACAGCCACCAGCCAGCTGGTGTTGATAAGGCCTTCGAGGTAGGTAGGCCATTCATCGGCCAGGATGGAAAAATCAAACATGCTTACCTCGAGACGATGGCGTAGTGACGTTCCACCCACTTGAGCAGCAGGGTGGAGAGGGCGGTGAACACCAAGAAGATCAGCGCCACAGCCATGTAGAAGGTAAAGGGCAGCTGGGTCGTGCCCGCCGCCAGACCGGCTTTGCGCACCATGTCGTCCAGACCTATGATGGAGACCAGCGCCGTGGTCTTGAGCAGCACCAGCCAGTTATTGCCAAAGCCCGGCAGGGCATGGCGCACCATCTGGGGAAACAGCACCCGACGAAACACCTGCAGCGCCCGCATGCCATAGGCATAGGCGGCTTCCAACTGGCCCTTGTCTACCGCCAGTATGGCGCCGCGGAAGGTTTCCGCCATGTAGGCACCGAAGATGAAGCCGATGGTCAGCACACCGGCGATGAAGGGGCTGACATCCACGTACTCCGGCAGATAGGCGACCCATTCGTGCTGAGGATCCCCACCGGCCAGCCAGCCATTCAACCAGTCATTGCCCCAGGAGCAAAGATTGTTCACCAGCACCTGGCCACCGAAGAACAGCAGCATCATGAGTACCAGATCCGGCACCCCACGCACTAGCGTGGTGTACAGGGTGGCCAACTGCCGGGCCGGGCGAAAGGCCGATAACTTGGCCAGGGCGCCCAGCATGCCCAGCCCCATGGCCAGTAACAGCGACAGCAGCGCCACCTCCAGGGTCATCCATGCCCCTTCCAGCAAGGAGGTTTCATAGCCTTTAAGATCCAACATGTCCTGATCCCAGTTAAAACGGGCCCATGAGGGCCCGTTGTTACCCCTATATCAAGGGCTTACTCGCCGTAGGCGTCGAAGTCGAAGTACTTGTCGTTCACCGCCTTGTACTTGCCGTTGGCGCGGATATCCAGAATCGCCTTGTCGAACATGGCCTTCAGCTCGGTATCCTGCTTGCGGATGGCCACACCGGCACCCTCACCAAACCAGCGCGGGTCGGTCAGACCCGGGCCCACCAGCTCGTAGTTGGCGCCGTCTTCTTTCTTGATCAGGCCATCCACCAGGGAAGCATAGTCGGCCAGCACATAGTCGATGCGACCAGACTTCAGATCCAGGTACGCCTCTTCGGCGGTCCCGTAACGCTTGATGTCGGCGGAGGGGAAGTTGTCCGTGATGTAGGTATCCATGGAGGTAGCCCGCTGTACCCCGACCTTCTTGCCGGTCATGAAGGCATCGGTCAACTCCAGCGCAGTGCCCTTCTTGGTGGCGAAGCGGGCCGGTACGTGTTGATACTTGATGGAGAAATCGACGCGCTTCTTACGCTCCGGGGTGATGTCCATGGTGGAGATGATGGCGTCGTACTTCTTGGCCAGCAGACCCGGGATGATGCCATCCCAATCCTGCTTCACGATGGTGCACTTGACCTGCATCTGCTCACACAGGGCGTTGGCCATATCCACGTCAAAACCTTTCACCTCGCCACTGGGCTCGGTCCAGGAGAAGGGGGGGTAAGCACCTTCGATCCCGATGCGTACGCTCTTCCATTCCTTGGCTTGAACCTGCAGCGAGCCCATCAGGCAAGCCGCCATCACACCCAACAGCACCTTGTTCTTCATTCCTTTCACTCCTTGATTATGTGCCCTCAGGGGGCTAGTAATGCGCCGACTAGTAAGCCGACGAAATAAACTGCCGGAAACGCTCGGAGCGGGGATTGGCAAACAGCTCTTTCGGCTCCCCCTCCTCTTCCACCAGGCCCTGATGCAAGAACAAGACCCGATTCGACACATCCCGCGCAAAAGACATCTCGTGAGTCACCACCAGCATGGTGCGCCCCTCCTCGGCCAAACCACGCATCACCCCCAACACCTCGCCCACCAATTCCGGATCCAGCGCCGACGTCGGCTCGTCAAACAGCATGACCTCAGGATCCACCGCCAAGGCCCGGGCGATGGCCGCCCGCTGCTGCTGACCACCGGACAGATGCCCAGGGTAATAGTCGCGCCGCTCATACAGGCCTACCTTATGCAACAGGGCTTCGGCCCGCTCGATGGCCTCGGCGCGGGGCACCTTGAGCACCTGGATCGGCACTTCGATGATGTTTTGCAGGACGGTCATGTGCGACCAGAGGTTAAAGCTTTGAAACACCATGGCCAGCCGGGAGCGAATGCGCTCCACCTGACGCATGTCTTCGGGCAGGCGCTCCCCCAGCCGGTTGGTTTTCATGCGGATCAGCTCACCGTGGACCCGCACCTCGCCGGAGGAGGGGGTCTCGAGCAAATTGATGCAGCGCAGGAAGGTGGACTTGCCTGAGCCGGAGGAGCCGATGATGGAGATGACATCGCCCTTGTTGGCGGTGAGGTTGATCCCTTTTAGGACCTGATGGGAGCCGAAATACTTATGTAAGTCACTGACTTGCAGGGTGGCCACTTCGTTCATGCAAACAACCTTGTTCTTTTGGATCCGTTGAGACCACCTCAGGCGGCTCTTCCATAACACCTGTATGGAAAATACCAGCATGATCACAAATTACAAGATGCATGTTGAACGAAAGCTGGCCAATGGCGAATTTTAATTCACGTTTATCGCTTCATTCGCGATAAATAGCCATTCCAAACGCATAGTTCATGAGCTGACAGCCATTTCTGCCAAGGATAGCCGCTGCAGCTGCGCCAAGGCCTCGACGTAGATGGTGCAGGCCTTCAACAGCCCCTCTACCGAGATAAATTCGTTGGGCATGTGTTCCACTCGGGGGTGCCCCGGTAACAAGGCGCCGAAAGCCACGCAGTTAGTAATCGCTCTGGCATAGGTGACGGCGCCGGAAGAGCGAGGCCGCGCTCGCTCGCCAGTCACCGTCTCGTAGGCGCGGCTCAATGCCTGGACAAAGGGGGCGTGGGCCGGCACAAACATGGGCTCCAGGTGATCAAACTCCTCATAGCGCCATCCCAGACGGGCCACCGCCTCCCGCATCAACCTATGGTATTCCTGCCGACTGAAGGTCACCGGCACCCGGACATCGATGCCAATCTGGCAGCCGTGGCTGTCCAGTTTTAGCTTGGCCAGATTCACCGTCAGCTCCCCGCTGAGTTCGTCCCGTACCGTCCCCAGCAGGGCGCGCATGGAGGTATCCTCACCTATCACCAGTGAACAGAGTCCCAGGGCCGGATGACGATAGCCGATCCCCTGTAGGGCACGGCAGAGCCGGACGATGGCATTGACACCGGCCTGGTTACAAACGGAGGCATGGGCCCCCTGGCCCAGCACCAAGGTGGCATTGTCCTGCTGCCGCCAGGGATAGCCCAACAGATCCAATTGCCGTTGCAGCTTACGTTGCTGAGGACCCGTGTATAGGGCCCGATCCGGCACCGCATTGAAGATGTCACCACAATCTAGGGTCAACTCCTCACAAGGAGGACCGTACAGATACGCCTGGATCAAGCGCTTCTCCGCATTGACCAGGGGGAAGGCCGAGTCTGGACAGAAGCTCACATCTGGCAGCCGCTCCCACTGCTTGTAACGCTGAATGCAGCGCCCCAGCAGCTCCTGATCGGTACCAAATACCACGCGAACCCTATGCCGCAGGCCCGGACCGTGGCGCTGCAGCAGATGTAAGGCATACAAACAGGCCAGGGTTGGCCCCTTGTTATCCTGGCTGCCCCGCCCATAGAGACGGCCATTACGCAAGACACCGGTAAAGGGATCAGAAAACCAGCTGCTGGGCTCACCGGCCCCCACCACATCCAGATGGCAAAAGATACCGATGAGCCCCTCCCCCTCGCCGACATCGGCATAGCCATAATATCCATCCGGATCCTTGTAGGTAGCAAAGCCCAAACGCCGGCAGATGGCCAGGGTGGCATCGAGACAATCATCGATGGGTTGGCCAAAGGGGCTGCCTGAGTGATCGAACTGAAAGTAGCTGGGATAGCCGATGAGTTGGCACAGATCCGCCAGCATGGCGTCAGATTGGCTCTGTACCAAGGCTTGCCAGGTTGGTGTTGCTGACGAGGACAGTGTGTCCGAGACCTCAGGATCCCACATGAAAAACCCTTATTCGAATGCATTTATTTTCGATTCGACTAAGCCTAGGCGTCAAAAAAGCGCTTCTCACCTGTGAAGAATGACAGGGCTACCGACCGCATAACGGTCATAAAAAAACAGGCCGCACTCAGGCGGCCTGTCACAGGAGATGCGGTCTGGCTTACGCCTGGTGCAACAGAATGTTCAGCATGCGGCGTAGCGGCTCGGCGGCCCCCCACAACAGCTGATCCCCCACCGAGAAGGCGGACAGGAAATCCGGCCCCATGTTCATCTTGCGCAGGCGGCCTACCGGCACCTTGAGGGTGCCAGTCACCGCCGCCGGAGTCAGCTCCTTGACGGTCAGCGACTTGTCGTTGTCGATGACCCGCACCCAGTCGTTGTGGCTGGCCAGCATCTGGTGAATGTCGTTGAGGGGCACATCTTTCTTCAACTTGATGGTGAAAGACTGGCTATGGCAGCGCAGGGCACCGATGCGCACACAGTTTCCGTCCACCGGGATGGACTGGCTGCGGCCCAGGATCTTGTTGGTTTCCACCATGCCCTTCCACTCTTCCTTACTCTGGCCATTAGGCAGGGCCACATCGATCCAGGGGATTAGACTGCCGGCCAGCGGCGCGCCAAACTGGCTGGTGGGGAAACTCTCCTCACGCATGGCCGCCGTGACCTTGCGCTCGATATCCAAAATGGCAGACGCCGGATCCGCCAGCTCGGCGGCCACCACATCCCGCAAGGCCCCCATCTGACTCAGCAACTCCCGCATGTGACGGGCACCGGCACCGGAAGCCGCCTGGTAAGTAGAAGAGGAAATCCACTCCACCAGGTCGTTGGCGAACAGGCCGCCCAGCCCCATCAGCATCAGGCTGACGGTACAGTTACCACCCACATAGGTCTTGATCCCCTTATTCAGGGCATCATCAATCACCTTACCGTTGACCGGGTCCAGGATGATGACGGCATCATCGGCCATCCTCAGGGTAGAGGCCGCATCAATCCAGTAACCCGGCCAGCCGGACTCCATCAGCTTGGGATAGACTTCCTTGGTGTAGTCACCGCCCTGGCAGGTGATGATGATGTCCATGGCCTTGAGCGCCTCCAGATCGAAGGCATTCTGCAACTGACCGGCATCCTTGCCGAAGTTCGGCGCCGCCTGACCGGCCTGGGAGGTGGTGAAGAAGACGGGGTCGATACGCGCAAAGTCGTTCTCTTCCACCATGCGCTGCATCAGCACGGAACCCACCATGCCCCGCCAACCGATCAAACCTACTTTTTTCATCTTTGTGTCCTGCCATGGAATCAATAAAAACTAAGGAGATCACATTACGGATTGGCAGCCAGGGTGCAAGTCGATTTCCGCAATATTGTGTGCCGTAGGTTGCAATGCAGGGTCGCTTCGCCCCCTGGCACTGGCGTGCATTTGTCCGTAAGATAGCGCCGCCTAGCCCTGTGCAACATGTCATTTACATCCTGTCCTTGGAATCATCCCATGCAAACATTTATTCCCGGCAAAGACGCCGCCCTGGAAGAGAGCATCAGCCGCTTCCAAACCAAACTCCGTCAACTGGGTTTTGACATAGAGGAGGCTTCTTGGCTCAACCCTGTGCCCCACGTCTGGTCGGTGCATATCCGGGACAAGGAGTGCCCCCTGTGCTTTACCAACGGCAAGGGTGCCAGCAAGAAGGCCGCGCTGGCCTCGGCGCTGGGGGAGTATTTCGAGCGCCTGTCCACCAACTACTTCTTCGCCGACTTCTATCTGGGGCAGGAGATCGCCGACGCGCCTTTCGTCCATTACCCAGATGAGCAGTGGTTCCCCATTCCCGATGATGGCGAGCTGCCCGACGGCCTGCTGGATGATTACACCCGCAACTACTATGACCCGGACGGTGAGCTCTCCGCCGACATGCTGGTGGATCTGCAATCGGGCCATGCCGACCGCGGCATCTGCGCCCTGCCCTTTGTCCGGCAGGATAACGGCCAGCGGGTGTTCATCCCCATGAATATCGTCGGTAACCTGTATGTCTCCAACGGCATGAGCGCCGGTAACACCCCCACCGAGGCCCGCACCCAGGGTCTCTCCGAGGTGTTTGAACGCCACGTGAAGAACCGCATCATCGCCGAGGCGCTCTCCCTGCCGGAGATCCCCACCGAGGTGGTGGCCCGCTACCCCGGCATCCAGGAAGCCATCGCCACCTTGGAGAGTGAAGGCTTCCCCATCTACTGTTACGACGCCTCACTGGGTGGCCGCTACCCGGTGATCTGCGTGGTACTGCTCAATCCGGCCAATGGCACCTGCTTCGCCTCCTTTGGTGCCCATCCCCGTTTCGAGGTGGCCTTCGAGCGGACCGTCACCGAACTGCTGCAGGGCCGCGGTCTCAAGGATCTGGATGTGTTCGCCCCGCCCTCGTTCGATAACGACGAGGTGGCGGATCAGCACAACCTGGAGACCCACTTCATCGACTCCTCCGGCCTCATCAGCTGGGATCTGTTCAAGACCGAGCCGGACTTTGAATTCGCCGACTGGAACTTTGCCGGCAGCACAGAGCAGGAGTTTAACCACCTGCTGGGCATCTTCCATGAGCTGGAGCAGCCGGTGTATATCGCCGATTACCAGCACCTGGGGGTGTATGCCTGCCGTATCCTGGTGCCCGGCATGTCCGACATCTATCCCGCCGAGGATCTGGTGTTGGCTAACAACAACATGGGGGCCGGCTGGCGTGAGGCCGTGCTGGCGTTGCCTGCCAGCCAAGGCAGTCCGGCAGACTATGCCGAGTTCCTGCAAAGCCTGGAAGACGAAGGGTTTGATGATCAGACTCGGGTACGGGAGTTGCTGGGCATCGCCGCTGACAAGGGCACCGGCTGGCACACCCTGCGGGTGGGGGAACTCAAGTGCCTCTTGGCCCTGGCCGCCGGCCAACTGGACGAAGCGGCCCACTGGTGCCAGTGGACCCAGGACTTCAACGCCAGCGTCTTTAGCGCCGAACGCAGTGCCTTCTACCGCTGCCTGGGCCAGAGCCTGCACCTGTTTGCTGAAGAATCCCGCGATCCGGCGGCCTATCGCGCGGCCTTCGAACGTCTGTATGGTGCCAACACAGTGGCAGCCGCCTGGGCTCATATCGAGGGCAGCCAGCGCTTCTACGGCCTGGTAGCCGATGACGGCAGCCTCACGCAATTCAAGGCTCACCAGCAGTTGCTGGCCACCTATGCCAAGCTGCAGCGGGCCAAGCAGTCCCATTGGGGGGTCTGAACCTGACGACAGCACCACGGGCGGCCATGACCGCCCTTTTTATTGCTCGCTTTTCATCCCGAGGGTGTACACTGAGGCCGCAGGCAACCGCGGTGATAGATGGGGAACCAAATCAATGGGACTCTGTCGAATATAAAGTTGCCGAGGTGGGCGGAATATGATGCATACTACTTACAGTTTTGTAACCCACTGACGTCTCGAGCGTGAGCGATGTAGTAAAATTACATAATCAACCCGGCGAAATTGATCTAAGGCAATTTTGAACAATTTCTTTGTTGATATGATTACTACAGGATAATTACCACAGCGGAAGCCCCCACAGTGAAAGCAGAATCCCCCTTTGACTGTTTGAAGCCGGAAGCCATCGCCGCCCTGGCCGAAGACATCACCTACGGCAAGGCCACCAAGCCTGTCGCCAAGACCTTCCAACTGGCTATCTTTGCCGGTGCCTTTATCGCCATCGCCTTCATCTTCTACATCACGGTCGTCTCCCAAGGCGGTAGCAAGCTGGCCGGTGGCCTCTGCTTCTCCCTGGGCCTGATCCTGTGCGTGATTCTGGGCGGTGAATTGTTCACCTCCACCACCCTGACCCTGGTGGCCAAGGCGGCCAAGCGCATCACCTGGGCCCAGATGCTGCGAAACTGGGCACTGGTTTACTCTGGTAACCTGGTGGGCGGTCTCATCATGGTGGCGCTCATCATGCTGTCCAGCCAGTACACTTCTGGCAATGGCCAATGGGGTCTGACCGCTTTGAATGTTGCACAACATAAGATACATCATACCTTTGTCGAGGCCGTGGCCCTGGGTATTCTGTGTAATCTCATGGTCTGCCTGGCCGCCTGGATGGCCTTTGGTGGCCGCACCATGACCGACAAGGCGCTGATCATGGTGCTGCCGGTGGCCATGTTCGTCGCCTCCGGCTTCGAGCACAGCATCGCCAACATGTTTATGATCCCGACCGGCATCGCCATTCATGCCCTGGCCGGCCCCGAGTTCTGGACTGCGATCGGTGCAGATCCGGCCAAGTACGCTGACTTGACCGTTAGCCACTTTATCTTCAAAAACCTGATACCGGTTACCATTGGCAACATCATCGGCGGTGGCGTCATGATCGGCCTGACTAACTGGTTTATTTTCCGTCGCCATCACTGATGGCGCGGGAAGCTTAGACAATCAATACCGAAGAGGTAATGAAACATGGCAGAGCTTAACGAAAAGTGTCTGAAGGCTTGGGAAGGCTTCCAACCCGGAGCCTGGCAGACTGAAGTCAACACCCGCGACTTCATCCAGAAGAACTACACCCCGTACGAAGGTGATGAATCCTTCCTGGCCGGTGCCACCGACGCCACCACCAAGCTGTGGGACAAGGTGATGGAAGGCATCAAGGAAGAGAACCGCACTCACGCGCCCATCGACTTTGATACCGATCTTCCCTCCACCATCACCTCCCACGATGCCGGCTACATCGAAAAGGATCTGGAGAAGATCGTTGGTCTGCAGACCGACAAACCGCTCAAGCGCGCCATCATCGCCTTTGGCGGTATCAACATGGTGAAGAACTCTTGCGAAGTGTACGGTCGCCATCTGGATCCTCAAGTTGAGAAGATCTTCACCGACTATCGCAAGACCCACAACCAGGGCGTATTCGACGTCTACACCAAGGACATCCGCAACTGCCGCAAGTCCGGTGTCATCACAGGTCTGCCGGATGCCTACGGCCGTGGCCGTATCATAGGTGACTACCGCCGCGTCGCCCTGTACGGTGTGGACTTCCTGATGAAGGACAAGTTCGCCCAGTTCAACTCCCTGCAAGCCAAGATGGAAGCCGGTGAAGACCTGGAAGCCACCATCCGCCTGCGTGAAGAGATCAACGATCAGTACAAGGCGCTGGCCCAACTGAAGGAAATGGCTGCCAAGTACGGTTGCGACATCTCCGGCCCGGCCACCACAGCTCAGGAAGCCGTCCAGGCCACCTATTTCGGTTACCTGGCTGCCGTTAAGTCTCAAAACGGCGCCGCCATGTCCTTCGGTCGTACCGCGACCTTCCTGGACGTCTACTTCGAACGCGATCTGAAGAAGGGTCTGATCACCGAGCAAGACGCTCAGGAAATCATCGACCACCTGATCATGAAGCTGCGTATGGTGCGCTTCCTGCGTACCCCTGAATACGACACCCTGTTCTCCGGCGACCCGATTTGGGCCACCGAATCCCTGGGTGGTATGGGCGTTGACGGTCGTACCCTGGTCACCAAGAACAGCTTCCGTTACCTGAACACCCTGTACACCATGGGCCCGTCTCCTGAGCCGAACATGACCATTCTGTGGTCTGAACAGCTGCCCATGGGCTTCAAGAAGTTCTGTGCCAAGGTGTCTATCGATACCTCTTCCGTACAGTATGAAAACGACGACCTGATGCGTAACGACTTCAACAACGATGACTATGCCATCGCCTGTTGTGTGTCGCCGATGATCGTCGGCAAGATGATGCAATTCTTCGGTGCCCGCGCCAACCTGGCCAAGACCATGCTGTACGCCATCAACGGCGGCGTGGACGAGAAGCTGAAGATCCAGATCGGCCCCAAGACCGAACCGGTCAAGGGCGAGTATCTGGAATTCAACGACGTCATGGATCGCCTGGATCACTTCATGGACTGGCTGGCCACCCAATACGTCACCGCCCTGAACATCATCCACTACATGCACGACAAGTACAGCTACGAAGCTATTCAGCTGGCGCTGCACGACCGTGACGTGATCCGTACCATGGCCTGTGGTATTGCCGGTCTGTCCGTGACTGCCGACTCCCTGTCCGCCATCAAGTACGCCAAGGTTAAGCCGGTGCGTGATGAAGACGGTCTGGCCGTCGACTTCGAAATCGAAGGCGAATACCCGCAGTTCGGTAACAACGACGAGCGCGTCGATGCCATCGCCTGTGATCTGGTTGAACGCTTCATGAAGAAGATCCAGAGCCACAAGACCTACCGCAACGCCATACCGACCCAGTCCATCCTGACCATCACCTCCAACGTGGTGTACGGTAAGAAGACAGGTAACACCCCGGATGGTCGTCGTGCCGGTGCGCCGTTCGGCCCGGGTGCCAACCCGATGCACGGCCGTGATCAGAAGGGCGCCGTCGCCTCTCTGACCTCCGTGGCCAAGCTGCCGTTCGCCTATGCGAAGGATGGTATCTCCTACACCTTCTCCATCGTGCCGAACGCCCTGGGCAAGCAAGAAGATGCCCAGAAGCTGAACCTGGTGGGTCTGATGGACGGTTACTTCCACCACGAAGCCAACATCGAAGGCGGTCAACACCTGAACGTCAACGTGATGAACCGTGAGATGCTGCTGGATGCCATGGAAAACCCCGAGAAGTATCCGCAGCTGACCATCCGCGTTTCCGGCTATGCCGTTCGCTTCAACTCCTTGACCAAGGAGCAGCAACAGGACGTCATCACCCGGACCTTCACCCAGTCCATGTAATCTGGGTTGCAGGAACGCCAAACCCCCGGCTTGCCGGGGGTTTTTTTATGCCGGTTCTCCTGCCTCAAGCCGGCTGCGCGGGTGCCTTAATGGCCCATCTGTAATACACTATTGCCATTTACAGACCCTTTCGGAGCAAACCATGACAGTCAAGGGACGCATCCATTCCGTCGAAACCTGCGGGACCGTCGATGGACCCGGGATCCGGTTTATCGCCTTCATGCAAGGCTGCCTGATGCGCTGCAAGTACTGCCACAATCGCGATACCTGGGATACCGAAGACGGTCGCGAAGTCACGGTAGACGAGCTGATGAAGGATCTGATGACCTATCGTCACTTCATGAACGCCTCGGGTGGGGGAGTCACCGCCTCCGGCGGCGAAGCCACCTTACAAAAAGAGTTCGTCACCGAATGGTTCAAGGCGTGCAAGGCTCAAGGCATCCACACCTGCCTGGACACCAATGGCTTCGTTCGCCACTACGATGCCGCTCTGGATGAGCTGCTGGATAACGCCGATCTGGTGCTGCTGGACATCAAGCACATGAACGACGACGTCCACATCCCCCTCACCCACGTCAGCAACAAATACTGCCTGGATTTCGCCCGTTATCTGGCCAAACGCGGCAAGAAGATGTGGATCCGCTACGTGGTGGTACCCGGTTGGAGCGACGATGAAGCTGGCGCCCAGGCCCTGGGCCAGTTTATCCACGACGAGCTGGGCGACTGCGTGGAGCGGGTGGAATTGTTGCCCTATCACGAGTTGGGCAAGCACAAGTGGATCGCCATGGGCGAGAAGTACGAGCTGGAAGGGGTGCGCCCGCCCAGCAAGGAGACCATGGAGAAGATCAAGGGCATCATCGCCCAGTACCATCCCAGTGTCTGCTACTAAGCCAGTCGACAAGCATAAAAAAACCACGGCCTGCCGTGGTTTTTTTATTGCCCGCCCGACTTACAGATCCAGGAAGGCGCGATCCAGCTTGTCAAAGGCCTGTCGCAGGGTACGGGCCAGATCCAGATAGCGAGGCGAAGACGGCAGAGCTGGCTGACCCAGCTTGGCATTCACCTCGAAATACCAGCGGGTCAAGGATGCCGGCAAAGGAGCACGGGCCCGTTGCCCCAACCAGTAAAGACCTTGCAGGGGCAAGCTCAGCATAAACAGCACTGAGGTGAACACCGAGGGCCACCACTGGGCCAGGCCATATTGCCATTGCAGCAACAGACTGACGCCGGCCAGTCCGGGTAACACCTTCAGCGCCAGCCTGACGGCGGCAATGACGCGCGGTTCGGGAAACAGGGCCCCCAGCACTTTTTCCTGGGGCCAAATGCGCATGTAATCGAGGCCTATCTGAAACCAATTGTTGAAAACAGCCATATCAACTTCCTCTTGCCATATACCGCACAAAATACAGGGTTTTATCCGCCAAAAAAGAATATTTTGTGATTTTTAACTTTCCCTGTATGCTGTGCCGCGCTCGAATTTTGACCCGGTCACCGGGCCTTTTCGAGCCTGCCAGACGGGCCCAGCCGACGCTCTATGCCGGCCATCCGTAACCTGGCTCTGTGTCACCTTAATGTAAGAATACGTGATATTCCCGGAAAAGCCTGCTTTTCCGGTCTGTAAACCCCCCTTTGACAAGATAGGATTTACGACGAATGAGCAGCAAGCTGGTTCTTGTACTTAACTGTGGCAGTTCTTCTTTGAAGTTTGCCGTCATCGACGCCGCCAGTGGAGAGGAACAGCTCTCCGGCCTCGCCGAATGTCTCCACCTGGACGACGCTCGTATCAAGTGGAAGCTGGACGGCAACAAGGGTTCCGCCGAGCTGGGTGCCGGTGCTGCCCACCAGGAAGCGCTCGATTTTATCGTACGGGAAATCCTGGCCAATAAACCTGAGCTGAACGACAATCTGTTCGCCATTGGCCACCGTGTGGTTCACGGCGGTGAGAAGTTCACCCGCTCCGTCATCATCAATGATGAGGTGATCCAGGGGATTGAGGACTGCGCCACCCTGGCCCCGCTGCACAACCCGGCTCACCTGGTTGGCATCCGCGCCGCACAACTGGCCTTCCCCGGTCTGCCCAATGTGGCCGTGTTTGATACCGCTTTCCACCAGACCATGCCGGAACAAGCGTACCTGTATGCCCTGCCCTACAAGCTGTACAAGGAAAACGGCATTCGCCGTTACGGCATGCACGGCACCAGCCACTACTACATCAGCCTGCAAGCGGCTGAAATGCTGAACAAGCCGCTCAACGAGCTGAACATCATCAACTGCCATCTGGGCAACGGCGGTTCTGTCTGTGCCATCAAGAACGGCCAATCTGTCGACACCTCCATGGGCATGACCCCGCTGGAGGGTCTGGTGATGGGTACCCGCTGTGGCGACATCGATCCGGCCATCATCTTCCACCTGCATGACACCCTGGGTTACAGCGTGGAGCAGATCAACACCATGCTGACCAAGGAGTCCGGCCTGCTGGGCCTGACCGAGGTGACCAGCGACTGCCGTTACGTAGAAGACAACTACGACAGCGAAGTGGCGGCCAAGCGCGCCATGGATCTGTACTGCTACCGCCTGGCCAAGACCATCGGCAGCTATGTGGCTGCTCTGGATGGTCGTCTGGATGCCGTGGTGTTCACCGGCGGTATCGGTGAAAACTCCGCGCCAATCCGTGAGCTGACCCTGAACCGCCTGGGCCTGCTGGGCTTCAAGGTCAACCCGGAAGCCAACCTGGCGGCCCGGTTTGGCAAGCAAGGTATCATCACCGAGGAAGGCAGCACCATTGCCATGGTGATCCCCACCAACGAGGAGTGGGTTATTGCCCACGACGCGCTGGAATTGGTGGAAGCGAGCCACTAAGCGAGTACAATGTTGAGGCTGCCCAAGGGCAGCCTTTTCATTAGCCGTCCAACAACAAGAGACACGCACTCAAGGGGATATATAAGTGGCACGCACTATTATGCTTATCCCGATTGGCTCAGGTGTTGGCGTCACCTCCGTCAGCCTCGGCATGATCCGAGCGATGGAGCGCCATGGCGTCAACGTCAGCTTCTTCAAGCCTGTTGCCCAACCGAGACCCGGACACTCTGGCCCAGAAACGTCCACCGCCGTCATCCGCGCCGGCTCCAACATTACCCCTCCGGAACCGCTCTCCCTGGCTTATGCCGAGAACATGATCACCTCCAGCAACACCGCCATCCTGCTGGAAGAGATTGTGGCCCTGTATGAGAGTCACGTGAAAGAGAGCGGCGCCGAAGTGGTGGTGGTCGAGGGCCTGGTGCCGGTAGACAAACAGCCGTTCGCCAACAAGCTCAACTACGACATCGCCACCGCCCTGGATGCCGACATGGTGTTCGTCACCCACCCGGGCAACGACTCCAGCCAGAAGCTCAAGGAGCGCATCGAGCTGGCCTGTTCCAACTTTGGCGGCATCAACAACAAGCGCATCGTCGGTTGCATCATCAACAAGGTGGGCGCCCCGGTGGACGAGCACGGCGTCACCCGCCCGGATCTCACCGAGATGTTCGAAGCCCACCACAGCGGTGGCGAGCTGGCCAGCAATCTCGAAGTGCTGCAATTCTTCGGCAAGAGCCCCCTGCGCATCCTCGGCTGCATCCCCTGGAACACCCAGCTGATCGCGCCGCGTGCCAAGGATCTGGCCAAGCACCTCAACGCCAGCACCATCCATGAAGGCGAGCTGACCCTGCGCCGCCTGAATCAGGTGACCTTCTGCGCCCGTTCCATTCACAACATGGTGGAGCACTTCCGTCCCGGCAGCCTGCTGGTGACCTCCGGCGACCGTTCCGACGTCATCGTCTCCGCCTGTCTGGCGGCCATGAACGGCGTCAAGCTGGGTGCCCTGCTGCTCACCGGTGGCTACCACCCTGAGCCCCAGGTGATGGCCCTGTGTCAACAGGCCATGGCCACCGGCCTCCCCATCCTGATGACCAGCACCAACACCTGGCAGACCGCCGTCAGCCTGCAGAACTTCAACGTCGAGATCCCGGCCGATGACGTGACCCGCATCAAGCTGGTGCAAGACTATGTGGCTGGCCACATCGACAAGCACTGGATCGAGTCCCTGACCGCCGTCTCCACCCGTTCCCGCCTGCTGAGCCCGCCGGCCTTCCGTTACCAGCTCACCGAGCTGGCCCGCAAGGCCAACAAGCGCATCGTGCTGCCGGAAGGGGATGAGCCGCGGACCGTCAAGGCTGCCGCCATCTGTGCCGAGCGGGGCATTGCCCGTCCCGTGCTGCTGGGCAACCCCGACGAGATCCGTCGGGTGGCCGAACAGCAGGGCGTGGTACTCAACGATCGCGTCGAGATCATCGATCCGGCCGTTGCCCGCGAGCGCTACGTGCCCCGTCTGGTGGAACTGCGCAAGGCCAAGGGCATCACCGAAGTGGTGGCCCGCGAACAGCTCGAAGACAACGTGGTGCTGGGCACCATGATGCTGGAGCGCAACGAGGTAGATGGTTTGGTGTCCGGCGCGGTACACACCACCGCTAACACCATTCGTCCGCCGCTGCAGATCATCAAGACGGCCCCGGGTTCCTCCCTGGTCTCCTCCATCTTCTTCATGCTGCTGCCGGATCAGGTGCTGGTATATGGCGACTGTGCCATCAACCCGGATCCCAATGCCGAACAGCTGGCTGAGATCGCCATCCAGTCTGCGGACTCTGCCGCGGCCTTCGGCATCGAGCCCCGCGTGGCCATGATCTCCTACTCCACCGGTACCTCAGGCGCCGGCGCGGACGTGGACAAGGTGCGCGAAGCGACCCGCCTCGCCAAGGAGAAGCGCCCGGATCTGATCGTGGACGGCCCGCTGCAGTACGACGCCGCCATCATGGCCGACGTCGCCCTGTCCAAGGCGCCGAACTCCCCGGTGGCCGGTAAGGCCACAGTGTTCGTGTTCCCGGATCTGAACACCGGCAACACCACCTACAAGGCGGTACAGCGCTCCGCCGATCTGGTGTCCATCGGCCCCATGCTGCAAGGCATGCGCAAGCCGGTGAACGATCTGTCCCGTGGCGCCCTGGTGGATGACATCGTCTACACCATCGCCCTGACCGCCATCCAAGCCGAGCAGGCCGTACAGGCCGGTCAGGCCAACTGAGGCCTGTCGCTTAAACACAAAAGGCCCCTGACGGGGCCTTTTTTATGCCTGCCGGCTGACCTGTGGCCAACCGAGCAACAATTCAAGTCTAATTCCTTAATAAACAACCACTAAGTGGAATAATTCCCGGTTTCTCGCCAGTAATCTACACAGTTACCCACAGGATCTGGGGATAACCTAAGCTCTGGGCAACCCTTCACCGTTGGACAGCAGAGCCGACAACCAGCCCAGCCCCTGGGTGGACTCCACCCCGATCTTCACCACCATGGTCAGGGGCACCGACAGCAGCATGCCCACCGGGCCCAGCAGCCAGCCCCAGAAGATCAAGGAGAGGAACACCACCAGATCCGAGATCCCCAGTCCCCGCCCCATCACCCGCGGTTCGATGAGATTTCCCGCCACAAAGTTGATGACCAGGTACACGGCCGCCACTCCGGCTGCCCCCACGGGCCCCAGCTGCAACAAGGCCAGCAGCACAGGCGGCACGGCGGCGATGATGGAGCCGATGTTGGGAATGTAGTTGAGCAAGAAGGCCAGCAGCCCCCACAGGGGGGCGTAGTCCACGCCGATAAGCCAGACCGCCAGACCGGCAAACAGGCCGGTGCCCAGGCTGATCAGCGTCTTGATGGCCATGTAGCGATTCACCGAGTCCAGGAAGCGATCCAGCTGGGACATACGCATCTGGGGATCCTCCAGCGCCAGGTGCAAGCGTCTGGGCAGGCTGGCCGCCTCCATCAGCATGAAGATGACGGTCAGCAGCAACAAGAACAGATTGGACATCAGGCTGGAGAAGCCCTTCAGCATGTTACTGGCCAGGTTCATGGCCATGCCGGGATCCAGGTACTCCATCAGCAGATCCGGCGTCAGACTGATGTTGAAGCGGGCCAGTTGTCCGGTCAACCAATGGAAGTTGGCCCCCAGCTCGCTGCGATAACGGGGCACATCCCGGGCAAAGCTGTTCACCGAACTGCCCACCATGCCGGTGAGTCCCAGCAGCAGTATCACTATGATGGCCACCACCAGCAGGATGGCGAGCCCCCGGGGCAGGCGCCAGCGCACCAGCAGATTGACCAGGGGGTGACAAATCATGGCGATGAAACAGGCCAACACGAAGGGCACCACCACCAGGGAGGCCGCCTTGATCCCCGCCAGCACCACCACCACGCAGGCGCAGCCCAGCAGGCCGCGCAGCAAGGGGGAGAGAGACGACTCGACACTCATGACTCAGACTCCAACTCAAACCCAGGCTCCACTGTAAAGCAGCGTCAGCCGAATACCAACTGAAACGCTGGCGCGCCATTTGCGCTAAGCTGGCAACAGGCATCGGCCGAGGAGTTCTCATGCATCTACTCATCACGGGCGCCAGTGGCTTTATCGGCCAGGCGCTGTGCCAGCACTGGCAAGGCAAACACCAACTCACCCTGGTGAGCCGGGATCCCGCCGCACACAAGCCAGCGCGCGGCGGCCGCCCGCTGCCCTGGGTCAAACTCAGTCAGTTGCAGGATCTCACCCCCTACGACGGTATCGTCAATCTGGCCGGAGAACCCATCATGGCGCACCGCTGGCGCCAAGCACAACAGACCGCTATCGGCCAGAGCCGCTGGCAGATCACCGCCCGCCTGGTGGATCTCCTGAGTCGTAGTCAGCCCAAGCCCCGGATCTGGCTCAACGCCTCGGCCATCGGCTACTACGGCTGGCACGGCGACGAGCCCCTCACCGAAACCCAAGGCCCTGTGACGCCCGGCTTCACCCACGACATCTGTGCCCGCTGGGAGGCGCTGGCCATGGAAGCCAGCCAGTGGGGCGCCCGTGTCTGTCTGCTGCGCTTTGGCATGGTGCTGGGCAAACAGGGCGGTGCCCTGGCGCAGATGCTGCCCGCCTATCGCCTGGGGCTGGGCGCCACCTTGGGCGATGGCCAGCAGATCTACTCCTGGATAGCCTTGCCGGATCTGTTGCGCGCCCTGGACTTCCTGCTCAGCCACCACGACTGCCAGGGGCCTTACAACCTCACCAGCCCACAACCGGTTTGTCAGGCGGACTTCTCCCGCCAGCTGGCGGCGGCCTTGCAGCGGCCCCACTGGCTGCACCTGCCGTCCGGTCTGCTGGGCCTGCTGCTCGGAGCACGTGCCGACCTGCTGCTCAAGGGACAAAAGGTCCTGCCCAGCCGACTGCAGGCGGCGGGCTTTGTGTTCGACTACCCCAGCCTGGCCCTGGCCCTGCCTGCCTTGCTGCGCTGACGCTGGATCTGCCACCACACTGCGGTTAATCTGCCCACACCCACGTGGCCAAGGAGAGCCCATGCCCAGACTGGATGACCCGCAGCAGTGGCTGCCCCGCCATGGCGATGCCCTCTATCGCTATGCACTGCTCCACCTGCGTGACGCCGCCTTAGCCGAAGAGTTGGTACAGGAAACCCTGCTGGCCGGGCTGGAATCTCAGCACAATTTTGCCGGTCAGAGCAGTACCCGCACCTGGCTGGTGGCCATTCTCAAACACAAGATGCTGGACCACTACCGACGCCTGCGCCGTGAGCAGCCAGAGGCCGAACCGGATGCCCAGCTGGCCGACTTGCTGGATCCTGCCGCCAGTCAGTTTCTGCCCGACGGCCACTGGACCCAGCCCCTGCAGCGCTGGGGCGATCCCCATGGGCTGGCCCAGCGGCAGCAGTTCCTGCTGGCTCTGGAGGAATGCCTGGCCAGCCTGCCACCCCGGCTGGCCCGCCTGTTCATGCTGCGCACCCTGCTGGATGAGGCCAGCGAGACCCTGTGTCAGGAACTGGCCATCACGCCGACCAATCTCTGGACCCTGTTATACCGGGCACGGATGGGCTTGCGCCGCTGCCTGGAACGGGACTGGCAACAAGGGGAGTCTGTCTGATGATGATGTCCTGTCGCGCCGCCAGCCGCCTGCTGAGTGAACAGCAGGAGCGGCCCCTGCGGCTGGGGGAGCAGTTGGCCCTGCGCCTGCACCTGTCGCTGTGTGGCAACTGCCTCCAGTTTGCCCGGCAGCTCACCGGTCTGCAGCTAAGTCTGCGCCAACTGAGCCAGCAACAACTGGACGATGCCGGACCCGAATTGTCTGGCGATGCCCGGGCGCGGATTGCCCAGGCCTTGCAACAATACAAACGGCGCTAGATGCGAAACCGTCTGTCAACCTCGGCTTAAAAGGCGCGCAAGCGCGCGCCCAGCGCCTGACGCAGCTGCTGCGCCACCATCAGTGAGGTGGTTAGCCACACCAGCAGCGCCCCCATCACCGGCAGCCCCAGCCACAAGGCCGGCAGGCTCCGCCAGGGCAGCAGACTCCATAGCTGATGACTGAGGCGCAAGGCCACCTCTGCCCCCAGTGCCGCCGCCAGACCGGCCAAGGCGCCCAGGGTCAGCAACTCCCAGCGCAGCGCCCCCTTGAGCTGCCCGGCACTGGCACCCAGGGTGCGCATCAACACCAGCGAAGGGCGACGGCGAGCCAGCTCCGCCTGCACCTGCACCAGCAGCACCAAGAGACCGGCCAGGGTGATGAGCGCCGCCATCAGTCCCAGCGCCTTACCAATCCGTTCACTCATGGCCTGCAGCTTGGCCATCAGTTCGTCCACGTTGATCAGGGTCAGGGCGGGGAACTGCCGCACCAGCTCCCGCTCCAGGGCACTGTCCGGCGACAAACGCAGGCTGGCCATGGCACTGCTGGGCTGCTCGGCAAACAGATCCGGCGAGAAGATCATGAAGAAGTTGGGCTGCAGATCCTGCCAATTCACCTGCCGCAAACTGCTGACCCGCGCCCGTACCGCTTGCCCAGCCAGATCGAAGCTCAACCAGTCGCCCAGCCCGATCCCCAGTCGCGTCGCCACATCAGACTCGACCGATACCTGCTGCCCCTGCCCCGCCTGCCACCAGGCGCCGGCCAGCAGGCGATTGTGTGCCGGCAACTGAGCAAGCCAGGTGACGGTGAGCTCCCGGTGGATGCCTTCACGCCCCAGCTCCCCCTCCTGCTGGGTCACAGGCTCATCGTTGATGGCCGTCAGGCGCCCCCGCAGCACGGGATAATAGGTGGGCGCCGCAATCCCGTGGGCGGCCAGCAGCCGGTCGAGCGGTGCCTTGTCCTGGGGCGCTATGTTCAACACGAAGCGATTGGGCGCGTCTGCCGGCAGTTGGGTCCACAGGTCGGACAGCAAGGCCTGGCGCACGCCCAACAGCAAGCCCAGCAACATCAGCGGCAAGGCCAGCACCTGGGCCTGCAGCGCACTACGCCACCCCTGGCGCCGCAGCTGCCGCACCGCCAAGGCCAGCCCAGAGCCGGGGCGCCCCCGGGGTAGCAACCACAGCAACAGCCGCACCAGCAGGGTCAGCACCAGCCCAACCAGCAAGAGTCCCGCCAACAGCGCCAGGGTGAGCGGGCCATCCCCAGTCACCAGCCAGCACAACAGCAGTGCTCCCAACAGCAGCACGGGCAGTCCCAACCAATCGGGCAGTCCGGGTTTCAGCCCCTGGCGCAGCACCCGCAAGGGCGGCACCTTGAGCAGTTGCAAGAAGGGCCAGAGGCTCAACAGCACGGTGGCCAGCACCGCCAACAGGCCCCCCAGCACAAAAGGCCAGGGGCCCGGCGACGGCAGCGTCTTGGGCAACAGATCCCCCAGCAGCAGGATAAATCCCTGCTGCAACAGCATTCCGGCCACCCCCCCCAGCAGTCCCCCCACCAGCGCCACCGCCAGCAGCAAGCCGCTCATCAGCCCCCAAAGGGTTCGCCGACGGGCCCCCAGCACCTTGAGCAGGGCCATCATGTCCTGCTGGCGCTGGGCAAACCGGCCCATGGCCAGGCTGATGGCCATGCAGCCCAGCAGCAGGCCAATGAGGGCGGCCAGGCGAAAGAAACGCTCACTGCGGGCCAGAGACTGACTCATCATGCCCTCCCCCTGCCCGGGGCCCACCAGCTGCTGGCCAGGCTTGAGCTGAGGTTTCACCTCGGCCTGCCAGGCAGCCAGGGCCGCCGCCGGCCCCTGGAATTGATAGCGGTAGCTCAGGCGGCTGCCCGGCAGCAGCAGACCACTGCGCTCGGCATCCGCCAGGTCGATGAGGGCGCGGGGGGCCAGCAAGACAGGCGAGAAGCCCTCGTCGGGTGTCTGCAGCACCCGCCCAGCCACCTGCAGCTCCAGCTCGCCCAGTTCGACCGTCTGCCCCACCGCCACCTGCAAGCGCTGCATCAGCTCGGGAGAGAGCCAGATCCGGCCGGCGGCGACGGTGGCGGGTGGCTCCAGTTGCAGTTGACCATAGAAGGGATAACCGGGCCCCACCGCCTTGATGCTGGCCAGCTGCAGGGCGTCTTCGTGAAACAGCATGGAGTTGAACACCAGGGTCTGACTCCAGGCCAGACCCTGCTGCCGGGCCGCAGCCAGCCAGGTATCCGGTACCGTCTCGGCACTGCGCAGCTGCAGATCCCCGGCCAGAAACTCCCGGCCGCCCTGGGTCAGGGTCTGTTGCAGACGATCCGCCACCAGGGCCACGCTGAGCACGCAGGCGACGCTCAGGGCCAAGGCCAGCACCACGGCGCGCAGCTCCCCCCGCCATAGCTCGCGGCCGACGAGCCGCAGCAGCAGGCGGCTCATGCCTGTGGCTCCAGCAGGCGTCCGGCCGACAGCCTGAGCTGGCGACCACAGCGGGCCGCCAGGGCTTCGTCATGGGTCACGATCACCAGGCTGGTACCATGGCGCCGGTTGAGCTCGAACAGCAGATCCGTGATGTGCTGCCCGGTCTGGCTGTCCAGGTTGCCGGTGGGCTCGTCCGCCAGCAGCAGCGCCGGCTGCCCCATGAAGGCCCGGGCGATGGCCACCCGCTGCTGCTCGCCGCCGGACAACTGACTGGGCAGGTGATCGAGGCGCTGAGCCAGCCCCACCTCCGCCAGCAGCGCCCGAGCCGCGCCTTCCGGGTCGGCCAAGCCAGCCAGCTCTGCGGGCAGCATGACGTTCTCCAGCGCCGTGAAGCTGGGCAGCAGCAAGAAGGATTGGAAGATGAAGCCCAGCTGCCGGGCCCGCAGTGCCGCCCTGGCCTCCTCATCCAGTTGGGTGATCTCCTGCCCCGCCAGCCGGATGCTGCCACTGCTGGGCAGATCCAGTCCGGCCAACAGTCCCAGCAGGGTGGACTTACCGGAGCCCGACGCCCCCAGCAAGGCCAGACTCTCCCCTGCCTTGACATCCAGCTGTATCCCTTCAAGGATGGTCAGGGTCTGGGTGCCCCACTGCAGTCTGTGGGTCAGATCCCGCACTTCTATCATCAAGGGTGATGTCATGCGCATGCTTCTCGTCTGTCTGTGGTTTGTCTTTAGCATACCTGCCTGGGGGCAGGGATACAGCCTACTGGTGCTGGGGGATAGCCTGAGCGCCGGCTATCGCATGGCCGCCGAGCAGAGCTGGCCAACCCTGTTGACCCGGCAACCGCCGCTGGCCGGTGCGCCCCTCACCGTCATCAATGCCAGCGTCAGTGGTGAAACCAGCCAGGGCGGCCTGACCCGGCTGCCCGCCCTGCTGCAATCCCATAGCCCCGATTGGGTGCTGGTGGAGCTGGGCGCCAACGATGGCCTACGGGGCCTGCCCGTCAACCAGACCCAGGCCAATCTGGCAGCCATCATCACCCAGAGTCAGGCGGCCGGCGCCCAGGTGGTGCTGATGCAGATCCGCTTGCCCCGCAACTATGGACGCCGCTTCATTGACCGTTTCGAGGGGATCTATCCCGCCTTGGCCAAGCAGTTCCAGCTCCCCCTGATGCCCTTCTTGCTGGAGTCCCTCTACGATCAGCCTGCACTCTTGTTTGAAGACGGACTGCACCCGCGTGCCGAAGCCCAGCCGCAGATCGCCGCGCAAATAGCGGACTTTCTGGCGCCGCTGTTGACTGCCAACCGATCCAATGGCGCCAGCTAATGCCAAGCGAAACCACTAACATGTAAAAACAGGTAAAAGAAAGCGCATAGAGATCCAGCCCCTTGTCCGGGCTAGGGCAACTCGTATCATGAACCCTCCCTGAGCAGTAGGATGAGTAACAATGACCCGGGTATTGCTAGTAGATGACGATCTGGACCTGTGCGCCATGCAGGCCGAATACTTGACCATAGAGGGCTATGAGGTGGTGCAGGCCCACGATGGCGAAACCGCCGTCCACCACGCCCTAGCTGAATCGTTCGACATCATGCTGCTGGATGTCATGTTGCCCAAGCTCAACGGTGCCGAAGTGCTGCGCAAGGTGCGCGGCAACAGCATGATGCCGATCCTGATGCTCACCGCCAAGGGGGACGACATAGATCGTATCCTGGGCCTGGAGCTGGGGGCCGATGACTATGTGGCCAAGCCCTGTACTCCCCGCGAGCTGGTGGCGCGCATCCGCGCCATACTGCGTCGCAGCCAGCCGCAACCGCAAGGGCTGGCGGATCACCAGATCGGTGCCCTGCGCCTGGCCCCCAGCCGCCGTCTGGCCTACTGGGACGAGCAGGTGCTGGATCTCACCAGTACCGAATTCAATCTGCTGGAAGTGCTGGCCCGCCATGCCGGCCGCGCCGTGAGCAAGGAAGAGCTCTCCAGCCAGGTGCTGGGCCGCAGCCTGACCCGCTACGATCGCAGCATTGATGTCCATATCAGCAACCTGCGCCAGAAACTGGGCATGCTGTCCGATGGTCGCTCCCCCATCCAGACCATTCGAGGGCTGGGCTACCAGCTGTTAGCTGCCTGATATGAGAAGTATTTTCTGGCGGATCCTGCTGACCTTCTGGCTGACCCTGGTGCTGCTCTTGGGCGGCACCAAGCTGGGCTCCATGATCTATGAAGAGTACAAGAACCAGCTGAACGACCCCATAGACAACTCCCCCATGAGCCGCCAGATCATGGAGGCCATGGGCAACGTGATACGCCAAGGTGGCATTCCCCTGCTCAACACCTTCTATCGCCTGCGGCCGGTGCCACCGCCGGAGTTGTTCGGCCCACCGGATGACCGCAATGGCTTGCTGGAACCGCGTCTACCGCCGGAACGGGGCATGCCCCCACCCGAGACGCAGATCCGCGTCACCGATGGCCAGGGCCACGAGCAGGTCGGCCTATCCGTTCCTCCCGGGATCTGGGCGCGGGTGCAGTCCCTGATCCAGCAGCAGGATCCCCGGGTGCTCACCGCCAAGGCCCCCGATGGCCAGACCTATTATCTGTTCCGTCTGCGTGACAAAAATGCACCTTCGGGCTTTTTTTTCCTGTTGCACCACCCCCTGACCTTTCCCTTGCTGATGATGCTGGCCAGCCTGCTGTGCAGCGCCCTGCTGGCGGCCCATCTGGCCAAGCCCATCCGCCTGCTGCGGGATGGCCTTCGTCAGGTGGCGGACGGCCGCTTCGATCTGCAGATCGGTCAGCAGATGGGCCATCGCCAGGACGAGCTGGGTCAGCTGGGGCGGGATGCCGATCTCATGGCTCAGCGGCTCAAGAGCCTGATCGGCGCTCAGCAGCGCCTGCTGCACGATGTCTCCCATGATCTGCGCTCCCCCCTGGCCCGGGTGCAGGTGGCCCTGGGGCTGGCCCGCCAGAGTCCGGATCGCTTTGACGATGCCCTGTCGCGTATCGAGCATGAGACCCACAGGCTCAATCAGATGATTGAAGAGGTACTGACCCTGGCCAAACTGGAGGCCAGGGTCCCCATCAGTGGCGATGACTACCTGGATCTGGTGTCCCTGCTGCAAAGCCTGGTGGACGATGCCCGCTTCGAATATGCCGCCGAGGGGCGCCACTTCGACCTGCTGCTGGATACCGAGGAGGACATACTGCTGCATGGTCGGGCCGAGCTGTTGCTGCGGGCCTTCGACAACCTGATCCGTAACGCCGCCCAGCACAGCCCGAGGGGCACGCCGGTACACCTGACGGTCACGGTCAATGCGCCGGCCAATCAGGTGGTGGTCAGCTGTTGCGACCAGGGACCGGGTGTGCCTGAGGCGGATCTGGAGACCATCTTCACCCCCTTCTACCACCACGATCAGAGCCAGGGCAAAGGGTTGGGGCTGGCCATCGCCAAGCGGGCGATAGAGGCCCATGGCGGAACCATCCTGGCCCGTAACCGGGAGCAAGGTGGATTGGCCATTCTGGTGACCTTACCCATAGCCCAGGCCAACATGGCTAAGGAGCTGTCCATGGAGGCAGCCCCCGGGTCGTAACCGGCAACGTGAGTCCAAACCCTCCCGCTCGCGGTGAAGGACCAAGCGCAGCAAGACGGAGTGACGTCCCCTCAGGCACTGAAGGGACGTCACTCTATGGTGAATGGGAAAAAGCAAAAGGCCCGTCAGAGACGGGCCTTTTGTGATTTGGTGGAGCTACGCGGGATCGAACCGCGGACCTCTTGCATGCCATGCAAGCGCTCTCCCAGCTGAGCTATAACCCCAAATCAAGGTTGGTGGAGCTAGACGGGATCGAACCGTCGACCTCTTGCATGCCATGCAAGCGCTCTCCCAGCTGAGCTATAGCCCCACAAATCTGTGGTTTCGAACGCCTGAGCATTCGACTGAGAATATTTGGTGGAGCTACGCGGGATCGAACCGCGGACCTCTTGCATGCCATGCAAGCGCTCTCCCAGCTGAGCTATAACCCCACTACAGGTGCGAATACGTATCGCGACGTTTTCTGGAAGTTGGTGGAGCTACGCGGGATCGAACCGCGGACCTCTTGCATGCCATGCAAGCGCTCTCCCAGCTGAGCTATAACCCCACAATCGCAGGCTTCCAGAGTGCTGGACTCACCGTGTTAACCGGCGAGCGAGGCGCATATTAGGCAGCCGGCCCCTGTGTGTCAACAAAAAAATCGCCCTGCCTGACTGGTCGTCCAAATCCTCGCCAGCCTGACCAAAAAGCCTGCAAGGTGCCGCCTCAGGCCAAAAAAAACCCCGGCGTAGCCGGGGTTTAGCGAACCAGTCCGCCTCAGGCGGCTTGACTGGCCAGTTGGGCAATCACCTTGTCCAGGCGTGCCAACACCCGCTCGCGACCTACCAATGCCATCACGGCATCGATGGAGGGGGACTGGCCCAGACCGGTGACGGCGACCCGCAGGGGCATGCCCACCTTGCCCATGCCCAGCTCCAGCTCAGCGGCGGTAGCTTCAATGGCATGGTGCAGGGGTTCCACTTCCCAGCTGGTCAGGGCAGCCAGCTTCTCCCGCAGCAGTTGCAGCGGTGCCAGGGCGCCGGCCTTGAGGTGCTTCTTGGCCGCGGCCTCGTCAATGGCCTCATACTCCTCGAAGAAGTAACGGCTTTGTCCCGCCATCTCCACCAGGGTCTGGCAACGCTCCGCCAGCAGGGTCACCACCTCGGTCAAGGCCGGGCCCTGGCTGAAGTCGATGCCCTGGTCGTGCAGGTGCCACTCCAGGTGCTTGGCCACATAGGCGGGATCCAGGCTGCGGATGTAATGGTTGTTCAGCCACTTGAGCTTGTCGGTGTTAAACGCAGAAGCCGACTTGTTGATGGCGTTTAGGCTGAAGTACTGGATCATCTCGGCCATGGAGAAGATCTCCTGATCGCCGTGGGACCAACCCAGGCGCACCAGGTAGTTGAGCAGGGCCTCCGGCAGATAGCCGTCATCCCGATACTGCATCACGCTCACGGCGCCGTGGCGCTTGGACAGCTTGGCACCGTCATCCCCCAGAATCATGGAGACGTGGGCAAACTCGGGCACAGGGGCCCCCAGGGCCTTATAGATGTTGATCTGACGGGGGGTATTATTCACATGGTCCTCACCCCGCACCACATGGGTGATCTCCATGTCCCAGTCGTCGATCACCACACAGAAGTTGTAGGTGGGGGCGCCATCGGTGCGACGGATGATGAGATCATCCAGCTCGCTGTTGGCAAATTCGATGTGGCCACGCACATGGTCATCGAAGGCCACCACGCCATCCTGGGGATTGCGGAAGCGGATCACATGGGGTTCGTCGGCGCTGTGATGGTGCTGACCATCGCGGCAGCAACCATCGTAACGGGGCTTCTCACCGGCGGCCATCTGCTGTTCACGCAGGGCTTCCAGGCGCTCCTTGGAGCAGTAGCAGCGATAGGCCTTGCCTTCGGCCAGCAGTTGGTCGATCACCTGGTTGTACCGGTCAAACCGCTTGGTCTGGTAGAAGGGACCCTCTTCCCAGTTCAGCCCCAACCAGTTCATCCCCTCCATGATGGCGTCGATGGCCTCCTGGGTGGAACGCTCCAGATCCGTGTCCTCGATACGCAGCACGAAGGTGCCCTGGTGATGACGGGCAAACAGCCAGGAATAGAGAGCGGTACGGGCACCACCGACGTGCAGGAAACCGGTGGGACTGGGGGCAAAACGGGTTTTGACTTTCATGCTTAAACGCCTTGTAAGAGAGATGCCCTGAGGGGCCGACGAGAAATGGCGGCTATTCTAGCACTCAGGCCAGATCAGGCCAACGACCGGGACATCAGGCGAAATTGGAGCGGGCAGCGGGAATCGAACCCGCATCATCAGCTTGGAAGGCTGAGGTAATAGCCATTATACGATGCCCGCCTGGGCAAGAAGGGATAAGTGGAGCGGGTGATGGGAATCGAACCCACGCTATTGGCTTGGGAAGCCAAAGTTCTACCATTGAACTACACCCGCTGCGGTGCGCACTACTATAGGGATTTTTTACGTCAACGCAATGGGCAGGCCTCCGCTTTCTACCCTGGCCCCCACCGATTGCTCAGGCTTTAGGCAAACTGTCGTCGCTTTACCCAGAGGACAGGGGCGGCAATTGCTGGCCCCGGGCGCAGTTACGTCCCGCCCCCTTGGCCTGATAGAGCGACTCGTCCGCCACCATGTGCCAACGGCGGCCGTTGTCCTTGCCCTGCGGAATGCCGGCGGTATAGCCGCAGCTGACCGTCACCCGGTTGGCACAGCGACTGCTGGCATGGGGAATGTCCAACTGGGCCACATTCTGGCAGATCCGCTCCGCCACCTGGTGGGCCACCGCCAGATCGGCGCCTTCCAGCAACACCACGAACTCCTCGCCGCCATAGCGGGCCACCAGATCCGACACCTTGTTCACCGAGCGAGCGATGGCCATGGCCACCTGTTGCAGCACCTTGTCCCCTTCCGGGTGACCATAGTGGTCGTTAAACGGCTTGAAGTAATCCACATCAATCATCAGTAACGCCAGCGAGCCACTGGCCTGCTTGGCCCGCAGAAAGGCCTGGGTGAATACTTCCTCAAAGCGGCGGCGGTTGGCGATGCCGGTGAGGCTGTCCTCATAGGAGTAGCGGGCCAGGATCTGCTGCTTGATGGCCAGTTCGTCCAGCAGGCCGACGAAGCTGTTGCTCAGACGGCCAATTTCATCGTTGCGCGTCGGCGGTGCCGGAATGGCCTGCAGATCGTTGCGCCACACCAGCCCGACATACTGCTCCAGCTGGCGCAAGGGTCTGAGCACCAGCCGATGGATGAGGTAGATGAACACCAGGGTCAAACCACCCAGCGCCACCGCCGTGAAGACCCAGGCGTACTCCAATGTCTCACCGGCCAGTTGGCCCAACTCACTGCTCACCTGCACCGTCAGCAGCAGGCTGGGCACACCCGGCTCCTGCCAAGGCTCCGTCACATGGGTCACCCGGTGATCTTCGATGCGATAGCGGGAAAAATCCTGCGGCGCCGATACCTGGCTCAACGAAAAAGGCACCCCGGCGATCTGTGCCAAATGGTCAAGATAAGCCGGGGTCAACAGCCGTCCCATCAGCAGGGCACCGTTGACCGGCCCCTGTTTGTCCGAATGCAGCACCGGCTGCAGGCTGATGGCCATCAGGCCGGAGGGCGTCGGCACTATGCCTTCAAAGCTGTCTGTCTTATCACCCGAGGGGCGGGAAAACAGCGCGCGGAACAGCTGCAGATGCTGCAGATCCGGCGGGATCAGCAGCGTCAAGGCCCTGGGCATCCCCGCCTCGTCCTGCGAGGTCAGGGAGCTGATCAGGCGCCCTTCCTTGTCGTAGAGCAAGAAGAGATCCAGCTCCAGCCCGTCCATGGTCTCGGGTATCAGGTTCTCGTTGGCGAAGGTGGGATTCGGGGCCGAGGCATAGTCATAGAGGCTGTCCCAGGAAGACCAGTCCTGACTGATGCGCTGCAGATCGTGCAACTCCCGTTGCAAGACCATGGCGACCCTGTGCTGCTGACTGTCGGCAAACTGCTTCTCCATGGAGAGCACCAGCGGGTGCAAAAACAGCCGCACTTCCCCCATCAGCAGCAGTTGCAGCAGCACGAGGAACAGCAGGCAAAGCAGCAAAAACTTGTGCCAAATAGATAACTGTCGCCTTGGCAACCCAGCCACCCCCTTGTTATTTAAGGAAGAAATTATCACCACACCCGATAATGCCCTTCAATCATAGCCCAAGGCGCTCCTCGCAGACGAGGTCAGGCGCACAGGCTGCGTCTGCTGCTGTAAAACAAGCATACAAAAGGCTTCTAATTGCCAAGGTAACGGGCTCGGGGTAGGCTTGCACGGCTATTTTCACGAGTGAACCGCCTGGTCCCATGGATAAATCACGTCAACGCACCCTGACCGGCTGGCTGCGTCAGGGCAGCCGCCTGGCCCGCCCCTGGCTGGGCATCACACTGCTGCTGGGCACCCTGTCAGCCCTGGTCATCATAGCCCAGGCCTACCTGCTGGCCCGCCTGCTGCACGGCATCATCATAGACCAGCAGGACAGGCACAGCCTGCTCATGGGCATCACAGGCCTGCTGCTGCTGGCCCTGCTGCGCGGCCTGCTGGCCTGGGCCAAGGAGCAGAGCGCCTTCCGTGGCGCCGCCCGGGTACGCCAGGGGGTGCGGCGTCAGGTGCTGGACGCCCTGCAGGCCAGAGGCCCCGCCTACCTGCAGCAAAAACCCGCCGGCAGCTGGGCCAGCCTGCTGCTGGAACAGGTCGAAGAGCTGCATGACTTCTATGCCCGCTATCAGCCCCAGGCCATGCTGGCGGTGCTCCAGCCCCTGCTGATCCTGCTGGTGGTGTTTCCGGTGAACTGGGCCGCCGGCCTGATACTGCTGGCCACCGCCCCCCTGATCCCCTTCTTCATGATCTTGACCGGCATAGGTGCGGCCGACGCCAACCGGCGCAACTTCCAGGCCCTCTCCCGCCTGTCGGCCCATTTTCTCGATCGTCTCAAGGGCCTGGCCACCCTGCGCCGCTACCACAGGGCCCAGGCCGAAGGTGCCGCCATCACCGCCGCCTCGGAGGATTTTCGCGAACGCACCATGGAAGTGTTGCGCATGGCCTTCCTCAGCTCGGCGGTGCTGGAATTCTTCGCCTCCGTCTCCATCGCCGTGGTGGCGGTCTATTTTGGCTTCTCTTATCTGGAACATCTGAATTTCGGTGATTACGGACGGGGCGTCACCCTGTTCGCCGGCCTGTTTGTGCTGCTGCTGGCACCGGACTTCTTCCTGCCCCTGCGGGAGCTGGGCAGCCACTATCATGCCAAAGCCCAGGCCATCGGCGGCGCCGATCAGCTCGAAGCCTTCCTGGCGCAACCCCTGCTGCAACTGCAACAGGGGGACAGCCCCTTCCTGGCCGACGGCCCCGTCAGCATCGAAGCCCGGGATCTGGAGGTGCTGAGCGCCGACGGCCAACGGCTGCTGGGCCCATTGAGCTTCAGCCTGCCCGCCGGTTGCCGCACCGCCCTCATAGGTCGCACCGGCGCCGGCAAGAGCAGCCTGATCCAGGCCCTGCTGGGCTTTGCCCCCTATCGCGGCAGCCTGAAGGTCAACGGCCAGGAGCTGGCCAGCCTGGAGATGACCAGCTGGCGCCGCCATCTGGCCTGGCTGCGCCAAAACCCGCGGCTCATTCACGGCAGCCTGCGGGACAACCTCTGTCTGGGGCTGGACGCGGTCGACGAGGCGGCCAGGCTGGACGCCCTGCGCCAGGCCGGCGCCCTGGCCCTGCAGCAGGACAAGGGCTGGGACTACCCCATAGGTGAGCAGGCCGCCGGGCTGTCGGTGGGTCAGGCCCAGCGGCTGGCCCTGGCCCGCACCCTGCTGCACTCGGCCCAGCACCCGGCTGGCCTCTGGCTGCTGGATGAACCCACCGCCAGCCTGGATCGCCATACCGAGCAGCAGATCATGGACGCCCTGGCTCCGCGGCTGGCTGGCCCCACCAGCCTGATGGTCAGCCACAGACCCGAACAGTTGCAACAGGCCGAACGCTGGCTGCTCATCGAGGCCGGCCAGCTGGTGGCCGACGGCAGCCCGGCGGAGCTGGCCACCCATCCGGCCTATCAACGGCTGGTCATTCACCACAACGCCCAGGAGCCGCGCCCATGATCGCCGCCATCCAGGCACTCTGGCCCTACTTGCGCCTGTATCGCCAGCACGCCCTGCCCCTGCTGTTGGGGCTGTTGCTGAGCCTATTCACCCTGGCCGCCGGCATCGGCCTGCTCTCGCTGTCCGGTTGGTTCTTGAGTGCCTGTGCCGTGGCGGGGCTGACCCTGGCCACCCGGCAGAGCTTCAACTACCTGTTCCCCGCCGGCGGGGTGCGCTTCTTGTCCATCATGCGTACCGCCGGGCGCTGGGCCGAGCGGGTGGTGAGCCACGACGCCACCTTCCGCCTGCTGACCAGCCTGCGCAGCCGCTTCTGGCAACAGCTGCTGCCCCTGCCGTCGGCGCGGCTGCAGGGCTTCCGCCAGGCGGATCTGCTCAACCGCCTGGTGTCGGACATAGATGCCCTGGATCACCTCTACCTGCGCCTCATCACCCCACTGCTCAGCGCCCTGCTGATGTTGCTGGCGCTGTTCGGCTTCCTCTGTCTGTTTGACCCCAGCCAGGCGGCCGTGCTCACCGGGGTGCTGAGCCTGCTGGTGGTGCTGCTGCCCCTGCTCTTCTACCGCCTGGGCCAGGCGCCGGGCCGCGCCCTGGCCCTGAGCCGGGCCAGCCTGCGCACCCAGCTGGTGGACTATGTGGACAACCAGGCAGAGCTGCTGCTGTGCGGCGCCGAACCCAGCTGGCGGGCCAAACTGGAAGCAGACGAAGCCCACCTGCTGACCCAGCAACGCCGGCTGGCCAGCCTTGGCGGGCTGGCCACCGGCCTGTTCCAGTCCCTGCTGGGCATGGTGACGGTATTGATGCTCTGGCTGGCCGCCGATGGCGTGGGTGAGGCGCCCCCCGGCCCCCTCACCGCCCTGATGGTGTTCGTCAGCCTCGCCGCCTTCGAGCTGGTGCTGCCATTAGCCAATGCCTTCACCCACCTCTCCACCACATTGACCGCCGCCCGCCGTCTCAACGAGATCACGGCCCCCGGAGAACGGCTGACCTATGGTGAACACCCAACACCGGCCCAGACGGGCCAACTGCATATCCGCGATCTGGCCTTTGCCTACGGCGCCGCTCCCCGGGTGCTGACGGATCTGTCGCTGGAGCTGGCGCCCGGTCAAAAGGTGGCGATTCTGGGCCCCACCGGCTGTGGCAAGTCCACCCTGCTGAGCCTGCTGACCCGGGAGCTGACCCCGGCCAGCGGCAGCCTCACCCTGGACGGCAGGCCCCTGGCCGACTATTCAGAAGGCGCCTTGCGCGCCTCCATGGCGGTGGTAGGCCAGCGGGTTCACCTGTTCAGCGCCACCCTGGCGGACAATCTGCGGCTGGCCAAGCCCACGGCCACGGACGACGAACTGCTGGCGGTGCTGGCGGCGGTGGAGCTGGATCGCCTGCTGCCGGAAGCCGACCCCCGCAAGGCCCTGGCCCTGTGGCTGGGGGAAGGTGGCCGGCAGCTCTCCGGCGGCGAGCTGCGCCGGCTGGAGCTGGCCCGCGCCCTGCTGCACGACGCGCCCCTGCTGCTGCTGGACGAAGCCACCGAGGGGCTGGATCCCGCTACCGAGCAGGCGATCCTGGCGCTCATCCTGCGCCACGCGCAGGACAAGAGCCTGCTGATGATCACCCACAGACTCACCGGCCTGGCCCAGATGGACAGCATAGGTCTGCTGGAGGATGGGCGTCTGCGCTGCCTGGCCCCCCACGCCGAGCTGCTGGCCCAGGACGACCATTACCGCCGTCTGCATCAACAGTTGGCCTAGCCGACTGGAGCCCAAGGGGAGGCTGGCCCTATAATGGTCGCCTCCCTAACGCTCAGGATGCCCCATGCGCAGATTACCCCTTGCCCTGCCCCTTTCGCTCTGTCTAACCCTGCTGACCGGCTGCAGCTACTTCAGCGTTCACACCAACATCGATAAAGAGAACTTCACCGAATACTTCAAGCCGGGCTCGGTGGCCCTGGTGGAGAAGGCCCAGCTAGAAGATCTCAACTACCAGGTGCTGGGCACGGTAGAGGCCGAGTCCTGCCAGGCCGATGCCGACCAGCCGGTGCCCAATCTGGGGGATGCCAGAACCGAGGCCCGCCGCAAGGTGGCGGACATGGGGGGGAACGGTTTGCTGATGGGCAAGTGTGTCACCCTGGCGCAGACCGCCGATTGCCTCAGCAGCCTGCTGTGTTACGGCCAGGCCCTCAAGGTGGCGGAGCCGGCACAGTGAGCCCGTTACCCCAGCTGCAGGCGGTGGGGCGAATCCACTCCCCCTACCAGGAGAAGTTCTCCGTGCCCCGCCAGCCGGGGCTGGTGACCGCAGGTGAAGCCCGGTTGCAACTGCTGCCCCCCTTCGACGATCCCCTGACCCTGGAGGGGATCACCCAGTTCTCCCATCTCTGGCTTATTTTCGTGTTCCATGAGTGTCTGGCGCAGGGCTGGCAGCCGCGGGTGCGGCCGCCGCGCCTGGGCGGCAATCAGAAGGTGGGGGTGTTCGCCACTCGCAGTCCCTTCCGGCCCAACGGCCTGGGGCTGTCGGTGGTGCGCCTGCGGGGCGTCACCCAGGATGCCGACGGTCTCTGGCTGGAGCTGGAAGGGGTGGATCTGGTGAACGGCACCCCAGTGGTGGACATCAAGCCCTATGTGCCCTTCGCCGACAGCCTGCCGGAGGCCGACGGCGGCTTTGCCCCGGCGCCGCCCACCACCCGGGAGGTGATCTTCACCCCAGCCGCCCAGGCGCAGCTGGCCCAGGCCAGCGCGCAGCATCCGCAGCTGGCGACCTTCCTCATTCAGGTGCTGGGCCAGGATCCCCGCCCCGCCTACAAGCAGCTGGCCGAGGACCCCAAGGAGTACGGCGTGCACCTGTATGACTACAATGTGCGCTGGCAGGTACAAGATGGCCGCATCCAGGTGCTGGCGCTGGATCCCTGGCCAGGGTCCCAGGCATAGGCCCCCTGGCAAGAGTCCCAGGCATAAGCCCCCTGGCAAGGGCCCCTGGCATAGGCCCCCAGGCAAACGACGACAGGCAAGACACCGAGGTGACCGAATGAAGATACTATTCCTGCTGCTCCCCCTGGCCCTGGCCGCCTGCGGCCCCGCCAAACCCGACAAACCGGCCCAGGCCAAGCCACGCCCGCTGGAGAGCCAGCATCAGGCCCTGGATCAGGCCCGCGCGCTGGAGCAGCAACTGCAGCAACAGGCGGACGCCCAGCAAACGGCCATCCGCCAGCAAACCGACGCCGCCAGCCAGTAATCCGATCCGGTTTAGGGTTGTGATCCGCCGGTCATGCCGTTAGCATGACCGGCTTTTTTATGACCAGCGCAAACCCTAGGGATGGCACCATGTTTCAATTTCCACACTTCGCCCGGGCCAACACCCGGCAGGATCTGCTCTCCGGCCTGACGGTGGCCCTGGCCCTGGTGCCGGAGGCGGTGGCCTTCGCCTTCGTCGCCGGGGTCTCCCCCATGGTGGGCCTGCACGCCGCCTTCATGATGGGGCTCATCGCCGCCCTGTTTGGCGGCCGGCCGGGCATGATCTCCGGCGCCACCGGCGCCATGGCGGTGGTGGCCGTCGCCCTGGTGGCCGAACACGGGGTGGAGTATCTGTTTGTGGCTGTGTTGCTGGCCGGCCTGCTGCAGCTGGGTGCCGGCCTGCTCAAGCTGGGCAAGTTTATCCGCCTGGTGCCCTACCCGGTGATGATAGGGTTCGTCAACGGCCTGGCCCTGGTGATCTTCCTGGCCCAGCTGGGGCAGTTCAAGGTGCCGGATGCCAGCGGCCAGCTGCATTGGCTCGGCGGCCCGGATCTCTACCTGATGCTGGGGCTGGTGGCCCTCACCATGCTGATCATCTGGGGCCTGCCCAAGCTCACCACCGCGATTCCCGCCTCCCTGGTGGCCATCCTCACCATCACGCTACTGGTGCAGGGACTGGGGCTGGAGACCCGCACCGTCATCGATTTTGTCCGCGGCATGACGGGGGATGCCGGCGCCAGCCTGGCCGGCAGCCTGCCGGCCTTCCACCTGCCCCAGGTGCCCTGGAGCCTGGAGACCCTGCAGATAGTGCTGCCCTATGCGGTGATCCTGGCCTCGGTGGGCCTGATCGAGAGCCTGCTGACCCTGAACCTCATCGACGAGATGACCCAGACCCGGGGCAACGGCAACCGGGAGTGCCTGGGCCAGGGGCTGGCCAACGTCACCAACGGTCTGTTTGGCGGCATGGGCGGTTGCGCCATGATAGGCCAGTCCATGATCAACATCGAATCCGGCGGGCGCGGTCGCCTCTCCGGCATCAGTGCCGCCCTGCTGCTGATGGGCTTTGTGCTGTTCGGCGCGCCGCTCATCGAGCAGATCCCCCTGGCGGCCCTGGTGGGGGTCATGTTTATGGTGGTGCTGGGCACCTTCGAGTGGGCCAGCTTCAAGATGATGGGCAAGGTGCCCAAGCAGGACGCCTTCGTCATCCTGCTGGTGACCCTGGTGACCCTGCTGACCGATCTGGCCCTGGCGGTCTTTACCGGCGTCATCGTCTCGGCCCTGGTGTTTGCCTGGCAGAACGCCCGCCAGATCCGCGCCCAGCGCTGCCAGGAGGGCGAGATCCTGGTCTACCGGCTGAGCGGTCCCCTGTTCTTCGCCTCCAGCCGCCGCTTCGGTGAGCTGTTCAGCCCCCAACAGGATCCCCAGCGGGTGATACTGGACTTTGCCGACTCCCGGGTGTGCGACCACTCGGCCATCGAGGCCATCGACAGCCTGGCGGAGCGCTATCAGCAGGCCGGCAAGCGGCTGCAACTGCGTCACCTGAGCCCGGACTGCCGCCGCCTGCTGCGCCGGGCCGGCGATCTGGTGGAGGTAGACCTGGCCGAAGATCCCCTGTATGCGGTGATCAGCGAGCTGCAGGACTAGCCGCCCAGCAATGACAAGGGGACCCTAGGGTCCCCTTGTTGTTTTTAACGGCCTTACAAGTTCGCCAGCTCGGCGATGGGCGGCTTGCCGCGAGACTCCAGAAAGTCCAGCAGGGCGCGGGGCGAGCGGTTAAGCAGGCGCTCCTCCGGGAAGCCCACCGCCGCCAGCAGGGCCTCACCCTTGGCGTGGTTGCCCAGATCGAAGGCGATGTGGGCATCTGAGCCCAACACCAGGGTGGCCCCCAGATCCCGCGCCAGCTCGGCGATGCGCCGGCAGTTGCTTTCACTGCCCACTCGGGACTGCAGGAAGGAGGAGTTGTTGATCTCCAGCGCCACGTTGAACTGCACCGCCGCCGCCACCACCGCCTCCATGTCGATGGGGAAATTGGGGTTGCCCGGATGAGTGATGATGTCCACCACGCCACCGCGCATGGCATTGATCATGGCCCGGGTATGATCCTCCTGGCAGCTGGGCGGAAACACCGGCTGGTGAAAGCCCGCCAGCACGATATCCAGGCAGCCCTGCAGCCGCTCGTCACAGTCGGTCTCACCGAACAGGTTCTTGATGTTGGCTTCCATGCCTCTGAGGATGCCGATGCCATCCACCAACCTAGGCACCACCTTCATGTTGATGAAGTGCCAGGGATGGGGGGCGTCGGCCATGGCCGGGCCATGATCCGTGGTGGCAAACAGGCGGATGCCCTTTTGCCGGGCCTCTGCCAGGTAGTCATGCAAGGTGCTGTAGGCATGGGTGCTGGCGACTGTGTGGCTGTGGACATCAACGAGATACGGCATGGTGATAACCCTCTTAAGCGACCGGCCACAGGATACCACAGGCGGCCTCCCCGGCGGCACAATGCCGGCCAGTGAGTGACGGCTTACGGTCCTGGCGCCCACGCCGGCAATTTCCCCTTTATGCCCAATACCCTGGCCTGCTAGAATTTCCGGCCATTCTGTTGTTAAGTCTATCGCCCGTGGCGGCGCCCAAAGGTCCAAGGATATGCGTACCAGTCAATATCTGCTCTCCACCCTCAAGGAAACCCCCTCCGACGCCGAAGTGATCAGCCACCAGCTGATGCTGCGGGCCGGCATGATCCGCAAGCTGGCCTCCGGCCTGTACAACTGGCTGCCCACCGGCCTGCGGGTGCTCAAGAAGATTGAAAACATCGTGCGGGAAGAGATGAACAACGCCGGCGCGGTGGAAGTCTCCATGCCGGTGGTGCAACCGGCCGAGCTGTGGCAGGAGTCCGGCCGCTGGGAGCAGTACGGCCCCGAGCTGTGCCGCCTCACCGACCGCCACAACCGTCCCTTCGTGCTGGGCCCGACCCACGAGGAAGTGATCACCCACCTGGTGCGTTACGAGGTCAGCAGCTACAAGCAACTGCCCCTGAACCTCTACCAGATCCAGACCAAGTTCCGTGACGAGGTCCGCCCCCGTTTCGGCATCATGCGTGGCCGCGAGTTCCTGATGAAGGACGCCTACTCCTTCCACATTGACAAGGCCAGCCTGGTCGAGACCTACGGCAAGATGCACGCCGCCTACTGCGCCGCCTTCAGCCGCATGGGACTGGATTTCCGTCCGGTGCAGGCCGACACCGGCTCCATCGGCGGTACCGGCTCCCATGAGTTCCAGGTGCTGGCGGACAGCGGCGAAGATTTGATCGCCTTCTCCACCGGCTCCGATTACGCCGCCAACATCGAGATGGCCGAGGCCCTGGCGCCGGCCGGTGAGCGTCCGGCCCCCACCGCCGCCCTGACCCAGGTGGCCACCCCCGATGTCCATACCATCGACGAGGTGTGTGCCTTCCTCAAGGTGGACGCCAAACAGGTGGCCAAGACCCTGCTGGTGCTGGGCGAAGCCGACGAAGCCGGTGAGCAGCCGGTGATCGCCCTGGTGCTGCGCGGTGATCACGAGCTAAACGAGGTGAAGGCCGAGAAGCAGCCTGGCGTCGCCAAGCCGCTGACCTTCGCCAACGACGCCCAGATCCAGGCCGCCGCCGGCTGCGACGCCGGCTCCATCGGTCCCAAGGGGCTGAGCTGCCGGGTGATCGTGGATCGTAGCGCCGCCCATCTGGCGGACTTCGTCTGCGGCGCCAACCTCAACGGCCATCACCTCACCGGCGCCAACTGGGATCGTGACATCCAGGGCTACGAGGTGGCCGATCTGCGCAACGTGGTGGAAGGCGATCCCAGCCCCTGTGGCCAGGGCACCCTGCTGCTCAAGCGCGGCATCGAAGTGGGCCACATCTTCCAGCTGGGTACCAAGTACTCCGAGGCCATGAAGGCCACAGTGCTGAACGAAGAGGGCAAGGCCACCATCATGGAGATGGGCTGCTACGGCATCGGCGTCTCCCGCCTGGTGGCCGCCGCCATCGAACAGAACAATGACGCCGCCGGTATCATCTGGCCGGACGCCATAGCGCCGTTTGAGGTGGCCATCATCCCCATGAATATGCACAAGTCCCACCGGGTGGCCGAGCTGGCCGAGCGTTACTACGCCGAGCTCAAGGCCGCCGGGGTGGACGTGCTGTTCGATGACCGCAAGGAGCGCCCGGGCGTCATGTTCGCCGACATGGAGCTCATCGGCATTCCCCACGCCATCGTCATCGGCGAGCGGGGCATCGACAACGGCGTGGTGGAATACAAGTCCCGCCGTGACGGCAGCAAGCTGGAGGTGGCCATCGACGCCATAGTAGCCGAGCTCGTCGCCCGTCTGGGGCGCTAAGCCCAACGCCAACAAAAAGGCCCTCACCGGGCCTTTTTTGTTGGCCGTGCGGCGAGCCGTCACCCGACGACGAGCCCTCCTCACTCCCGGAGACAAATCTTCCGGAGAAAATCGGGCCACCACGCCGCCATTGCCACTCCCCTGGCCCGTCCCCGACAAAATCCCGCGCAATAGGCAGATTGGCACAGCTTTTGCGATATATGGCCATATCGTCAAAAAAATGTGGAGATGTCGGATGGAGAGCCTTCAACTGGTTGCCGCCTATGGACGGGCCCCCGAGTTGCCGATCGGCCGGTTCACCGGCTTTAGCGCCATCTCCAGCCTGGAACGGCTTGAACTGATGGAAAGTCTGATGGGTCAGGATGAGCCCCTCCGCCTGCTGCAAACTTTTGCCGGGTGGGTCGTCAATTTCTTGCCGGTTTGCCGCCTGGAATACAGCCACCGCGGGCAAGACCAGTTGCTGGTAGAAGGTCCCCAAGGGGAAATGCAGCTGCTGATCCCCTTGCAGGATCGTCTCAATCACAACATGGGGGAGCTGTGCTACGGCCTGACCGCCCCCCTGCAACAGCATCACCACCGTCTGCTGCAACAGCTGCACCAGATACTGATCTATCCGTTGCGCCTGCTGCTGCGCATTGAGGAGATGGATCTGCTGAGCCGGCAGGATCACCTGACCGGCATCGGCAACCGGGCCAGCTTCGACGAATCCCTGGCCCGGGCCATAGATCTGAGTCAGCGTCAGGACAACGGCCTGCTGCTGCTGTTGCTGGATCTGGATCACTTCAAGCAGATCAACGACACCCACGGCCACCCCGTGGGGGATCGGGTGCTGGTCCGTTTCGCCAGCCTGGCCAATCAGGCCATCCGCAGCACGGATCTGGCCTTTCGCTTAGGCGGCGACGAGTTTGCCCTGTTGCTGCAGCCGGCGGACCCCTTCGCCGCCCATCGAGTGGCCAGTCGTCTGCAGCATCTGCTGGCCCAGGACAGCGAACTGAGCGCCTGGCAGGTGGACTTCAGCTTCGGTCACGCTGCCTGGCAAGCTGGCATGGACGCGCAGAGCCTGTACCAGCAGGCGGATCAGCAGCTCTATCTCAACAAGGCCCGCCCGCGCTAAGCCGCAGGCGGCACCCAGATGAGTTCAGCCCGCGCCTCGCCTGGCCGAGGCGCACCCGCCTCGCAGACCAGCTTGCCGGCAATCGCCACCGGCACCTCGCCGTAATACAGTACCGGCCAGCGGCCTCGCAGCCAGGGCGCTACCCCCAGCTCCTGCCACAACTTCTTCAGCGGCCGAGAGCCGCCTCGCCCCACCGGCCGCAGGCGAGTGCTACCGGGCAAGCCCCAACGCAGGCTGACCGACTCTGATCCAGAAGGTAGCCGTAGTTCGCCCCTGTCACACATCCTCAGCCCAGCCCACCCCAGCTCCGCCGGCAGCCGGCACAGACCATCCCGCGTCAGGGAGACGGTGCCAGGCGACAAGACCCCTTGCCTGGCCACCTGATGCAATGCCTCGGCAAAACGATACAGGGTGCCGCCGGCCCACTGCAGCGCCGGCATGGCATCGGCCTGGGCCTGTACCAGTTGCGGCCAGATGCTGCGCAGCTGGACTTCGCTGGGCACGGTGCCGGTTTGTTGACGCAGCCAGTGGCGCAGCAGATTGTGCCGCCGGGGCTCGGAGAGGCTCGCCAGCGGCGCCAGCGCCAAACTGGCGCCGTCCCCCCGGCACAGCGCCAGATCGGCACGGGCGATCTCCTCCGCCAGCGCCTCCTGCTCGGCACACAGGCGGGCCGAACGGCTGGCCGCCTGGGTAAAGCCGGGCCAACGCGCCTGCAACGGCGGCACTATGGCATGACGCAGGAAGTTACGATCAAAACCCAGGTCCGCGTTGCTCTCATCCTCGATCCAGCTGAGCCCCGCCGCGTTGGCCCAGGCCGCCAGTTCGGCGCGGCCATGACTCAGCAAGGGCCGGATCAGCTCGCCACCGGCAAAGGCTTGCCGCAATCCCATGGCCGCCAGTCCGCGCGGGCCCGCACCGCGTTTGAGGGCCAGCAACAGGGTCTCCAGCTGGTCATCCTGGTGGTGCGCCGTCAGTAAGCGCTCACCGGGGGCCAGCCGCGCTGCCAGGGCCCCATAGCGCGCCTGCCGCGCCACCGCTTCCAGGCTCTGCCGCGGGCCACACGTCAGCCGCAGCCGCACCACCTCCAGCGGCACGGCGTGGGCGTCGCAGAGCTGCTGGCAGTGGGTCGCCCAAGCATCGGCATTAGGGCTGAGCCCATGGTGCACATGCACGGCCCTGAGTGAATAACCCGGATAGGCATCCCGCAGGGCCACCAGCCAGGCCAGCAGCACCCTGGAGTCCAGGCCGCCGCTGTAGGCCAGCAGCAAGGGGCCCGGCGGCAGCAGTTGGCGCAATTCGGTCAGCGGCACGGCGGGGGACATGTGAGCTCCTTAGTGAAAGACCCAGACAAAAAGGCCGCCCCGAGGGACGGCCTGTTGCGGCTGAGCAGACTTAGCAGTAGCCATAACCCATCAGACGCTGATAGCGCTTGGAGATCAGCTCCTCAGCGGTCAGCAGCCGCAGCTCGGACAAGTCCGCCAGCAGGCGGGTCTTGAGGTGCGCCACCATCTCGTCCAAGTTGCGGTGGGCGCCGCCCAGGGGCTCGGGAATGATGTTGTCGATGAGCCCCAATTCTTTCAAGCGTTGGGCCGTGATGCCCATGGCCTCGGCGGCCAGGGAGGCCTTGTCGGCGCTCTTCCACAGTATGCTGGCACAGCCTTCCGGGGAGATCACCGAGTAGGTGGAGTACTGCAGCATGTTGACCCTGTCCCCCACGCCGATGGCCAGGGCACCGCCGGAGCCGCCCTCGCCGATCACGGTGCAGATCACCGGCACCTTGAGGCCGGACATCACCTTGAGATTGCGGGCGATGGCTTCGGACTGACCACGCTCCTCGGCCCCCACGCCAGGGTAGGCGCCCGGGGTGTCGATGAAGGTGATGATGGGCATCTTGAAGCGCTCGGCCATCTCCATCAGCCGCAGGGCCTTGCGGTAGCCTTCGGGCCGCGGCATGCCGAAGTTGCGCTTGATCTTCTCCTGAGTGTCCCGCCCCTTCTGCTGGCCAATGACCATCACGGGCTCATCGTCGAAACGGGCCACCCCGCCGACGATGGCCTTGTCGTCGGCATAGGCACGGTCGCCCGCCAGCTCGTCGAATTCGGTGAACAGGCGATCGATGTAATCCTGGGTATAGGGACGCAGGGGATGGCGGGCCAATTGGGAAATCTGCCAGGCACCCAGATCGCTGAACAGCTTACGAGTCAGCTCCTCGTTTTTCTTCTCCAGCCGCGCTATCTCTTCGGAGAGATCCACGTTGCGGCCCACGCCGCTGCTCACATGCTTGAGCTCGTCGATCTGTGCCACCAGCTCGGCGATAGGCTGTTCAAACTCAAGGTAATTCAGATTCATAGTCAATTCCGAAATCGCTACTTAAAACAAGAGCTCGACCGCGGACTTGCCCAGCAAGCTCCGCAGGTCGTCCAGTAGTTGATCGGTCGGCGTCACCCGCCACTGGGTGCCCAAGGCCAATTGCGCCTGGACGCCCGGTTTGCGATAGCATACCTGAACCGGGCAGACCCCGGCACGGTGTGGCTCCATTATTTCCATAAAACGTTGGAAAAAACGGCCGTCGATCTGATTGTTATCCAGTTGCAGCCGCAGTTGCCGGGCATGTCTGGCCCGGGCCTCGGCAATATCCATGACATCACGGGCCGACATTTTAAGGCCACCGGAGAAGTCGTCAAAGCCGACCTGTCCGCTGACCACCAGAATCCGGTCCTTTTCCAGCAAGGGTTCGAAACGCTCCAGCGCCTCGGAGAACAGGGTGACATCCAGGCGGCCGGAACGATCGTCCAGGGTCATGATCCCCATGCGGGTCCCCCGCTTGGTCACCATGACCCGGGTGGCGATCACGAGTCCCGCCGCCGTGGTGATCTTGTCCCGCTCCGTGGGGTGCAGATCGCACAGGCGCGCCGAGGTGTAGTGCCTGAGCTCCGCCTGGTATTGGTTGATGGGGTGACCCGTGAGGTAAAGGCCCAGCGTCTCCCGCTCGCCATCCAGCCAGACCTTGTCCGGCCACTCGGGCACCTGGGCGAATACCGGCGGCGGCACCACGGCGTCGTCGGCGAACAGATCGCCAAACAAATCGTTCTGCCCCAGCGCCTGATCCTTGGCCTTCTGCTCGGCGGCCTTCATGGCCTCCGGCAGCGATGCCATCAGGGCGGCTCTGTGGGGCCCCAGGCGATCCAGGGCGCCGGCCAGGATCAGCTTCTCCATCACCCGCTTGTTCAGGCGCTTGATGTCCACCCGGTTGCAGAAGTCGAACAGATCCCGGAAGGGGCCGCCGGCGTCCCGCGCCTCGAGAATCGCCTCGATGGGGCCTTCCCCCACCCCCTTGACGGCGCCGATGCCGTAGACGATGTGGCCCTGCTCGTTGACGGTGAAGCGGTAGCGCCCCGTGTTCACATCCGGCGGTATGATGGTGAGCCCCATGCGCTGACACTCATCCACCAGGGTCACTATCTTGTCGGTGTTGTCCATGTCCGCCGTCATCACCGCCGCCATGAATTCGGCCGGGTAATGGGTCTTGAGCCACAGGGTCTGGTAGGAGACCAGGGCATAGGCGGCGGAGTGGGACTTGTTGAAGCCGTAACCGGCGAACTTCTCCACCAGGTCGAAGATCTTCATCGCCAGCTCGCCGTCGACGCCGTTCTTCACCGCCCCTTCCTCGAAGCCGGCCCGTTGCTTGGCCATCTCCTCGGGCTTCTTCTTACCCATGGCGCGACGCAACATGTCGGCGCCCCCCAGCGTATAACCCGCCAGGGTCTGGGCGATCTGCATCACCTGCTCCTGATAGAGGATGATGCCGTAGGTGGGCTCCAGGATGGGCTTGAGGCTCTCGTGCTGCCAGGTGGCATCCGGGTAGGAGATGGCTTCCTTGCCGTGCTTACGGTCGATGAAGTTATCCACCATGCCCGATTGCAAGGGGCCCGGCCGGAACAGGGCCACCAGGGCGATCATGTCTTCGAAGCAGTCGGGCTTGAGGCGCTTGATCAGATCCTTCATGCCGCGGGATTCCAGCTGGAACACAGCCGTGGTTTCGCAGCCCAGCAGGCTCTTGAAGGAGGTGGGGTCATCCAGCGGGATGGCGGCAATGTCCACCGGCGGCTTGCCTTCTTGCGCCAGCCGCGGGTTGATCATCCCCAGGGCCCACTCGATGATGGTGAGGGTGCGCAGCCCCAGGAAGTCGAACTTCACCAGGCCCGCGTATTCCACGTCGTTCTTGTCGAACTGGGTCACCGGGTTCTTGCCTTCGCCGTCGCAATACAGGGGGGCGAAGTCGGTGATCTTGGTGGGGGCTATGACCACGCCACCGGCGTGCTTGCCGGCGTTGCGGGTCACCCCTTCCAGCTGGCGGGCCATGTCGATGAGGGCCTTGACCTCCTCATCCTGGTTGTAGATCTCCGGCAGCTTGGGCTCGGCCTCGAAGGCCTTCTCCAGGGTCATGCCCGGATCCGGCGGCACCAGCTTGGAGATGCGATCCACGAAGCCATAGGGATGCCCCAGCACCCGGCCCACATCACGGATGGCCGCCTTGGCCGCCATGGTACCGAAGGTGATGATCTGGGACACCGCCTCCCGACCGTACATGTCCGCCACGTGCTCGATCACCTTGTCCCGGCGATCCATGCAGAAGTCCACGTCGAAGTCAGGCATGGAGACCCGCTCCGGGTTCAGGAAGCGTTCGAACAGCAGGTCGAATTCAAGCGGGTCCAGGTCGGTGATCTTGAGGGCATAGGCCACCAAGGAGCCCGCCCCCGAGCCACGGCCCGGCCCCACCGGGATGCCGTTATCCTTGGACCACTGGATAAACTCCATCACGATGAGGAAGTAGCCGGGGAAGCCCATCTGGTTGATCACCTTGAGCTCCACGTCCAGCCGCTCGTCATATTCCGTGCGGCGCTGGGCCCGTACCGCTGGATCCGGGAACAGGAATTCGAGGCGCTCCTCCAGCCCCTCCTTGGACTTCATCACCAAAAAGTCTTCGGTGGTCATGTCGCCGGTGGGGAAGTTGGGCAGGAAGTATTCCCCCAGACGTACCGTGACGTTGCAGCGCTTGGCGATCTCCACCGTGTTGGCCAGGGCCTCGGGCAAGTCGGCAAACAGCGCGACCATCTCATCAACGCTGCGCAGGTATTGCTGGCGGCTGTAGCGTTTGGGCCGGCGGGCATCGTCCAGGGTGTAGCCATCGTGGATGGCCACCCGGATCTCGTGGGCCTCGAAGTCCGACTCGTCACGGAACACCACCTCGTTGGTGGCCACCACTGGGATGCCCTGCTCGCCGGCCAGCTTCACCGCCATGTGCAGGTAGCTCTCCTCGTCGGTGCGCCCGGTGCGGATCAGCTCCAGATAGTAACGGTCGGCAAAGTGCTGCTGATAGAAGCCCAGGGTCTGGGCCACCATGGCCTGATTGCCCTTGAGCAGGAAGCGCCCCACGTCCCCCTCGCGGCCGCCAGACAGCAGAATGAGGCCGGCGGAGAGCTCCGCCAGCCAGGCCTTGTCCACCACGGGACGGCCCTGCACATGGCCGCGCAGGTAGGCGCGGGAGATGAGTTGCACCAGGTTCTGCTGGCCGTCGTTGTCCATGGCCAGGGCGGTGAGGCGGTAGAGTTCGTCCCCCAGCTCTGGGCTCTGCAACCAGAGATCGGCGCCGACGATGGGCTTCATGCCCTTGCCATGAGCCTCACCGTAGAAGCGCACCAGGCCGCACTGGTTCATCTGATCCGTCAGGGCCATGGCCGGCATGCCAAACTCGGCGGCGCGGGCCACCAGGGGTTTGACCTTCTGCAGGCCATCGATCATGGAAAAGTCGGAATGCACCCGCAGGTGAATGAAGCGTGGTTCCGCCATGGTGGGGCTCCCTCCAGTGTTCAGGCCAGGCCCAACGCCAGGCGCACGGGTCTGAAGCTACGACGATGGAACTCGGTCACCCCGAACTGGGCGAGGCGCTCCAGGTGCAGGGCGGTGGGGTAGCCCTTGTGCTGGGCAAACCCGTATTGGGGGAAGCGGGCATCCAGCGCGTCCATCTCGGCATCCCGGGTCACCTTGGCCAGGATGGAGGCGGCACTGATCTCGGCCACCAGACCATCGCCCTTGACCACCGCCAGGGAGGGCACACCGAAGTCCGGGCTGCGATTGCCGTCCACCAGCACCGCCTGGGCGGCGATGGGCAGGGCCGCCACCGCCCGCTGCATGGCCAGCAGGGTGGCCTTGAGGATGTTGAACTCGTCGATCTCGGCGGGCGAGCAGCGGCCGATGGCAAAGGCCCGGGCCTTGTCCCGGATCTCGTCATACAGCGCCAGCCGCTTCTTCTCCGAGAGCTTCTTGGAGTCCGCCAGGCCTGTGATGGGCCGAGCCGCATCAAGAATGACGGCGGCAGTCACCACGTCCCCCACCAGGGGGCCGCGGCCCACTTCGTCCACGCCGGCCACCCGCAGCAGGGCCGGATCCCAGGGATAGTTAAAGCTCATGCCACCTCCAGCAGTTCCAGCACCGCCTGGGCGGCCTGGCTGTCGGCATCACAGCGGATAAGCTGATGCAGCCGGGTGAATTCATCCAGCAGCTGACGATTGTCGCCGACCAGCCGCTGGGCCAATGCCGCGGCGATGGCCTCGGGGGTGCAGTCGTCCTGAATGAGCTCCGGCACTATGTGACGACCGGCCAGCAGATTGGGCAGCGAGAAGGTGCGGATCTTGACGAGCTTCTGCGCCAGCCAGTAGGTCAGCGGCTTCACCTTGTAACCCACTACCATGGGGCGCTTGACCAGCATGGCTTCCAGAGTGGCGGTGCCGGAGGCCAGCAAGATGGCCTCGCTGGCCGCCATCACCTCCCGGGCCTGCCCGTCGAACAGCTGCACCGGCAAGTGAGGGAATGCCTGCAACATGGCTTCGAACTGGGCGCGGCGCCGGTCGTTGACCAGGGGCACGATAAAGGTCAGCTCGGGGAAGCGCCCATGCAGCAGGGCGCAGGCCTGCAGAAACACCTGACCCAGCATGCCCACCTCCGCCTGCCGGCTGCCCGGCAGCACCGCCAGATAGCGGCCCTGCGGGCTCAGGCCCAGGGCCTGACAGGCCGCAACCCGATCACTCACCAGGGGGATGGCATCGGCCAGGGTATGACCGACAAAGCGGCAGGGCGCCTGATGCTGGTCGTAGAAGGCCTTCTCAAATGGCAGGAAGGCCAGCACCAGATCCGTGGCCGCCTTGATCTTGTGAATGCGGGATTGGCGCCAGGCCCATACCGAGGGACTGACGTAATGCACCGTCTTGATGCCGGCGTCTTTGAGTACGCGCTCCACCCCCAGGTTGAAGTCCGGGGCATCCACACCGATATAGAGATCCGGCGGGTTGGCCTTCAGCGCCCGGATCAGCTGGCGGCGCACCTGCAACAGACGCGGCAGGCGACCCAGCACCTCGACAAGGCCCATCACCGCCAGCTCTTCCATGTCGAACAGGCTGTCGATGCCCAGGGCCTGCATGCGCGGGCCGGCAATACCGACAAATTCAATCTGGGGGTGGCGGCTGCGCAGGGCCTGCATCAGACCGGCAGCAAGAATATCGCCGGAGACTTCTCCGGCGACAATGGCGATACGCAGAGGGCGAGACGCGGCCATGATCAGCGAACGATGCCGCGCTCGTTCTGCTTGAGGAAGTCCACCAGCGGTTGCACCGCGGCCTCTTCAGCAGCCAGCGCCGTCAGCTCGGCCATGGCTTCTTCCACCGTCAGCCCCTGACGGTAAAGCAGCTTGTAGGCCTTCTTCACCGCCGAAATGGCCTCGGGGGTAAAACCGCGACGCTTGAGGCCTTCGCTGTTCACGCCGAAGGGCTTGGCATAGTGACCGGCGGCCATCACGTAGGGCGGCACGTCCTTGTTCAGGGCGGCCATGCCGGCGACGAAGGCATGAGAGCCGACACGACCAAACTGGTGAATGGCGGACAAGCCGCCGAAGATCACCCAGTCACCCACGGTGACGTGGCCGGCCAGGGTGGCGTTGTTGGCGAAGATACAGTCATCGCCGATCACGCAGTCGTGGGCCACATGAACGTTGACCATGAAGAGGTTGCGGCTGCCCACCTTGGTGAGGGCCTGATCCTGCACGGTACCGCGATGGAAGGTGCAGTGCTCACGGATGACGTTGTCATCCCCCACTTCCAGGAAGGTGCGCTCACCCTTGTACTTCTTGTCCTGGCAATCCTCGCCGATGGAGCAGAATTGATAGATCTTGTTGCGCCGACCCAGCTTGGTCGGGCCCTTGATCACCACGTGGGAACCTATCCAGGTCCCCTCCCCGATCTCCACTTCGGCCCCGATATGGCTCCAGGGGCCTATCTCCACCCCAGGGCCAATCTTGGCATCGGGATGGACGATGGCGGTTTCATGAATCACGGCACTGGCATCGATCACGTATCAGCTCTCGCGTTTGGCACACATCAGTTCGGCGGTACAGACAATCTCGCCATCCACGGTAGCAACGCCGGTAAACTTGGCGATGCCACGACGCTCCTTCAAAAACTCCACATCCAGCACCAGCTGGTCGCCCGGTACCACGGGACGCCGGAAACGGGCATTGTCGATGGAGGCAAAATAGTACAGCTCGTTAGGACCCGGCTTGCCCACCATGCGGAAGGCCAGGATGCCGGTGGCCTGGGCCATGGCTTCCAGGATCAGGACCCCGGGCAGCACCGGTTTCTGGGGAAAGTGGCCCTGAAAAAACGGCTCGTTGAAAGAGACATTCTTGATGCCGCGCAACACCTTGCGCTCATCGGAAATCTCATAGCTGACCACACGGTCCACCAGCAGGAAAGGGTAGCGGTGGGGCAGCAATTCCAGGATCTGTTGAATATCCAGCTGATTAAGTTCGTTGCTCAAACCAGGTTCCTTTTTACTTTTGTTCTGGGTCCACCAGCTGCTTTTCCAACCGGCTGAGGCGGGCGTGGAGATCCTCCACATGCAGGAGCCGGGCGGCCATCTTGCGCCACTGCTTGTTGGGCTGGGCGGGCACGCCGGAGGAGTAGATCCCAGGCTCGCTGATGGAACGCATGACCATGGCCATTCCGGTGATGGTGGCCTGATCACAGATGCTAATGTGACCGTTGAGGACGGAAGCGCCACCAATAATACAGTATTTGCCGATCTCCACGCTACCAGCGATGGTAGTACTGCCAGCAATCGCCGTGCCATACCCTATCTCCACGTTGTGGGCGATCTGGCACAGGTTGTCGATGATGACATTGTCGGCAATGCAGGTATGGTCGATAGCCCCCCGGTCGATGCAGGTGTTGGCACCGATTTCCACCCGGTTACCAATGCGCACGCCACCCAGCTGCGGGATCTTGATCCACTCACCACGCTCGTTGGCATAGCCAAAGCCATCGGCCCCCAGCACTGTCCCGGACTGGACAAGACACGCCTCCCCCAGCCAGACATCATGGTAGACGGTGACGTTGGCCCACAGGCGGGTGCCCTTGCCCAGGCGGCTGTCCCGGCCGATGAAACAGCCGGGACCCACCACCACACCTTCGGCCAGCACGGCACCCGACTCCACCACCACATTGGCCCCCAGCACCACATTGGCGGCCAGCTGGGCATCCGGCGCGACCTGGGCCGAGGGATGGATACCTCCGGTGGCTTGTGCCGGCGTGGTGTCCAGCAACTGAGCCACCCGGGCAAAGCCCACGTAAGGATCAGCCAACACCAGGGCATTGGTCTGGCACAAGGGCAGATCGGCGGCCTTGAGCAACACGGCAGACGCCTTGGTCTGCTGCAGGAAGTCCCGGTATTTGGCCGAGGTGAGGAAGGAGATGCTCCCCTCCTGGGCGGTTTCCAGGTTGGCAATCCGCTGAATAACGACCTGCGGATCACCATGCAGCTCGGCACCCAGCTGCTGTGCCAGTTCTCCAAGGGTCATGCTCATGAATTACTTGCCTTTGCTAACTTGATCGATCACTTGCTGAGAGATATCCACCTTCGGACTGGCGAAGATGACCGCCTGACCATTCAGCACCAGATCGTAACCCTGCGCCTTGGCAATGCCATCCACGGCGGTACGCACCTTGGTCAGCACCTGTTGCTGCTCTTCACCATAGCGACGCTGTTGATCTTCCTGCAGAGCCTGACCCTTGAGATTGTAGTCGGACTGCATCTCGGCCAACTTGCGCTGCATCTTGGTGCGCTCATCGGCACTCATGAAGGACTCGTCCTTCTTGAGCTTGGCAGCCATGGCCTGACCATCGCTCTCCAGACGCTGCATCTCACGCACCCGACCTTCGAACTCCTTCTTGAGCTTGGCTTCGATGACCTTCATCTGCGGCAGCTCAGACATGACTCGCGGTACGTTCACCACGGCAATCTTCTCAGCCATGGCGGCAGAAGAGAAACCCAGGCCCATCAGCGCCAGCCCCAGGCCGGCAACACGAAACATCTTATTCACTTACGACTCCTTGCTTAAATCGCATCAGAAGGTGCGGCCAATGTTGAAACTAAACACTTCGGTCTTGTCTCCCGGTTGCTTCTTCAGAGGATAAGCAAACGAGAAAACCAACGGCCCCATGGGAGAGAGCCATTGTAACGCTACGCCGGTCGAGGCCCGGTAGAGGCTGGGATCGGAATAATCGTAAAACTTGTCACAGCCAGAGACGCACTGAGCGTAGGTGGCCGGGTCGAAGGTGGTGTCCCATACCGAACCGATATCAAAGAACACCGAGGTTCTGAGCTGATTACGGTAGGACTCCGGCGCGAAGGGGGTGGGCACGATAAACTCGAGGGACGCCACCGCCTGAGCATTACCACCCACGGCCTGATCCGTGCCTATGGTGCCGGACTGCCCCTGATCGTTCACCAGGTAGATGGCCTTGGGGCCCACCGTGTTGCTCTGGAAGCCACGCAGCCACTCACTGCCACCGGCATAGTAGTTCTCGAAGAAGGGCAACACCTGGCTATAGCCGTCGACGGAACCATACCCATTGCCATAGGCCATGCGGAAGCGACCGGCAATCACCCACTGGTGATCCTGATCCAACGGCAAGTAGTTGCTGTTATCGAAACTGAGCTTGTAGAACTGCAGATCCGAGCCCGGTATCGTCACCTTACCGGTAAACTGCTGGCGGTTACCTGCGGTGGGGAACATCCCCTTGTTCAGGTAGTTGCGGGTCCAGCTGCTGGTGAAGTTAATGTTGTTAAACACCACCCGCCCCTGGGAGTCGGTTTCACCGGAATACAGACTCCAGAACTTGCGGATCTGGGCATAGGCCTTCAGTTGGGACAGCTTGTTGTTCTCAAAGCCCAGACCGTACTCCAGCCGGTTATTTTCGTTGATCGGGTAACCGAAGGTGGCACTCACCCCCAGGGTTTCGTTGTTATAGTCCACCAGGTTGGCATTGCCGGCCTCAAACTTGGTGTAGTAGGCCCGGCCGCCCAGGCTGACGCCATCCATGGTGAAATAGGGGTCGGTATAGCTGACATCATAGGTCTTGCTGTAGTCGTTCATGTTGAAATTGAACGCCACCTTGTTGCCGGTGCCCAGGAAGTTGTCCTGCTGCAGACCAAACTGGAAGCTGACACCGGACTCCGTACCGTAACCCACCCCACCGGAGATGGAGCCCACCGGCTGCTCCTTGACCTTAACGTCCAAGTCCACCTGATCCTGATGGCCAGGGATACGCTGGGGCTGCACCTCTACCGTCTCGAAGAAGCCCAATCGGTTCAGGCGGCTTTTGGAACTCTCCACCTTCTCGTTAGAGAACCAGGATCCTTCCATCTGGCGCATCTCGCGGCGCACCACCTCGTCACGGGTCACCTGGTTACCGCTGATGTTGATACGGCGCACATGGATACGGGCACCCGGCTCCACGTTGATGTTGAGCTCCACCTCGTGAGTCTCGTCGTTGATCACCGGATAGGTATGCACCTGGGGATAGGCATAACCGAAGCGGCCGAGGAACTTGGACAGACTCTCTTCGGTATGGGCCACATCGGCGGCCGAATACAGCTCGCCCACCTGCAGCGGCACCAGGGCCTTGAGCTCGGACTCGCGACCAATGAGATCGCCGCGCAGCTTGACCGCGCTGATCTTGTACTGTTCGCCTTCCTTGAGGTTCAGGGTGATGTAGATGCCCTTCTTGTCCGGGGTCATGGCCACCTGGGTGCTATCCACCCGAAAACGCAGGTAACCCCGGTCCATATAATAGGAGCGCAAGGCTTCCAGATCCCCGGCCAGCTTCTGCTTCTGGTACTTCTGATCGGCGATGAAATTCCACCAGGGCTTTTCGTCCCGCAGCGACATCTGGGCCAGCAGGCGCTCTTCGCTAAACACCTTGTTACCGACGAAGTTGATCTGTTGGATCTTGGCCGACACCCCTTCGATGAAGTTGAACTTCAACGCCACCCGGTTGCGGGGCAAGGGGGTCACCACTGCCTGTATCTTGGCGGAGTACTTGCCCACGCCGTAATAGAAGTCTTCCAGTCCCTGTTCCAGGGTGCGCAACACGGTTCTGTCCAGCGCCTCACCCACCCGGACGCCAGAAGAGTCCAGCGATTGTTGCAGCTGCTCTTCTTTGATGTCCTTGTTGCCGGCGAATTCGATGCTGCTGATGGTGGGGCGTTCCCGCACCTGTACCACCAGGGCGTCGCCATCCCGCATCAACTGGATATCTTCAAAGTTACCCGTGGCATAAAGCTTCTTGATGGCGTTGGCCTGGGCCGCCGCATCCAGTTCATCACCCACCCGAATGGGCAAGTTAAGCAGAGCCGCCCCCAGGGTGACCCGTTGCAGACCTTCAACGCGAATATCTTTCACGACAAAGGAGGAAGAAGCCCCATGGGCACAGGGTGCCATTAGACTGACGCCCAGCAGGCAAGAGGCGGCCAGCGCTTTTCTTACAGCCATGTTGTTCTCTTTTGTCCTTATTCTGAGCCTTTTAGAGGCGAGCAAAATCATTAAACAGGGCAATCGCCATCAAACAGACCAGGATGGCTGCGCCGAACTTGAATGCATACTCCTGAAATTTCTCAGGAACGGGTCGGCCGGTGACGGCCTCCACCAGATAGAACAGCAGGTGACCCCCATCCAGGATGGGGAGCGGGAACAGATTGATAATCCCGAGATTCACACTGACCAGGGCCAAAAAGCCGAGGAAGTATACCAGACCGAATTCGGCACTGCTCCCCGCACCTTTGGCAATCGAGATCGGACCGCTGAGATTATCTAGGGAGAGGATGCCAGTTAGCAATTTACCCAGCATCGCCACTGTGAGGCTGATCATGTTGCCGGTCTTATCCAGCGCCTCAGCCACCGCCTTGAAGGGGCCATAGCGCAACTCAAACCGGTACTGCTCCGGCACCGGCTCCACGCTGGGCGCCAGGCCGGCAAAACCAAACATCCGCTTCCCCTCCTCCTTCAGCACCGGCGTCAGCACCGTCTGTTGCTCCTGGCCATCACGTCGGAAGGTCAGGGTCAGGGGGGTATCAGGCGAGTCTTGCACCCGGTTCACCAAAAATACCCAGTCGGTGATGGGCTGGCCATCCAGGGTCAACAGGGTATCCCCGGCCTGCAGGCCGGCTTGTTCACCCGGACTGCCCGGCACCACCTGTGCCAGGGTCAGGGTCAGCTTGGGGCCCAACGGCGCTATGCCCAGGCTGAGGATGGGCGACTCTTTTTCCGGGTCGAACTGCCAGTTATCCAGCGGCAGGGTCACCGTCTGTTCATCGCCCTGGGGAGTGCGCACCGTGAGGACGGTCTCGTGATCGCCAATCCGGCGCACCAGACCATAGGCCACCGACTCCCAGTCCGCTGTCGGCCGACCATCCACCTGCAGAATTTCCATCTGGGGTTGCAGACCCGCCTGGGCGGCGATGGATTGGGGCGCTACCGCCTCCACCACGGGGTGCACCGCCGGCACACCGATGAGGAACATCAGCCAGAAGGCAAACAGGGCAAACCCGAAATTGGCAAGGGGGCCGGCGGCCACGATGGCAAACCGCTTGGCGACCGATTTGTGATCGAAGGCCGCCGCCTCGTCACCGGGCGCCAGGGGAGCCACTCGGCCATCCAGCATCTTGACGTAGCCGCCCAGGGGGATCAGGGAGAGGGAGAACTCGGTGCCGTACTTATCGGTGCGGCTCCACAGCACGCGACCAAACCCCAAGGAGAACCGCAGCACCCGGACGCCACACAGGCGCGCCACATAAAAGTGGCCCCATTCGTGAACGGCGATCAGGATGGCCAGGGCCACCACAAAGGAGGCCAGATTCCACAAGACAGCTGTCATATACGCTCCTGGATCAATTGCAGCGCTAAACGCCGAGCCTCGTCATCCAGCCCGAGGATGGCCGTCAAGTCATCGGCAGGCGATCCAGCCAGCCGCTCCACCACACCGGCATTGATGGTGTGGATAGTGGTAAAACCGATCTGCCCGGCCAGGAAGGAGGCCACCGCCATCTCATTGGCGGCGTTCAGGGCCGTGGTGGCCCCCTGCCCCGCCCAACAGGCTTCCATGGCCAACTGCAGCCCAGGATACCGCTGATAATCCGGTGCCAGGAAGGTCAACTCACCCAGGCTGCAAAAATCCAGCGGCCCCACGCCGGAGGCGATACGCGCCGGATAGCTCATGACATAGGCGATGGGGGTGCGCATGTCCGGCTGCCCCATCTGGGCCAGCACGGAACCGTCCTTGTACTGCACCATGGAGTGGATCACCGATTGGGGGTGGATCACCACCTGCATCTGCTCGGGTTGGGCGTTGAACAGCCAACGGGCCTCTATGTACTCCAGGCCTTTATTCATCATGGTGGCGGAGTCCACCGAAATCTTGCGGCCCATGGACCAGTTGGGATGGGCCACCGCCTGTTCCGGCGTCACCGCCGCCAGCTGCTCCACCGGGGTATAGCGGAAGGGGCCACCGGAGCCGGTCAGCAAGATCTTGTGTACCCCGGCGGCGGCCAAGTCGCAAAAGCCCAGCTGTTGCTGCACGCTCTGCGGCAGGCACTGGAAGATGGCATTGTGTTCGCTGTCCACCGGCAGGATACGCGCCCCTGAGTCACGGGCCGCCTCCATAAACAAGGCCCCGGACATCACCAGGGCCTCCTTGTTGGCCAACAGCACCGTCTTGCCCGCCTTGACGGCGGCCAGCGCCGGCAACAGGCCGGCGGCCCCCACGATGGCGGCCATCACCTGATCCACCTCGGCCAGCCTGGCCACCTCACACAGCGCCTCGGCACCGCTGAGCACCTCGGTCAGGCTCTGGTGACTGGCCAGCGCTTCACGCAGCTGCTGCGCCGCCGCCTCATCGGCCATCACCGCATAGCGAGGTTCAAACTCCAGACAGTCCGCCAGCATGGCCGTCACATCACGGTGAGCGGCCAGGGCGGTGACAGCAAAGGTCTGCCGATGACGACGGATGATGTCCAGGGTGCTCCGACCGATGGAGCCTGTGGAGCCAAGCACGGTAACGCGTTGCATGCAGCAGACCTTAATTAATCAGCAGGTAACACAAAACAAAGATGGGCAGGGCGGCGGTGAGACTGTCAACCCGATCCAGGACACCGCCATGACCCGGCAGCAGGGTGCCTGAGTCCTTGATCCCCACCTCGCGTTTGAACAGACTCTCGCTCAGATCCCCCAGCACGGAGGCCAGCATGGCCAGCAGGGAGCACAACAGTATGCCCAGCGCCTGCACCAGGGGGAACCCTGCCCACAAGGGCACCACCACCGCCAGGGCGCCGGCGATGATGAGGCCACCCAGCAGGCCTTCGAGGGTCTTGTTGGGGCTGACCCGCGGCAGCATCTTATGCCGCCCCCATTGGCGACCGACAAAATAGGCGCCGCTGTCGGCACACCACACCAGAGCCATGACAAACAGCAGGATGAGCCCACCCTGCCAGCCGGGCGCCGCGCCGCGCAGCAGCACCAGGGCCCAGAAGAAAGGCAGCAGCGTCAGGACACCGAACAGGCCCTTGACGCCATTTTTGCCACGCCACCATCGGGTGGCGGCGGGATAACGCAATACCATAAACAGGGCGAGCAGCCACCACAGGCCGCCGAGACTCAAGATCAGCCACAGCCAGGGATTGGCCTGCCGCTGGGCCTGGCTCAAGGGCGCCAGCACAAACAAGGAGCCGGCCAGCAAGAGACCATAACAGAGCGGGATCAGCCAGCGAGGATACCCAGGGGTAAAGCGGGCCCATTCCCGGCTGGCCATCAGATAAATCAGTACGGCGCCACCCAGGAAAAAGGGTTCAGGCAACCAGAAGATCCAGCCCAAAACCAGAATAACCAGAACCAGGGCGGTGATAATGCGTTGTCTCAAACAGGCGTCCTCAAGAGGCAGGTTCAGGTGGCGGACTCGGCCAGCAGAGTGCGGATCTGCTCGCCAGTACAGCCAAAACGTCGTTCACGACCGGCAAAGGAGGCCACGGCCTCGGTGAAGGCGGCCTCGTCGAAATCGGGCCAGAGAGTAGGGGTAAAATAGAGTTCGGCATAGGCACACTGCCACAGCAGGAAATTGCTGATGCGGTGATCCCCGCCGGTGCGGATCAGCAGATCCACCGGTGACTGATCCGCCAGACAGAGGGCCTGGCCAAGACGGGTTTCATCCACATCGGCGACCGCCAGCTGACCATCTGCCACCTGCTGCGCCAACTGCTGGGCCGCCTGAGCGATATCCCAGCGGCCGCCATAGTTGGCTGCGATATTGAGAATGAGGCCGGTATTGTTGGCGGTCAGGGCTTCGGCTTCGGCAATCTTCTTCTGCAGGCGGGCATTAAACCGGCTGCGATCGCCGATCACCCGCAGACGGATGTTATTGCTGTGCAGCTTGCGCACCTCGCGGCCCAGCACATGGATGAAGAGCTCCATCAGGGCACTCACCTCATCCGCCGGACGGCGCCAGTTCTCACTGGAGAAGGCAAACAGGGTCAGGGATTCCAGACCCAGTCGGTTGGCGACGGAGACGCTCTGGCGCACCGCCAGCACCCCGGCCTTGTGTCCGGCGACCCGCAACTTACCGCGCTGCTGAGCCCAACGACCGTTCCCGTCCATGATGATGGCCACATGCTTGGGAAAGCAGGCCTGGGCCAGTTCATGCAGGGAGGTGGGTAACGACATGCTCTCTCTCCAATCGACAGCGGGCCAAAAAACAAACGGGCACCCAGAGATAGACCCATGGGCGCCCGTACTATAACTGATGTAACAATCAGATTTCCATCAGCTCTTTTTCCTTGGCCGCCAGCATATCATCAATGGTCTTGATGAAGCCGTCGGTCAATTTCTGGATCTCTTCCTGGGCACGACGATCGTCGTCCTCGGTGATTTCCTTGTCCTTGAGCAGGGCCTTGAGATCGTTGTTGCAATCGCGGCGCACGTTGCGCACCGCCACACGACCCTGTTCGGCCTCACCGCGCACCAGCTTGATCAGATCCTTGCGGCGCTCTTCGGTCAGGGGAGGCAAGGGCACGCGGATGGTGGTGCCGGCAGAGCTGGGGTTCAGGCCCAGATCGGAGGTCATGATGGCCTTCTCAACGGCCTGGATCAGGCTGCGATCGAACACGGTGACGGCCAGGGTACGGGCATCTTCGGCGGTGACGTTGGCCACCTGACGCAGCGGGGTGGCGGAGCCGTAATATTCCACCTGAATGCCATCCAGCAGCGCCGGCTGGGCGCGACCGGTCCGGATCTTGGACAGCTGGGACTTGAGTGAATCCACGCTCTTGTTCATGCGATCTTTGGCATCGCTCTTAATTTCATTGATCACGGTCGTTATCCTTTTTCTCTGGCTTGGCCAATCGCGCCTATTCTAGCCCGACCAGCCGCCTCGACGACAGCCGAGTTAGCTTTTTTTGTGGTGGATCAGGGTACCTTCCGGCTCACCCATGATGACTCGACGCAGGGCGCCGGGCTTGTTCATGTTGAACACGCGGATCGGCAGGTTGTGATCCCGGGCCAGGGTAAAGGCCGCCAGATCCATCACCTTGAGTTCCTTGTCCAGCACGTCGCTGTAATCCAGCTCGCTGAACAGCTGCGCGTCCGGGTGTTGCACCGGGTCGGCAGAGTAGACACCGTCCACCTTGGTGGCCTTCAGCACGCAATCGGCTTCGATTTCGATGCCCCGCAGGCAGGCGGCGGAGTCGGTGGTAAAGAAGGGGTTGCCCGTGCCGGCGGCGAAGATCACCACCTTGCCGGCACGCAGCTGGCTGATGCCTTCGGCCCAGTTGTAGGAGTTACAGATCCCCTGCAGACTGATGGCCGACATCAAACGGGCGTTCACATAAGCACGATGCAGGGCGTCCCGCATGGCCAGGCCGTTCATCACGGTGGCCAGCATGCCCATGTGGTCACCCACTACGCGGTTCATGCCCGCCTTCGCCAGGCCAGCACCACGGAACAGGTTGCCGCCGCCAATCACCAGGCCCACTTCCACGCCCAGCTCGACCAGCTCCTTGATTTCCTGCGCCATGCGATCAAGCACCGCGGGATCGATACCGAAGCCTTCATCGCCCTGCAGGGCCTCACCACTGAGTTTCAACAGAATGCGTCTATAAGCAGCTTTGGGATTGGTACTCATCTTCTTATTCCTGGTCATAGAAAGACCGCGACAGGTGTCGCGGTCTGAAACTGGCTTGACGGTCCGGGCGATTAGCCCTTCATGGCAGCGATTTGAGCCTGAACTTCGGCAGCGAAGTCGGTCTCTTCCTTCTCGATGCCTTCACCCACTTCGAAGCGTACGAAGGTCACCACGTCGGCGCCTTCCTTCTTCAGCAGGTCAGCCACCAGAATGGAAGGATCCTTGACGAACGGCTGGCCGGTCAAGGAGATTTCGCCGGTGAACTTCTTCATGCGGCCTTCAACCATCTTCTCGGCGATGTCCTTGGGCTTGCCGGAGTTGATGGCGATTTCCACTTGGATTTCGCGCTCCTTGGCAACCACTTCTTCGGACACATCTTCCGGCTTGACGAACTGCGGGCTGTTGGCAGCCACGTGCATGGCCAGATCCTTGGCCAGCTCTTCGTTGCCCGCCTTCAGGCTGGTAACAACGCCGATACGGCCGCCGTGGATGTAGGTACCCAGAGTCTCGCCTTCCACCAGGGTGACGCGACGCAGGTTCATGTTTTCACCGATCTTGGCGATCAGGTTGTTCAGGGTCACTTGTACGGACTCGCCAGCGCCGAAGTCAGTTTCCTTCAGCACTTCTACGTCGGCAATCTTGCCGGCCAGGGCGATGTCAGCCACCTTGTCACCGAAGGCGCGGAAGCTGGCGTCCTTGGCTACGAAGTCGGTTTCGCAGTTCAGTTCGATCAGGACGGCGACGTTGCCAGCGGAGCGGGCCACAATCACGCCTTCGGCAGCGATACGACCAGCCTTCTTGGCCGCCTTGGCCTGACCGGACTTACGCATGTTCTCGATGGCCAGTTCGATGTCACCATCGGCTTCGGTCAGCGCCTTTTTGCAATCCATCATGCCCGCGCCGGTACGTTCGCGCAGTTCCTTAACCAGAGCGGCGGTAATGTTTGCCATGTCCTCTATCCTCGGTCTGAGTGAATTTGTTTAAAAAACAGGGGCCTTTAAGGGCCCCTGCCAACCATTACGACTGTGGTTAATAAGGGCAACACCCAAGGGTGTTGGGGGTCCTTATTAGTTGCTTTCTACGAAGCCGTCTTGTTCGGCTTGAGCAACGATGTCCAGTTCGCGAGCTGCGTTGACGGCATCGGCAGCAGCAGCCAGGTAGAGCTGAACGGCACGGATGGCGTCGTCGTTACCCGGGATGATGTAGTCAACGCCATCCGGGTTGGAGTTGGTATCAACGATGGACACAACCGGGATACCCAGGTTGTTGGCTTCCTTGATGGCGATGTGCTCGTGGTCGGCGTCGATCACGAACAGCACGTCCGGCAGGCCGCCCATGTCCTTGATACCGCCCAGGCTCTTCTCCAGCTTGTCCATTTCACGGGAACGCATCAGCGCTTCCTTCTTGGTCAGCTTTTCGAAGGTACCGTCTTGGGCCTGGGTTTCCAGATCCTTCAGACGCTTGATAGACTGACGAACGGTCTTCCAGTTGGTCAGCATACCGCCCAGCCAGCGGTGGTTAACATAGAACTGATCGCAGGAAGCAGCGGCTTCCTTGACAGCTTCAGAGGCGGCGCGCTTGGTGCCCACAAACAGGATCTTGCCCTTCTTGGCAGCGGTGCTGCTCAGGAAGTTCAGGGCATCATCAAACATGGGAACGGTCTTTTCCAGGTTGATGATGTGAACGTTGTTGCGAGCGCCAAAGATGAAGGGCTTCATCTTCGGGTTCCAGAAACGGGTCTGGTGACCGAAGTGAACACCGGCTTGCAGCATGTCGCGCATAGAAACTTTTGCCATTTTAAACCTCTGTATTGGGGTTAGGCCTCCACACATCCCGTCACTCCGACCCTAAACAGGCACCCCGGAGCAGGTCTCGATGTGTGTGTGTTGTTGATAAAAGATGGTTTAAGTCGTGACATTGACGACTCGGCGCGCTTTATACCATAAAAACCATGTCAGATGCCACCACCCCACGCAGTCGGCGGGCCGGCGCTGTGATTCTGGAACTTGTGTCGGTTAAACGATAGACTCTCTCATTTAGACACACCCTTTGCGATGGCGCCTGCCGTCGCCGGTTCGGAGCTGTTGCAACCCATGTCAGTGATATTGAAAACCCCGGAAGAGATTGAAAAAATGCGTGTGGCCGGTCGCCTGGCGGCCGAGGTGCTGGAGATGATCGCGCCCCACATCCAGCCTGGCGTTACCACGGCCGAACTCGACCGTCTGTGTCACGAACATATTGTCACTGTGCAGCAGGCCATTCCGGCCCCTCTCAACTACCACGGCTTCCCCAAGTCCATCTGCACCTCCATCAACGAGGTGGTCTGTCATGGCATTCCCAACCATAAGAAGCTGCGGGACGGCGACATCATCAACCTGGACATCACCGTCATCAAGGATGGCTATCATGGCGATACCTCGGCCATGTTCATCGTGGGCCAGGCCAGTCCGCGCAACCGTAAGCTGTGCGACATCGCCCAGCAGAGTCTGTACGCCGCCATCCGCAAGGTGAAAGCCGGCGCCTGCCTCACCGAGATCGGTGCCGTGATCCAGCCGATGGCCGAAGCCGCCGGCTTCTCCGTGGTGCGCGATTACTGCGGCCACGGCATCGGCAAGGGCTTCCATGAGGAGCCCCAGGTGCTGCATTACCGCAACAGCCACAAGCTGACCCTGCAGGCTGGCATGTGCTTCACCATAGAGCCCATGATCAATGCCGGTACCTACCGCTGCAAGGTGGATCGCAAGGATGGCTGGACCGTCACCACCGCCGACCGCCAGCCCTCGGCCCAGTACGAGCACACCCTGCTGGTGACCGACACCGGCTGCGAGGTGTTGACCCTGAGATCCGACGAGCAACTCGAACGCCACATCATTGCCGGATAATCTCAAGGCGCCTGCGGGCGCCTTTTTGTCTTGAGAGGGACCTCATGCTACCCAGTCAGCTGGCTCCGAGCCTGTTACCGGACGACCAACTCACCCTGCCCCTGTGCAAACAATACCTGCAACAATTTCACACCTGGCTGAGCAGCCGCTTCGCCGCCGGTGACAATGTGATGGAGCTGGTGAGTGCCCGCACCCTGTTCACCGACCAGCTGTTGTGCCGCCTGTGGGAGCGCTTCGGCCTGCATCAGCATCCGCACTTGGCCCTGGTGGCCGTCGGCGGTTATGGCCGTGGTGAGCTGCATCCCCACTCCGACATCGACATCCTGATCCTCAGCAAGAAGAGCCTGGATCCGGCCACCGGCGAGACGGTGAGCCAGTTTCTGACCCAGCTGTGGGATCTGCGACTGGAGGTGGGCCATGCGGTGCGCAGCGTCAAGGAGTGCGTGCGCCAGGGCAAGGAAGACATTACCATCGCCACCAACCTGCTGGAGGCCCGTCTGCTCACCGGCAGCCAGGCCACCTTCAAGGAGCTGCAAGCCGCCACCCTGCCCCGCAAGTTCTGGCCCAGTGATGCCTTCTTCCGGGCCAAGCGGGAAGAACAAGCCCTGCGCTACCAGCAGTTCAAGGACACCGCCTACCTGCTGGAGCCGGACATCAAGCACAACCCCGGTGGTCTGCGGGATATTCAGACCCTGGCCTGGGTAGCCAGGCGCCAGCTGGGCGCCACCACCCTCTACGAGATGACCAGCTTTGGCTTCCTCAACCAGGCGGAATACCTGGAGCTCAAGGATTGTCAGGAGTTTCTCTGGCGCATCCGCTTCGCCTTGCATCTGGTCATCGGCAAGAACGACAACCGGCTGCTGTTTGATCGCCAACGGCTGGTGGCCAAGGAGTTGGGCTATCCCGGCGACGGCAATGCCCCGGTGGAGCAGATGATGAAGCGCTTCTACCAGACGGTGCGCCGGGTGGCGGAGCTCAACGACATGTTGTTGCAGCTATTCGATCAGGCCATCCTGGGCAACGATGAGCCTCAGGTCTGTGCCCTGAATGAGAAATTTCTGCTGCGCGGCAAGCTGATCGACGTGCGGGATCCCACCCTGTTTGCCCGGGATCCGGCCAGCATCCTGGAGCTGTTCTACCAGGTGGCCGAGCACCCCCAGGTCACCGGCATCTATGCCGGCTGCCTACGGCATCTGCGGGAGGCGCGCCGCAGCCAGGTCATCGCCCTGCAGGAGCTGCCGGAGTGTCGCCAGCTGTTTATGGCCATACTGCGCCACCCCAACGGCATCGGCCTGCCCATGACCCTGATGCACCGGCACGGGGTGCTGGCCGCCTACCTGCCCCAGTGGGGCCAGATCGTCGGCCAGATGCAGTTCGACATGTTCCATGCCTACACGGTGGACGAACACACCCAGCGTCTGCTGGTGAACATCAACCGCTTCACCCGGCCGGACAATCCCAAGGAACAACCCCTGTTCCGCGAGGTACACAGTCGCCTGGCCAAGCCGGAACTGCTCTATCTGGCAGCCCTGTTTCACGATATCGCCAAGGGCCGTGGCGGTGATCACTCCGAGCTGGGGGCCGGTGACGCCCTCTATTTTTGTCAGCTGCATGGCCTGGATCGTTCCGACAGCCGCCTGGTGGCCTGGCTGGTACGCCATCACCTGCTGCTGTCGGTCACGGCGCAGCGCCGGGATATCTACGACCCGGATGTGGTCACCGAATTTGCCCAGAAGGTGCGGGATGAGCAGCATCTGGCCTACCTCTATTGCCTGACGGTGGCGGATATCTGTGCCACCAACGACACCCTCTGGAACGACTGGAAGGGCACCCTGCTCAAGGAGCTCTACTTCGCCAGCCTCAAGGCCTTGCGTCTGGGGCTGGAGAATCCGCCCGACTTGCGGCTGCGCATCCGCGACAACCAGAGCGCCGCCCTGCAGCTGTTGCAACAGCAAGGCATTCCGGAGGCGGCCGCAGCCTTGCTGTGGCAGCAGTTCAAGGCCGATTATTTCCTGCGCATGACGCCCGAGCAGATCGCCTGGCACACCCAGCACATACTGCGCCACGGTGACAGTGAAGAGCCCCTGGTGCTGTTTGGTCACCACAAGACCCGTGGCGGCACCGAGCTGTTCCTCTATTGCCGGGACATGCCCAACCTGTTTGCCCTGGTGGCCTCGGTGCTGGATCACAAGAACCTGGACATCCACGATGCCCAGATCATGATCTCGAAAAACGACTTCGTCATGGACACCTTCGTGGTGCTGGAGCCCAACGGTGAGCAGGTGGACGCCGAGCGGCTGGCCCTGGTGCGTCAGACCCTGGAGCAACTGTTGCGTCATCCGGAGCAGGCCCTGCCCCGCCACAAGGCGCCGTCACGCCGCCATCGCCAATTTCAGGTGCCGACCTGCGTCAATTTCCTGCCCAGCAAGGGTGACAAGAAACACAGCCTGATCGAGCTCATCACCCTGGACAGACCGGGTCTGCTGGCCAAGATAGGTGCCGTATTCCAGTCCTGCCAGCTGGCGGTGCACTCGGCCAAGATCACCACCATAGGCGAGCGAGTCGAAGACTTCTTCAGCCTGAGTCGCCTCGATGGCAGTCCGCTGGATGACAACGACCGACAGCAGCTGGAAGAAAAATTAGTCACGCAGCTAAATCCGACGACGGATGTGTGATAAAAAGAGAACCATTTTTTGGAAGGGAGACAAAAATGACCGAGTTACAACGCATCATCGAGGACGCTTTTGAGCGTCGTGACGCCATCACCCCCACCACTGTAGATGCAGTGACCCGGGCCGCGATTCTGCAAACCATTGAGTTGCTGGACGCGGGTACCGCCCGTGTTGCCGAGAAGATCGCCGGTGAATGGGTGGTTCACCAGTGGCTGAAAAAAGCGGTGCTGCTCTATTTCCGGATCAATGAAAACCAGGCCATTGCCGCCCCCGGCACCCAGTACTATGACAAGGTACCCCTGAAGTTCGCCGATTACACTCCCGAGCGTTTCAAGCAGGAAGCCATCCGTGTCGCCCCGCCGGCGACCGTGCGCAAAGGTGCCTTTATCGCCCCCAATGCGGTACTGATGCCCTCTTACGTCAACATCGGTGCGCGCGTCGGTGAAGGCACCATGGTCGATACCTGGGCCACCGTCGGCTCTTGTGCCCAGATCGGTGCCAACGTTCACCTGTCCGGTGGCGTCGGGATCGGTGGTGTGCTGGAACCCTTGCAGGCCAACCCCACCATCATCGAGGACAACTGCTTCATCGGTGCCCGTTCCGAAGTGGTGGAAGGTGTCATAGTGGAAGAAGGCTCAGTGATTTCCATGGGTGTCTATATCGGCCAATCCACCCGCATCTACGATCGCGAAACCGGTGAAATCCACTATGGTCGCGTACCGGCCGGCTCCGTGGTGGTCTCCGGCAACCTGCCGTCCAAGTGCGGCAAGTACAGCCTCTACTGTGCCGTCATCGTCAAGAAGGTCGATGCCAAGACCCGCGCGAAAGTCGGGATTAACGCCCTGCTGCGTAGCATCGACTAACCCTCGACGGATTCCGGCACGGTAAAAGGGCGCTTAGGCGCCCTTTTTATTGGGCCCAGCCAGACATCCATTTCTACCGGCTGCCCGCTCAAACACAATAAAAAAGGGAAGCCGAAGCTTCCCTTTTTCAATCTGACCTGGGGTCTTAGTGGGACTTGATCCACTGGTCCATGTCGGTCTTCAGGTTGTCAGACTTGGTGCCGAAGATGGCTTGAACACCGGAGCCTGCGACAACAACACCGGCCGCGCCCAGTTGCTTGAGCTTGGCTTGGTCAACCTTGGCCACTTCCTTCACGCTGACACGCAGACGGGTGATACAAGCATCCAGGTTGGTGATGTTGTCCTTGCCACCGAAGGCAGTAACCAGTTGCTCAGCCATGAAGTGTTCAGCCATGTCGGCAACAGATTCTTCTTCAACGGCATCTTCGCGACCCGGAGTCTTCAGATCCAGCGCCTGGATAGCTACGCGGAAAATCACGTAGTAGATGACCGCGTAGATCAGGCCAACAACCGGGAACAGCCACAGCTTCTGAGCATTGGCAGACAGCACCACGAAGTCGATGAAGCCGTGAGAGAAGGAGGTACCGTGTACCATACCCAGCAGGTTGGTAACCACGAAGGCAGAACCAGCCAGCAGAGCGTGGATACCGTACAGAACCGGAGCCACGAACAGGAAGGAGAACTCGATAGGCTCGGTGATACCGGTCAGGAAAGAGGTCAACGCGGCGGAGATCATGATACCACCGATCTTGGCACGGTTTTCCGGCTTGGCGGCATGCCACATGGCGATGGCAGCGGCAGGCAGGCCGTACATCTTGAACATGTAACCACCGGCCAGTTGACCGAAGCCGTTACCGGCAACGCGAGAAGCCTCGTCAGCAGACAGGTAGCAGGTCAGTACGCCGTGCAGAGTCTCGCCAGCGGCATTCACGCAGGTACCAGCCTGGAAGAAGAAGGGCACGTTCCAGATGTGGTGCAGACCGAAGGGGATCAGTGAGCGTTCCACGATACCGTAGATACCAAAGGCCATCACAGGGTTCTGGCTGGCAGCCCAGTGAGAGAAGGAGTTGATGGCGCCACCAATGGGGGGCCAAATGAACGCCATTACCACGGCAGCCAGGATAGCGGCAAAACCGGTGATGATGGGAACAAAGCGCTTACCGGCAAAGAAGCCCAGGTAGTCAGGCAGCTGGATACGGTAGAAGCGGTTGAACATATAGGCCGCGATACCACCGGCTACGATACCACCCAGTACGCCGGTTTCAGACACCTTGCTGACCATGTCAGCATAGTTGGCGGCGGTCGGATCTAGGCCGGCTACCACAGGGGCAACCACGGTCAGGGTCTTGGTCAGAATAGCGTAACCAACGGTAGCCGCCAGCGCGGAGACACCGTCGTTGTTGGTGAAGCCCAGCGCCACACCGATTGCGAAGATCAGAGCCATGTTGCCGAATACGGCACCACCGGCTTGTTCCATGATTTGAGAAACAATGGCTGGCAACCAGCTGAACTTGGCGGCACCGACGCCCAGCAGAATACCTGCCACGGGCAATACGGATACCGGCAACATCAGCGATTTACCGACTTTTTGCAGGTTGGCAAATGCATTTTTGATCATAGTGTTTGAGCTCCTGAGGAGTGTGCATCCTGTAAGGTTTATTGCAATACACCGGGTTCTGTTTAAACCAGAACCTTCTGATTTTTACGAGTGTATTCAACGAGTGAACTATAACGTGAAGTCAGGATGAGCAAGTGGATTAAATGATGAAAACGGAGGGGGGATCACAAAGAAAAAACCATATAAAACAGCACCTTATAAATTAAAACAGGCGCTCACTATCAGCTTATCAAAAACAAATGACAAATATAGTTTCAGTTTGGTTAGTAATAATTTCGATATAAAACCCTATCTATCACAAACCACACCAAAAGTAACACAACGTAACACCGTGAATTGGTTAACAGAATTATGCGGATGCAGATAAAACAACAAGAGGCTGGCTCTTTTGGAGCCAATCTAGCACCTACCGCTAAAAATGCCTATTTTTTTATCATGAATAAAATAAGAAAAGCCGAGCGAAAGCTCGGCTTAATCATGTAGAAACAAATCAGTGCTGTGACTGTTTAACGGCCTGGATAAAGGTATTTTTTGCGCTAGCAGAACCAGCCCGCTCCGCCTCTGCAGCCAGAGTCATGGCTTTACCAATATCGCCAGCTTGCACCGCTTGCAGGATCATTTGGTTATACATCTGTTCGGTTTCCGCCAGCATGGTGGCAGACGAGTTAGCTACCGGCTGGGCCACAACCTGAGCATTGGGAGCGACTACAGCATTGTTTGCCGCTACAGTGGCCGTCGTTGCAGCCGCGGCGGTCAACTCGGCCGGAACCACAACTTGCAGCTTATTAGGTGCGGCGGCTGCAGCGACAGCCTCTGCAGATTTGGGACGATAAGCCGTATCCTGCGGTCCATATGTGGGCTTGAAAATGTTGGCTAATCCAGTCTCGCTAGAAACATCCGCCAATGAGATCTTAATTAAGCCCCAGGGTGAGTGTGGAATCTCAGGATCTGGCATACCCGGGTCCACCACAGCCATGGACTTGGCCATCAATTTTGCCGCACTGATGGTCTTGGTCATCTCGCCAAGTTTGTCGTATGGCGTGTAAAGGATCATATAGGTTTCATTATTGGGATTACCAATATAGGTACGGTCCACACTGAAGACACCTTCGATGCGATCACCATCCAAGAGTTTTTGTGGCTCGTAGTGGAAGATGCTGTCATCAATCACTCGAGTCACACGGAATTGAGCATCCAACATCACAATCTTTGGCTTAAACACCGTCTTGTCAATTTGTGCTGCAACGGAGATACGCAGGTCACCACTATTTTGCGGCAGCTGGTAGGCAGCGAAGAAGCTCTTGCCATCGGCAAACTGATAGACGGGAGAAGAACCATCGATCACCACCAAAGAGTCAAAATCGGCGGGAATAGCAGTGTAAGGGAAGTTGGCTACATTGGCGCAGCAACTGTTTGCCTGAGACAAGGCATCCATGGCTTGCTGTCGATTATCCAAAACGGCTTTGTATTGGCTGGTAGGCACTACCAGGTCGTCCATGGTGGAACATGCGCCCAGCATCGCGGCCAATAACACTATGGTCAATCTTGTCGCTTTCATCCAAACACCCTATATGGTTAAAAAAAATGCCCCCGTTAGACGGGGGCAGTCTTAACAGCTTGGTTTAGCTTACCACCAGGCTTCGGCTTGTACACCAAAGTTCCAAGCGTCATCCTGTGCAGTGCCGCTCTTATCAGCAGCGAAAGCACCGTCTTGGCTCAGGTAGGATACAAACACACGCAGTTCCGGACGAGCCCAGAAGCCGCTACCGGCAGACCAGGCTTGAGCCAGGGTGAACTTGGTGCCATCGGTAGAGGTCTCAGAACCACCAGCCGGAGTCACGTTGGTCTTGTAGTAGCCACCTTCGAAGATGGTCTTCATCACGTCGTTCCACTTGTACATGGGACGAGCCACGATGGAGAAGGTGTCGCTGTCGTCAAGCTGAGTGCCCCAGGACACACAGTCACTGCAGGTACCGTAAACGATGGCATGGCCCAGTTCAACCTTGTCACCCAGCGGCAGCACACCCCAGTTGATCAGACGCAGGCCATCACCCTTATCGGCAGACGGTTGCAGATCGCTACCAGTACCGGAACCGTAACCAACGGCATCGGCAGCCAGGCCATCGATGAAGTACTGAACCACAGTCTTGTTGAAGCCGCCCATCAGGCTGGCGTTCAGTTCGGCGGTGATCATGTGACCGTCGTTGATGGCATCAGTATCTTGGGCATCGGTCGGGTTAGCCTTGACGAAGTCATAACCCAGCTCCAGGGCAGCACCTTCCCACAGGGGGATACCGGCATAACGCACGTCAAAGGTGTTGGCGTCGGATTGACCCATCCAGGGGTCGTTGCGCAGCCAGGCAACAGACAGTTGGCCCGGGCCAGCACTGATGTTTTCTACACCGGCACCAGCACCAGAAACGTCCCAGTAGTAGAAGTCGGTGATGTGGATGTCGTGACGTTGATAGTAGCGCTTACCAGCCCAGAAGGTCTCGTTGCCGCCGAACAGACCCTTACCCTGCACATTGAACTGAGCCAGGGCGAAATCGGCAGTGGAACCACCGGTGTTTTCCCAGCCACGTACTTGGTTAGAGGACATGGCCACCATGGAGTCAACGTAGAAGGACTTGCCGGCCTTGTTGTAAACTTCTTGACCCAGTTGGATTTCACCGTAGGTGTCATCTTCGTTACCAAGACGACCAACCACTTTCTTGTTCAGGAGTTGCATGCCGCCGTTATCGGACATACCAACGCCGGAACGCATGTAACCATGGAAATCAACGGCGGAAGCGGAGACAGAAGCCAGCGCCATTGCCACTGCTGCAGAAATTGGAAGCCACTTTGCTTTCATAGTTTTTCCTTATATCCCTTGTTGGGTAACTGGATTTAATCGCGGAAACTGATCATCAGATGGAGTCATCTAACGACTGCCCGGGGGCCATTATAGGGATCCCCCCCCAGCGGGGAATTGAGTCTCGTCACAAATTCACAACGCCCCATCCCCTTCAACAAAAAACCACCAAAAGCCAAAATAACAAGATAATAACCCAATAAATTGACTATAATTGGATTACTTATCCTGTTTTTTATGGATTTACAGCATTCGAAAGAGTTTTGATAAGTAGTGCCTCATCCAATGCCAAACGACTTCATGAGGAAGATCACTTATTGGGAGGAACTTTTTTTTTCTTGCGATGTCGCCGGAAAACGGTTTCAAAATCTGATTATTTGCCCCCGTCGCCACCAATTGCGGATATTGCGTACAAGGCGGTGTCGGCGAACTAGGTTAACGCCCTAAAACAACCCCATATGCGTCAGAACTGTCTGCAGCTCGGCATCCAATTCTGTACGGATCTGGAGCGGCACCTGCAGATGCGGATGATGGAAGGTAAGGCTGTGATGGAGTAACAGGAGTCGATGCGAATCGAACTGTTCACGAAAGAATTTGTTATGCCGGCCATCGCCATGGGTCGTATCCCCCACGATAGGGTGAGACAGATGCGCTAGATGGCGTCGCAGCTGGTGCTTACGCCCGGTATGCGGCCGCAGGCGCACTAGGCTATAGCGGCTGGAGGGGTGGCGGGGAGACACGGCAAACGGCAACTCCACCTTAGCCAGCGTCTGCAGCCAGGTCTGAGCAGGCTGGGCAGGCTTGTCGGGATCACAAAAGCGATCCGCAATGGGATCCAGCTCTTCTTTCAGGGGATAGTCAATGTAGTGCGCAGATGGCGTCCAACCACGCACCACTGCCAGATATTCCTTGCTAACCTGATGCTGGGCAAAGGCCAGGCTTAGTTGACGGGCGGTCAGGGAGTCCAGCGCAAACAGCAGTATGCCGGAGGTGGGCCTATCCAATCGGTGGACAGGGAACACATGCTTACCTACCCGGTCTCGGGTCATCTGCATGGCAAACTGTGTCTCTGCCTTATCCAGCCAACTACGATGCACCAGCAAGCCACTGGGTTTATGTACCGCCACCAGGTAATCGTCTTGATACAGCAGCTTGAGATCACTCATGCTCAGCGCTCAACAGCCTTGCCACTCATGGCCTCATCCAGTTGGGCAATGCACTCCAGCAGGGGGCCTCGCAACACCAACTCGTGCTTATAGACTTCACACGCCATAGGATACACAGCCACCTTACTGGGCAAGCGGGCCCCCTGGGCCAGCAGGTCCCGGAGCCTGGGCAGATAGATAAATTGCAGCCATTGATGAAAGTCCAGACTGTCCACCGCAAAAGGCAGTTGGCTGGCCAATTGTGCCGGGGTGGGAGACTCATCACACCATAGTGTCTGGTGCTTCAACTCGACCTCAAGTGCATCCAAAAGACGAAGTAACGTGGCAGACATGCGCCCTCCTGAACAAGGGCGCGCACTATAGCATTAATGCGTCAAACTCCCTATATTGAGTGGCCTCGATTCAAGGGAGGATGGCATGCAAGAACTGCTTGCTCTCATGGGCATGGCGCTACTGATTGCCGAGTTTTGGCAGCGTCGCCGTCAGGCCGAGGCTGCCGAGCGCCACATTCGTCGTTACTGCCAACAGCACGACTATCAGTACCTGTCGATGGCCCGTGGTGCGGGCCTGCCTATGGTGCTGCTGGGATGCTTGTTGCGCCGTCCGCATGGATTCTGGTTTGAATTCAGTGACGATGGTGAAGCCAGCCGCCAAGGCGAATGCTTCCTCACCGGACTGGGCTCACCCATCTTCCGTATTGCGCCGCCGGAATCGGCCAGCGTTCGTAGTGCGCAGATACTTCCCTTCCCCGGTCGACGACAACAAAAGCCGTGAAGCCGGCTTCTTCCTTATATATAGGAAGAGGTCGTTTGCCCGGCGGGTTATCCCGGCTATCAAGAGGTCATCATGAGTTGCGAAGAGATTTTTGCCATCGCCAATGCGTTGCAGGCAGAAGGTAAGACACCGACAGTCGCCCTGATCAAGCACAGGTTGAGCGCACCTGTACCTTTAAATCAGCTCATCAGCACGCTACAGCGCTGGAAGCAATCCCCGTCCAGCCCCCCGGCGGCCAGTGAAGTGGATCTCTCCCCACCCGCGGTGCCAGAGGCCTGGCTGGCCCTGCTCCGCCCTCTGGAACAGGAGATACGCCAACTACGCGGTGAACTGGCGGAACTCAAGGCGCAATTGCAGGACAAGACAGCCCCATGATCCTCTGTCGTCTGCTGTTTGAGTGCTATCAAGACACCCAACTAGCCGCCGCCGAAGAGGCCATCGGCCTCTATCTGGCCGCCTTACGGGATCAGGGACAAATTCAGGGGCGGGAGTTTGCCACCTTGATGGAGGAAGGCGGCTTTGAGGCCCATGTGCTGTGCCCCGAGCCACGCAGCCTGCATCCCGACTTTGCCAGCCACCAGGTGCAACAAGCCGAGCGCGGGCTACACCAGGCCGGTCTGCTGGCGCCCAAGGTGAAAGTATTGGGGCAGGAGTTATTTAGTGATGAAACTGATCCCTGTGCCACGCCAGATGGCCTGATCTTCTTTACCAGCTTCCTGCACACCTGCTCGCCCATCCGTTGCGCCAAGCACTTTGCCCCCGTCCCCCTGTATCGCTTGCCGTCACTCTCCAATGGCGATCAAAAGCAGCTCATTCACTGGCAGGAAGATTGGCAGGCCTGTGATCAGCTGCAAATGAACGGCAGCGTGCTGCAGCATGCCGCCACGCAAGAGATCAGCAATCTGGACAGCGACTTAAGCCGCCGTGGCCGCAAACTGGCACAACGTCTGGCCGAACAAGTGGCCCGCCCGGTCTACTACTATCTGTATCGTTTGGGGGGCACCAGCCTGGCGGAAGAAAAAAACCGCCGCTGCCCCGGCTGCGGGGGCCATTGGTTACTGGCTGAGCCCTGGCATGGGCTATTTGATTTTTGCTGCCCCCAGTGCCAGCTAGTCTCCAACCTCTCCTGGGACTGGCGCGACTAACGGCTCAAGACGATTCAAAAACGTGGCGAGATCCGTAGCCAATACGGCCACGCAGCCCACGCCCAACTGCTCCAGCTGCACGGCTCCACTGAGATTGTCCAGGCTGATCACCCTATCGTCCCGCCTGGTGGTGGCGAGGAAATGGCTCTCGGGCAATTTGAGGCGACGCTGCATCAACCAGTGGGCCAGCAGGTTCTCCTGCAGACGCTCATAATCCGCCTCATTCCAGGGTTGCAACAGGGTCAGGCTGAGCCCTTTAAAGCTGGCTTGGAGGGGCTGAGAAAACCAATGACCATAAAAAGCGGCCACGGCGGGGTGGAAGCGGGTGTTCAAGGCTGATTCCAGGTTCGCCATGCTGCCGGGTGCCTGACGTAATGTGGGGCGCCAGCATTGCTGGCCATCCACCACAGGGCCATGGAGACAGGGAGAGACCCAATCGGGATCTAATGCCACCCTCAGTGGGAGCAACCTGCTTGACTGATAACGCAGCCAACGCTCGAAAAACGCCGACAAGGCGGAAACAACTTGATCCGACATGGGAATTACTCAAAATAGCGATTTAGATACCATCTTATCCCAGCAGAGAATTCCATGTCACAGCAGTCTCGCTACCAGGGTAATAGTGCCCTTGATGGCCTCGCCCTCGGCCAGCGGAGTGACTACATCGCCACCTATACGCCGACCCTGCTTCAGCCGGTCCCCCGCCAGCTCAACCGCGATGATCTCCAACTCCCCCTGCCCTTACCCTTTGCCGGGGAGGATATTTGGACGCTGTACGAGCTCTCATGGCTCAACCTCAAAGGTAAACCCCAGGTGGCCATCGGCGAGGTTCGGGTACCGGCGGACAGCCTCAACCTCATTGAGTCCAAGTCGTTCAAGCTATATCTCAACAGCTTCAACCAGTCGGCCTTTGCCGATAGTGCCACCGTGGCCGCACTGCTGACTCAAGATTTGAGTGCCTGTGCCCAGGGCGAGGTCAAGGTGCAGCTCTATGACGTAGACGCAGCGGACCATACCATTGCCCGCCTGGAAGGCGAGAGCCTGGATGCGCAAGATATCCTCATCGACGACTATGCATTCAACCCAAGTTGGCTTGCGGGGGCGGCGGGGGATGAGGTGGTAGAAGAGACGCTCTATAGCCACCTGCTCAAGTCCAACTGTCTGGTCACCCATCAACCGGACTGGGGCAGCGTGCAGATCCATTACCGCGGACCGCGCCTGGATCGTGCGCGGCTGCTGCGCTATCTGATCTCCTTTCGCCAACACAATGAATTTCATGAGCAGTGTGTCGAGCGCATCTTCATGGATCTCAAGCGCTACTGCCATTGCCAACAGCTGACCGTCTACGCGCGCTATACGCGGCGCGGTGGTCTGGACATCAATCCATTTCGCAGCGATTGGGAGGCGGCGCCCGCTAACCTGCGTCTTATCCGTCAATAATCGGTAGGTCGAGTCAACGAGCGAACAGATAGCCGATGCAGTTAGTCTCCTTGGTATTATTGTTGTCGGGCCTGCAGTTGCCCCCCCCCCTACTGGACAGGCCTGACCTGCCCAGCGAGTTGGCTCATGCCCAGGAGCAGGGGCTCAGCCGTCCGGATCTATGCATCCAGCTCAGTCATAACTTTTTGCGCCGCGACCCACTCAGCAACCGCCCGTTGAGCGCAGGCCGCAGCAATCAAGCACAACCTGAACTTGAGCAATACCGCACACCCAGTCAAACCGTCATGGCCCAGCTGATCCTCAGCCGCTGCCTGAGTCAAAATCAGCAATTTCCACCGGCAGAGCGACTACTGGAGGAGAGCCGGCAACTGGCGCGACGTGGCCACCAACCCGATCTGGAGGCCTTTGCCCTCTACCTGCAGGCTCGTCTGCTGGCCCTGGATACCCGGGATTACATCGGCAGCCAGTTGGCCGCCGAACGATTAGACAAACTTATCCAACGGGGAGCCCGCCTCCCTGATCCCCTGCAGGAGCAACGCTCCTGGCTGCAGATCCTCACCAACATTGAACGTAGCCATATTGATGACGCCCGCAATCAGTTAGAAAAGTGGCAGCAGAGATTGCAACGCTTCCCCACCCCAGGTAGCCAAGCCTGGTATTTTGCCCTGTATGGCGAATTGATGCGTAGCCAGCAACAGGATGATCTCGCCCTAGGTTACTATTCTGACGCCATGAAACTGGCAGGTGAGTATGATGACTTCCTGCTGCAGGCGCAGATGGCCGACCGCATGAGTGACATTCTGCACCGTCGGGGGGACATGACCCAGGCCATTCGCTGGGGCGAAATGGCTGTCGACAATTACCAACGCATCAATAACGGCGTCTGGCTGGCCGATGCCCTGATACGACTTGCCGATCTCGTGCGGGAATCGGGCAATGCCAATTTGGCCCTGGCGCTGTTGTTCAATGCGCTGGATCTGTATCGCAATGTCAACCGCCCCTTGCAGCTGGCGGAGCTCAACCATCAGATCGGCAAAACCTACCTGATGCTGGGCAAATATATCGAGGCCAGGGCCTATCTCATTGCCGCCCGCAACGCCTTCAAGCTAAGCAAGTCCTATTCGGGCGAGCTGCGGACCCTGCTGGCGCTGGGGGATCTCTATCTCGCCCAACAAGATGCCGGCGTCGTCATCCCCTTGGTGGAAAACGCCGTCCAGCAATTGCCCCAAGGTGAAACGCCACCGCCGGAGATCTTCTTGCTGCTCTCCCGCGCCTATGAACAAAAGGGCCTGTTTGCCGAGGCACTGCACAACTACAAACGCTTCAACGCCAGCCTGCGCCAGCAGCAGGAACAACAGCAGTCCCTCGGCAACGAGCAGTTCCGCACCAGTTATGCCCTGCTGGACAAGGAGCGCCAGCTCAAGACCATGGCGGCCACGCAAGCCGACTTGCTGGCCCAAAAGCGTCACTACCTTTGGTACTGTGCCCTGGCCACCTTGGGCCTGCTGACCCTTGGCTTTATCTTGCTGCAAGTCTGGCTGCGCGGCTGCCGAAGAGAAGATGAACTCCAGGCCAGCCGAGCCCGCCTGCTACAGGTGCCGAGCACTGGGTTGCCCAGCATGGAGCAGTTGCTGCAGGACTTGACCCCGCCGACCCCGCAGGGCTATGGCAACCTGAATTATCTGGATATCCACCCGGAACACCCCCTCAACCAGAAGCGGCAGTTTGTTGCCTTACGCCTGCCAGGGTTGGACCAGCTGAGCGATCAGATTGGTGAGCAGCAAACCGAGCGAGTAGAGCAGATACTGGTATCGCGCATCCGGGACCAGCTGCCTGAGCAGGCACAGCTCTATCATCAACCCGGTGGCAAGTTGATGATGCTATTTAGTCAAAGCAGTCCACAATCTGTGACCCACTGGCTGGAGACCATGTTTACGCAGCTCAAGGAACCCCTGCGGCACTTTGGTGTACCCGGACAGCTGGCTGCCGGCCTGGTGAGTTACCCCTTCCTCAGCCGCGCCCCGCGTGCCGTCTCCTCTATCCAGCTACTGGAAGTGGCACAACTGGCCTTGGCCGCCGCTCGCCAACTGGCCGAGAAAACCACGGCCAGCTCATGGGTTGAGCTCTCCGCCATTGACTGTCAGCAGGCGGCATTCTTCAATGGGCAAATTCGTGCCCGCACTTTGCAGGCTATTGACAAAGGATTGGTTAAAGTCAACGCTTTGCACGGAAAACAGCTGATAGACTGGCATCTTCTGGGGCTTAAGGATGCATTGGTGCAACAAGGCGAACTGGCCCCGCTCAGGGTGCCGACGACCGGCGAGCGCACAGCAGAAGAATAACTACGAGATAGAACCGCTTAGGAATAATCACAGATGAATGATGCGTCGGTCATCACAGGGCAGTTGACCCGTCTACGCGAAAAGCTGGAACAGAAGGAACTGGAGCTCGGTCAGCTGTCGGAGCAATCCGAACTGGAGCGCACCCGCAGCATTCAGTTCATTACCCGGCTGATGCAAGCTTGTCGCGGGCATGACAGAGAGCTGGATAACCGGCTGGCCAAGTTGCGTCAGCGCTTTGAAGAAAATCAGCCGATCCACCTGCTGGCCAACGAGCTGCTGGTAGTCGAAAAGCTGTTGCAAAACATCGATATCACGCTGGAAGAATCACTGCGTGCCGGCCGTCAGCAACTCAAGGAAGGCGGACGCACTCTGGGTGCCATTCGCCTGCTGCCCGAGAAGCTGCGCCGTGAAGCCAAGGAGCTGCAACAGGACACCGAGGGACAAACCCTCAGCGAGCTGCAAAAGCGGGTCGCCCACCTGATGGAGCTCTACCAGCAGGCCGTCCGCAATCTGTTGCTGAACAAAGAGATACCCCAGGCAGCAGCGAACATGGCCGAGGAAACGGCCAAGAATGAGTGTCGCACCCTGGATCCCCAGATGCACATCCGCATCTGCGATGAGCTGCAACGCCTGATCACCGAGCTGGACTTCACCGGCCCGGTGGGGGAACAGCTCTCCGAGATACGCCGCAACCTGCTCACCGGTGTGGAAGCCGCCGATCTACCGGCACTGTGCCTGGAGCTGGTAGAACTCATCATCGAAGGGGCTCGTCAGGAGCGCCGTGAATCCCACCTGTTTCTCGCCAGCCTCAATGACAGCCTAAGCTCGGTGCATCTGCAGTTCAGCGAGTCCATGGAGAGCAGTCTGGCCCTCCACGAGCAGGGATTGTCCAACAGCCGGCATCTGCATCGACACTTCGAAGACATCCATTATCAGCTGAGCACCGCCAGCACCCTTGAAGATCTCAAGGGCAGCATCCAGCAGAACATGACGCTCATCCAAACCCTGCTGCAGGAGCGGCAGTGTTTTCAGGAGCGTGAGCGAGAGCTGCTGGACGAGATGATGGCCATGGAAAGCCGGCTCAACCTGCTCAAGGATGAAACCGCCGAGTACAAGAAGCGCATGGCCCAGCAGAAACACAAGCTGCTGCTGGACAGCCTGACCCAGGTCTATAACCGCGCCGCCCTGGATGAACGGCTGGATCTAGAGTTCAAGCGCTGGCAGCGCTATCAGTCCCCGCTGGGCCTGGCCATCGTCGATATCGACTTCTTCAAGTCCATCAACGACCGCTTCGGCCACCTGGCCGGTGACAAGGCCCTCAAGGTCATCGCCCGCGCCATGAGCCGCGCCCTGCGGGAAACCGACTTCATCGCCCGCTACGGTGGCGAGGAGTTCGTGGTGCTGCTGCCCGGCATCGATGCCGACAGCTTCCTGGCGCCGCTGGAGAAGATCCGCGCCGTGGTCAAAAGCATCCCATTCCGCTTCAAGGATGATAAGGTGGAAATCACCGTCTCCATGGGGGCCACCCTGTTCAAGGACGGAGATAAATCCTCAGATGCCTTCGAACGGGCCGATCGCGCACTATACGAAGCCAAAAACAACGGCCGGGACAGGATTATCTACCGCAGCTAAGGCGCCGCCCCGGTCAACCTCAGTGCCCCACTCGGGGCACTGCTCACCCAGCCGTATCAGGGGTATCGCATGATCACCTATATCAATCCCGTCGGCTCCATGGAGCAGCTCTCCCAGCTGGAAGTGGATCGCCTCAAACAGGCCGCCTCGGGCGCCACCTACCAGCTGTTTCGCAACTGCTCCCTGGCCGTACTCAACTCCGGCAGCCAGACCGACAGCTCCAAGGAAATACTGGAGAAGTTCGCCAACTTCGAAATCAACGTCATCCGCCGGGAGCGCGGCGTCAAGCTGGAGCTGTTCCACGCACCGGACAGTGCCTTCGTGGATGGCGAGATCATCCGCGGCATCCAGGAACACCTGTTCTCCGTGCTGCGGGACATCCTCTATGTGAGCAACAAGCGTGAGGCGGACTGCACCATCAACCTGACGAGCTCGGTGCACATCACCAACTACGTCTTCTCCATCCTGCGCAACGCCCGCACCATCCACTCCGGCGAGGAGCCAAATCTGGTGGTCTGCTGGGGCGGCCACTCCATCAACGCCGAAGAGTACCAATACACCCGGGAGGTGGGCAGCGAGCTGGGATTGCGGGAGCTCAACGTCTGCACCGGCTGTGGTCCGGGCGCCATGGAGGGTCCCATGAAGGGCGCCGCCGTGGGGCACGCCAAACAGCGCTATGGCAATCGCCGCTATGTGGGGCTGACTGAACCCTCCATCATCGCCGCCGAGCCGCCCAATCCCATCGTCAGCGAACTGGTGATCATGCCGGACATCGAGAAGCGCCTGGAGGCCTTCGTGCGCATCGGCCACGGCATCATCATCTTCCCCGGTGGGGTGGGCACCGCCGAGGAGCTGCTGTATATCCTGGGGATCATGATGAACCCGGCCAACCAGCACCAGCCCATGCCCTTAGTGCTGACCGGCCCGGCCAGCAGCCGCGAGTATTTTCACAGTCTCGATGAGTTCATCCGCGCCGCCCTGGGCGAAGCGGCCACCCGCCACTACCAGATCATCCTGGATGATCCCGCCGAAGTCGCCCGGGTGATGAAGCAGGCCATGCCCAAGGTGCGGGAGTACCGCAAGGCGGTGGGGGATGCCTATTCCTTTAACTGGTCTCTGAAGATAGAGCCGGAGTTCCAGCTGCCCTTCGAGCCCAGCCATGAGGCCATGACGGCGCTGAACCTGCACTGGGAGCAACCGCCCCAGCAGCTGGCGGCCAACCTGCGGCGGGCCTTTTCCGGCATCGTCGCCGGTAACGTCAAGGAGGCCGGCCTCAAGGCCATTGAGCGCAAGGGCCCCTTCCAGCTCAATGGCGATAAAACCCTGATGGCCATGATGGACAAGCTGTTGCAACACTTCGTCGCCCAGGGGCGCATGAAGCTGCCGGGCAGCCACTATCAACCCTGTTACGAGATCATCCGCTAAGCCATGGCCCACCTGCTGTTACTGGATGCCATGAACCTGATCCGCCGCCTGTACGCCGTGCAAGAACGGCAACAGGCGGACCACCAATCCCGCTTGCTGGCCACCGCCCAGACCATGGAGCGCGCCGTCGGCAGCATACTGGCCGAAGTGGCCCCCAGCCATGTGCTGGCGGTGTTTGACGGCCAGGGTGACAGCTGGCGCAAGGCCCTCTACCCGGACTACAAGGCCGGCCGCAACGCCATGCCCGAGGCCCTCGCCGAGGGGCTGGAGCTGTTGCAGGCCCGGCTCTGGTCCCTGGGGGTGGATGCGCTGCTCAGCGACACCGACGAGGCAGACGATCTCATCGCCACCCTGATGGCCGGCATGGCCAGCCATGGTCAGCCAGTCACCCTGATCTCCACCGACAAGGGCTTCTGCCAGCTGTTACCCCAGGGCTTGCAGATCCGCGATTACTTCAACAAACGCTGGCTGGACGAGGCCTTCGTGCGGCAGCACTTCGGCGTCCCCTCCACGGCCCTGGTGGACTACTGGGCCCTGTGCGGCCTGGCGGGCTCCAACATCAAGGGCGTCCCCGGCATAGGTCCCAAGGGGGCGGCCGAGCTGCTCGGCCAGTATGGCAACCTCGACACCCTCCTCTCGGTCGAGGCCGCTGACAAGCGGCTGCACAAGGTGCAGCAGGCCGCCGACGAGGCTCGACTGGCGCAAACTTTGGTCCGCCTGCGCCAGGATATTCCACTAGGCTTTAACTTGAAGGATATCCGTTATACGCCTCACTCGGCGCCGTCCACCTGAGGCGACACCCGCCGGCTAACGCACCCGATAGCGGCTAAGGAGTCATCATGTCCCTGACCACACTGATCACAGGTGCCAACCGCGGCATAGGGCTGGCCCTGACCCACGCCTGCCTGCGGCGCGATGACCAGGTCATCGCCTGCTGTCGCGATCCCTATCATGCCCAGCAGCTGCACAAGCTGGCGGAGATCTACCCCAAACTCGCCATCCACCAGCTGGATGTCAGTGAGCCGGAGGAGTACCAACAGCTCAAGGAGGCGCTGGCCGGCACCCCCATCGACTGGCTGATCGCCAACGCCGGCCTCTACGGCCCGCCGGAACAGGCACTGGGGCAGACCGACTACTTCGCCTGGCAGCAGGTGTTAGCGGTGAATACCCTGGCGCCCCTGCGTCTGGTGGAGACCTTTATGGACAACTTGCTGGCCGGCGAGGCCAAGAGCATCGTCGTCATCAGCAGCGTCATGGGCTCCATCAGCGAAAATCACCAGGGCGGGCATTACCTGTATCGCTCCTCCAAAGCCGCCTTGAACGCCGTGCTGCGCTCCCTGGCGCTGGATCTGGCCAACCAGGGAGTCAAGGCCTATGCCATGCACCCCGGCTGGGTGAAGACCGACATGGGCGGCCAAGCCGCCCCGCTGGAGGTGGAGGATGCCGCCAGCACCCTGTTGCTGACCCTGGAGCGGCTGGATGCCGCCAGCAGTGGCAAGTTCATCACCTACGATGGCCAGCAGCTGCCCTGGTAGCGGTCACCGTCAACCTTGGTCACAAAAAAAAGCGAGCCAAATGGCTCGCTTTTTTTGTCCACTGTCCGGCGCCATCCGCCTTACTGGATGGCACCGGATTTGCGCCGCACCAGCTGCTGCATGTTGTAGACATGAAGGGTGATCTCTTCCCGGTCGTGATACAGCTGCTTGGCCTGGATGACGAAGTGCTCGTCGATCTCGGCCAGCCAGGTCTTCAGCATGTCCAGGTTGTGCTCCACCTCGGCATAGCGCTTCTTCATCGGCAACTTGAGGTTGAAGATGGCCTCTTGGCACAGGCCGTCGCGGAACCAGCTGGCGATGAGGTGGGTCACCCGCGCCGGCTTCTCCACCATGTCACACACCAGCCAATAGGTGTTCTTCTTGGTGGGCCGATAACGGAAACCATCTTCCTTGATATGTTTGACCTGGCCGGTCTCCATCAGGGACTCGGCCATGGGGCCGTTGTCCACCGAGGTCACCATCATGTCCCGTTTCACCAGCTGATAGGTCCAGCCCCCCGGGCTGGCCCCCAGATCCACGGCATTGAGGCCGGAGCGCAGGCGGATCTCCCACTCGTCGGCCGGCACGAAGACATGCAGCGCCTCTTCGAGCTTGAGGGTGGAGCGGCTGGGCGCATCCCCGGGGAAGCGCAGCCGCGGTATTCCCATATGAAAGGGGGAGTTGTTGGTGGTGTAGGAGTAACCCACCATCAGGTGATTGTTGGCCAGGAAGAAGAGGTGCAGCACGGGGCGGCGATGGGTCTCCTCCTGGGTCAACTTTCCGGCGCCCCGCAGGGCCTGGCGCAGCGGCACGCTGAATTTGCGGCAGAAGGTGGTCAGCTCCTTGGCCTCGTTGGTATCGGCCGTCTCCACCCGCAGCTCACCGCATTGGGGATAGTTCGCCACCGCCGCCAGTATGGGGCTGATGCGGTCGCTGGGATCCAGCTCCGCCAGCTCATGGGTCATCACCAGCATCTGGCGGGCAAACACCAGCTCACGAAATGGCAGGCGACGAGCCAGCTTGTCGGCATCCTCCTCGCCATAGCACTCGAACAGCACATAGCCGCTGTTCTCCACCACGCGGGAAAACCCGAAACAGTCCAGGGCCACCGCCTTGTCCTGGATCTCGGCCGCCATCTCCTTCTCGAAGCCCGGCCGGCAATACAACATCAGATGATTCATTCAACTCTCCCGGATGCCGCATCGGCCGCATCCTCATCAACAGTGGCGCCCACCGGCTGTCCCGGCAAACGTTCCCGCTCCTCCTGCACCACCAGCTCCAGCATCCAGGCACGGAAGGCGGCGATCTTGCCCAGATCCGCCTGGTTTTCCTGGCAGACCAGGTAATAGGCATTCTTGCTCACCAGCACCTGCTCAAACGGACAGACCAGTCGCCCCGCCGCCAACTCGGGCTGAGCCAGCACGCTGTGCCCCAGGGCGACCCCCTGGCCATGCACCGCCGCCTGGATCACCATGGTGGAGTGACTGAAGATGGGTCCCTGATTCACGTTGGGCACCTCCACCCCCACCTGGCGGAACCAGGCGTTCCAGTCGCGCCGGGAGCTGTCGTGCAGCAGGGTATGCCAGGCCAGATCCGCCGGGCTACGCAGCGGCCTGGGCCCCTGCAGCAGCCGTGGCGAGCAGACCGGCACCAGGTATTCGGTGTGCAGCTTGTCGCAGCGTAGGCCGGGCCAGTTGCCCCGGCCGTAATAGATAGCCACATCCACGTCTTCGGACAGGGAGCCTTCGTCCATGTCCACCGCCTTGATCCGCACGTCTATGTCCGGATGCCGCTCGCTGAACTGCATCAGCCGCGGCACCAGCCACTGGATGGCGAAACTTGGCTGCAGGGTCACAGTCAGCGCCCCCTTGGCACTGCGGGCCACCAGCTTCTGGGTCGCCTCGGCGATGGCAGCGAAGATGTCCTTGATATCCAGGAAGTAGCCCTGGCCCTCTTCGGTCAGCAGCAAGGAGCGATTGCGACGCCGAAACAACTTGATACCGAGAAACTCCTCCAGCGCCTTGATCTGGTGGCTGATGGCCGCCTGGGTGACAAACAGCTCCTCTGCCGCCCGGGTAAAGCTCAGATGGCGGGCGGCCGCTTCGAACGCCTTGAGGGCATTGAGGGGAGGAAGTCGTCTGGACATGGCTCTCGTGGATAAGATTTTCTAATGGCGCGGATTATAGGGGCAGTCGCGGCGGCTCACCACTAAATTCGCCAAGACGCGACCGGCCCGTCAACTGCGGACCAGAATAAGACCCAAACCAGTCCCTAATCACCACCTGAAAACGCATTCAAATAAAAAATCAAGTCAGGATGGAAAATATTTGTTGATCTGCGTCACACATCAGACCTAGCATTTACGTGACGCAAGTCACAAACACAGCAATAGAGGAGAAACACCATGTTTAACATCTATCTGAACCTGAACAATCGAGTAAAGGAACGCGGTCAAAAGGAAACCACTGGTGAGCGCTATACCCCGGCCACCCGCCAGTACTATTTCCGCTACGAAGTCCGCTGATCCCCTGCCTTTCTGGCTGTGGGATAGCACTTCTACGGCTTGCCAGGGAGATCCCCTCCCGCCTTTACTCTCCAAACCGGCCTGGTGATACCAGGATGCAAAAAAGCCCCGGTCTCGGGGCTTTTCTTTACCTGCCTGAAGCGGGCAGCCTGTGGCAACAGATTCTTAGCAGCGGGTGTCCAGCGGTTCAAACCCTTTCACCAGGCTGTCGATGGCCTGCATCTGGGCCAAGAAGGGCTCCAGCTTATCCAGCGGCAGGGCGCTGGGACCGTCGCAACGCGCACCATCCGGGTCCGGATGGGATTCGATAAACAGACCCGCCAGCCCCACCGCCATGCCGGCGCGGGCCAGCTCGGCCACCTGCTCGCGGCGGCCACCGGAGGCCGCCCCCAGGGGATCGCGGCACTGCAGGGCATGGGTCACATCGAAGATCACCGGTGAGCCGCCACTGGCCTGCTTCATCACGCCAAAGCCCAGCATGTCCACCACCAGGTTGTCATAGCCAAAGTTCACCCCGCGCTCGCACAGGATCACCCGCTCGTTACCACACTCGGCAAACTTCTCGACTATGTTCTTCACCTGACCCGGGCTGAGGAACTGGGGCTTCTTCACGTTGATCACGTTGCCGGTACGGGCCAGAGCCTCGACCAGATCCGTCTGGCGGGCCAGGAAGGCCGGCAGCTGCAGCACATCCACCACCTCGGACACCGGCTTGGCCTGGTGCGGCTCGTGCACGTCCGTGATGAGAGCAACCTGGAAGGTGCGCTTGATCTCCTCGAAGATCTTCAGCCCCTCCTCCAGCCCAGGCCCCCGATAGGAGTGCACGGAGGAGCGATTGGCCTTGTCCCAGCTGGCCTTGAACACCAGAGGGATGCCCAGCTTGCTGGTAACTTCCACATAGCGCTCGCAGATGCGCAGGGCCAGATCCCGCGACTCCAGCACGTTCATGCCGCCAAACAGCACGAAGGGCTGATCGTTGGCTACCTTGATCCCATTGTCGAGGGTGACGACCTTTTGCATCCTGGATGCCTCCTTAATGAATAACCTGCGGCAGCTCTGCCAACCGCGATACCTGCCCCTTGAGCAAGTCTGCCAGCGGATCCGCCGGGCAGTGCTTGATGAAGTGGCGAAAATCTTCCGCTGCCTGATGCGGACAGTCCAGTTGTTCGTAGATAAAACCGCGATCCCGCCGTTCATAGGGATCGTCCGGGTCCAGCGTCAGCAGCAGCTGACAGCTGCGCAACGCCTCGGCATGAGCCTGTTGCGCCAGGGCGGCGGACTTGCTGACGTTGATGAGCCGCTGCAGTATCTCCCGCTGGCTGGCTGGCTTGAGGTGCTTGGCCTCAAGCCTAGCCAGATCCCCCAGGGCGCCCCGTAGACGCAGCTGCAATTCGGCCCGGCTCAAGGACCGCCCTTCGAAGGGGTCGAAATAGACGGGCCGCTCGCCGTCGAGTCGCAGCAGGAAGTTACCCGGAAAGCAGATCCCCGCCACCGAGAGTCCAAGCCGACGTCCCAGATGGATCAGCAGTATCCCCAGGGTCACGGGTATGCCCTGCCGCCGCAGCAAGACCCGATCCAGCAGGCTGTGATCCAGGGTGTAGAAGGCCCGCCAATCGCCGCCAAAGCCCAGCTCGCCGTAGAAGCGGCTCACCAGGGCCTCCCAACGCAGGGCACCGGGCAGCATCAGCAAGGGCGGCAGCAGCTCGGCCCGCAAGGCCGCCAGGGCCTGCATGGCCGCCGGCAGCCGCCCCAACTGGCCGATATCTTCGGCGGCCAGCAAGGCCAGCTGCGCCAGATCCTCGCTCTCCAGATCCAGCTGTTCGGTCAGATACATGGCACCTCCCGTAGGAGATCGTCGGTGGCCGGCCATTGGCCCAGGCTGACCCGCTCCTGGTCGCCATAGTCCCGACAGGTTTCAACCTGCACGAAGCCCCGCGCGCTGAGCAGTTGCCGCACCGCCATGCCCTGCTGCCAACCGTGCTCCAGCAAGAGCCAGCCGCCGGGCAGCAGGTGATCCGGCGCAAGCTGGATGATGTGGCGCAGATCCGCCAGTCCCTGTTCCTGTGCCACCAGGGCGCTGGCGGGTTCAAAGCGCACGTCGCCCTGGGCCAGGTGGGGATCCGCCCCATCGATATAGGGGGGGTTGCTGGCAATCAGGGCAAAGCGCTGGCCGGCCAGCGGGCCAAACCAGCTACCCTGGCGCAATTCCAGCGGCAGGTTCAGCGCCGCACTGTTGCGACGGGCCAACGTCAGCGCCGCCTCACTGAACTCCACCGCCCACACGGGGCGAGCAGGGCGCTCGGACTTGATGGCCAGGGCGATGGCACCTGTGCCGGTCCCCAGATCCAGCACAGGCTCGGTGCCGTCAACCGGCAGGCGCGCCAGGGCCTGCTCCACCAACACCTCGGTATCCGGACGCGGGATCAAGGTGCTGGCGTCCACCATCAGGGGCAACGACCAGAACTCCCGCCGGCCCAGCAGATGGGCCACCGGCTCGCCCGCCACCCGCCGCGCCGCCAATGCCTGCAGCCGCGCCCACTGTGCGGCATCGAGCTCGCGCTCCGGCCAGGTGAACAGATAGGTTCGACTGCAGTCCAACACGGCACACAGCAGGCAATCGGCATCCAGCGCCGCCGACTCACTGTGCACCAGCTGATCCATGAGCCAGGCCCGGGCGGCGTCGATGCGCATCAATAGCCTTCCGACAGATTGGCCAGCTGATCCGCCTGGTATTCCTGGATGAGGGGCTGCAGCAGGCAGTCCAGATCCCCTTCCATCACCTCGGCCAGGCGATACAGGGTCAGGTTGATGCGGTGATCGCTCACCCGGCCCTGGGGGTAGTTGTAGGTGCGGATCCGGTCGGAGCGATCACCTGAGCTCAAAATGCTCTGGCGGACATCCGCCTCGGCGGCCCGCCGCTTGTCTTCTTCCAGCTGCTCCAGACGGGCGGCCAGCACCGCCATGGCCTTGGCGCGGTTCTTGTGCTGGGAGCGCTCATCCTGACACTCCACCACCAGGCCGGTGGGCAGGTGGGTGATACGGATGGCCGAGTCGGTCTTGTTGATGTGCTGTCCGCCGGCACCGGAGGCGCGGAAGGTGTCGATGCGCAGATCCGCCGGGTTGATGTCCGGCATCTGCGCCTCGGGGATCTCCGGCATCACCATGACGGTACAGGCGGAGGTGTGGATGCGGCCCTGGGATTCGGTTTCCGGCACCCGCTGCACTCTGTGGCCACCGGACTCGAACTTCATGCGGCCATAGACCTTGTCGCCTTCGAGCCGGGCGATGACTTCCTTGAAGCCGCCGTGCTCCCCCTCGTTGGCACTCACCAGCTCCAGCCGCCAGCCGCAACGCTCGGCATAACGGGAGTAGAGGCGGAACATGTCGCCGGCGAAGATGGCCGCCTCGTCGCCACCGGCCCCGGCGCGGATTTCCAGGAAGCAGTTGCTGTCATCCTTGGGATCCTTGGGCAGCAGCAGGATCTGCAGCTGCTGGGCCAGCTGTTCCAGCTGTTCCTTGGCCGGCGCCAGCTCTTCCTGGGCCATGGCCTTCATCTCGGCGTCGTCACCATTGAGCATCTCCTCAATGGCATCCAGATCGGCCTGGGCCTGCTGATAGGCGCGAAAACCCAGCACCACCTCTTCGAGCTGGGCATACTCCCGGGTCAGGTTGCGAAACCGCTCCTGATCGCTCACCACATCGGGTTCGCCCAGCAGGGCCTGCACTTCTTCGTAACGCTCCATCAAGCCTTCCAGCTTGCGGATCACGGATGCTTTCATCGTCTCTTGGTCTCGATAGGGTCGGGTCGTACCCGAAAAATGGGGCTAATGGGACTCCAGTCCCAGGGCCTGGCTCAACAGGGCCAGCGCCTCGCTATCCTGCCGCTGGGCCGCCTCGCGCAAGGCCGCGGTAGGATGGTGTTGCAACTTGTGGGTGAGGCGATGAGCCAGGCCAGAGAGCACCTCGGCCGGCGCCTCCCCCTGAGCCAGGGCCTGCAGCGCCCGGGCCAGCTCCTGCTGCTGCCAGCGTTCGCCCTGATCGCGAAAGCGGCGGATCAGCACCTGGGAGTCCAGGCCGGCGAACCAGGCCATGAAATCATCCCGCGCCTCCCCGATCAGAAGCTCTGCCTGACGGGCGGCCTGCAGACGGGAACTCTGATTCTCTTCGATGATGGACTGCAGATCGTCCACCGCATACAGGTAGGCATCCGCCAGCTCGGCCACCTCGGGTTCCACATCCCGGGGCACCGCCAGATCGATGAGCAGCATGGGTCGGTGGCGCCGCTGCTTGAGGGCTCGCTCGACGAGGCCCTTGCCCAGAATGGGCAGCGGGCTGGCGGTGGAGCTGATCACCAGATCCACCTGGGGCAGCACCTCGGGGATCTCGTTCAAGGTGATCACATCGGCCCCCCACTCCCCGGCCACCGCCTGGGCCCGGGCCAGGGTGCGGTTGGCCACCGTCAGCCCAGTGGCCCCCTGGGCCACCAGGTGCTTGCCCACCAGCTCAATGGTCTCACCGGCGCCGATGAGCAGCACCCTGAGCTTGGCCAGATCGGCGAAGATCTGCCGGGCCAGACTCACCGCCACATAGGCCACCGACACGCCGTGGGCGCCGATGCCGGTTTCGGTGCGCACCCGCTTGGCCACGCTGAAGGTGCGATCCAGCAGCCGACCCAGCAGCGCCCGGATGGCACCTTGCTCCCGGGCCGAGGCCAGGGCCTGCTTGAGCTGCCCCAGGATCTGCGGCTCCCCCAGCACCAGCGAGTCTAGGCCACAGGCCACCCGCATCAGGTGGCGCACCGCCTCCCCATCCAGGTGCTGGTAGAGCGCCGGTTCCAGCTCGGCGGCGTTGACCTTCTGGTATTCTCCCAGCCAGCGCCGCACCCCCTCCGCCGCCCCGGCCTGCACGCAGCAGTACAATTCGGTGCGGTTGCAGGTGGACAGAATGGCCGCCTCGGCCACCCCCGGCTGGGCCAACAGGGCCGGCAGGGCGTCGCTGAGCATCTCGGGGCCAAAGGTCAGCCGCTCCCGCAACGAGAGGGAGGCCGAGGTGTGATTGACGCCGAGCACAAGCAATTGCATGAAAAGAGGGAGTTTACCGCGCAAATAACCGTTGAGCGGCCATTCTACCGAAAAAGCGGCAGGGTTTGAAAGCCGAGGGCCTGGGCCTATACTGTCCGCCTCTTGTCCTGGAGGTGCCGTGTCCATCTTTCGCTACGTTCTGCTGGCCCTGAGCCTGCTGCTGACCGCCTGTCAGCAACCCGTCCCCCACTACAGCGCCCAGCAATGGGAGGCCCAACGTCCACGGGTGGAAGCCCTGACCCAGTGGAGCCTCAACGGCAAGCTGGCCATCGTCACCGCCAAGAAGAAGGGCTCGTTGCGCCTGTTCTGGCAGCAAAACGGTGACGACTACCGCCTGAACCTCTCTACCGTGCTGGGCACCCGGGTGCTGGAGCTGAGCCGTCAGGGCAACCGCATCCTGCTGACCGACGAGGACGGCAAGGAGCATGTCTCCAACGATCCGGCGCTGCTCATCTACCGCCTCACCGGTTGGCTGCTGCCCATCGACGAACTGCCCACCTGGATCAAGGGGCTGCCGGGCGCCGCCCAGTATGGCCTGAGCCAGGATGGCCAGCTGGCCTGGGTGCAGGACAACCAGTGGCAGCTGACCTACCAGGAGTTCGCCAGCCAGACCTCGGGCCAGGGGGAGCTGCGGCTGCCGACGCGCCTGGATCTCAAGGGGCCGGACACCCGCTTGAAGCTCATGATCAACCAATGGAACCTGCAACCATGACGCTGCCGACCCGCTGGCCGGCACCGGCCAAGCTCAACCTCTTCCTGCACATCAACGGCCGCCGGGCCGATGGCTACCATGAGCTGCAGACCCTGTTCATCTTTCTCGATCATGGCGACTGGCTGAGCTTTGCCGTGGACGAGTCCGATGCCATCCGCCTCGAGCCGGCCCTGCCCGGCGTGCCCTTGGAGCAGAACCTCATCTACCGGGCGGCGGCCCTGCTCAAGGCCAGCCAGTCCCGCCCCCTGGGGGTCACCATCACCTTGGACAAGCGACTGCCCATGGGCGGCGGCATCGGCGGCGGCAGCTCGGATGCCGCCACGACCCTGGTGGCGCTCAATCGGTTGTGGGATCTCAAGCTGGATGACGAGACGCTGGCCGAGCTGGGCCGCCAGCTGGGGGCCGACGTACCTGTGTTTGTGCGAGGTCACGCCGCCTTTGCCGAAGGGGTGGGCGAAAAGCTGCAGCCGGTGACGGTACCGCAGAAGTGGTACCTGGTGCTGGTGCCGCCGGTGCATGTCTCCACCGCCGCCATCTTCACGGATCCGGAACTGCCGCGGGACACCCCCAAATACAGCTGGGCGACACTGCAGGAAATGGACTGGAAAAACGATTGCCAGGAGCTGGTTAAAAAGCGCCACCCCGAGGTTGCCAATGCGCTGAGCTGGTTGCTAGAATACGCGCCGTCAAGAATGACGGGGACCGGCGCTTGCGTTTTTGCGGAGTTTGAAACGGAATCGGCGGCCCGGAAAGTCTTGGCAAATGCGCCGAATTGGCTACAGGGGTTTGTAGCACAAGGGGTAAACCTATCACCCCTTCGCTCCGGTTTGCAACCCGTTTGTGCTTGACGCATGTCAAGTTTCCGCCCCCCCTTGTGGTCTTGGATGGCCCCCGCCTGACCCCCCACAGGACGCAACCCAGAGGTTAATACCGTGCCTGACATGAAGCTGTTTACCGGTAACGCCACACCGGAACTGGCCCAGAAAATCGCAGATCGTCTCTTTAGCAAGCTCGGCAGCGCCGCTGTCGGCCGCTTCAGCGACGGCGAAATCAGCGTACAGATCAACGAGAATGTACGCGGCGGCGACATCTTTATCATCCAATCCACCTGTGCTCCCACCAATGACAACCTGATGGAACTGATTGTCATGGTGGATGCTATGCGTCGCGCCTCTGCAGGCCGGATCACCGCTGTGATCCCCTACTTCGGTTATGCCCGTCAGGACCGTCGTGTCCGCTCCGCCCGGGTGCCCATCACCGCCAAGGTAGTGGCCGACTTCCTGTCCAGCGTCGGGGTTGACCGTGTGCTGACCGTGGATCTGCACGCCGAACAAATTCAGGGCTTCTTCGACGTACCGGTGGACAACGTGTTTGGCAGCCCAGTGCTGATCGAAGACATGAAGGCCCGTGAGCTGCACGATCCCGTGGTGGTCTCGCCGGACATCGGTGGTGTGGTGCGCGCCCGTGCCATCGCCAAGCTGCTGGACGATACCGACATCGCCATCATCGACAAGCGTCGTCCCCGCGCCAACGTCTCCCAGGTCATGCACCTGATCGGTGACGTCAAGGACCGCGACTGCATCATTGTCGACGACATGATCGACACCGGTGGTACCCTGTGCAAGGCCGCCGAAGCCCTCAAGGAGCGCGGTGCCCGTCGGGTGTTTGCCTATGCCACCCACCCTGTGTTCTCCGGCAATGCCGCCCAGAACATTGCCGACTCCGTGATCGACGAGGTGATCATCACCGACTCCATCCCGCTGTCCGATGCCATCAAGGCCGTGGGCAAGGTGAAGCAGCTGACCCTGGCCCCCATGCTGGCCGAGGCCATCCGCCGCATCAGCAACGAAGAATCCATCTCCGCCATGTTCCATCAATAAGCCGGCGTGAACGATGAGAAGAAGGGCTCCGAAAGGAGCTCTTTTTTTATCTTTTTTTTCTGCGGGGTCTGCTGTCCCACCGGGATTTGAGGCACACTAGCGCGGATTTTTTCTATCGGAGAGTCAACGTGCGTCTTGTCCTGCTGTCCCTGCTGCTGGTGCTGGCCGGCTGTCAGGCTCCTGCCTCCAACCAGGCATCCCAGCCCAAGGTCCCCACCTTCTACAATCACTGGGAGCTGTTTGCCATCGACGCCGTCAAGGTGCCCAGGCTCAAGCCCGCCCAGCGGCTCGACGTGGATCGCAACTACATGGTCAGCGGCATGGCCGGCTGCAACCGGGTGTTTGGCCAGGGCAAGTTCGAAGCCGGCGTGCTGACCTTCGAGAACCTGAGCACCACCATGAAGATCTGCCCTGCCGAGCTTGACCGCTATGAGCAGAGCATCACTGAGGTGCTGAGCAACGATCCCAAGGTCACCATGTACCGGGGCGATCTGGTGCTGCGGGCCAACCACAGGGTACTGCAATACCGTCTGGTGAAAGAGACCTCGTCACAATAAGCCAGTAACGCAAGAGGCCACCTGTCGGTGGCCTCTTGGTTTACAGCGGTCGGGACAACGTCAGCTGGCCTCGGCCAGCTGTGCCGTCAAATAGCTCACCAGATCCTCGATGGACAGCACCAGCATGCCGTGCTCCTGAGCAAAGGCGACCGCCTCGGGCAGCCGGCCCATGGTGCCGTCGGCCAGGGTCAGCTCGCAGATCACCCCCGCCGGCCGCAGCCCCGCCAGCCGGGCCAGCTCCACCGCCGCCTCGGTATGGCCGCGACGCTGCAATATGCCGCCGGGTACCGCCCGCAGCGGAAACACATGGCCGGGGCGGGAGAGATCCTCGGGCTTGGCATTCGGCGCTATGGCGGTCTTGATGGTGGTCACGCGGTCCTGGGCCGACACCCCTGTGGTGACCCCCTCCTTGGCTTCGATGGAGACGGTGTAGGCGGTCTGGTTACGGCTGCCGTTGTGGCTGACCATCTGCGGCAATTCCAGGGCACGACAGGTGTCATCCGGCAGGCAGAGGCAGACGATGCCGCTGCCCTCGCGGATCATCATGGCCATCTGGGGCACCGTCAGGTGCTCGGCGGCGAAGATGAAGTCGGCTTCGTTCTCCCGATCCTCATCGTCCACCACCAGCACCCCATCACCGCGCCGCAGGGCGGCCAGGGCTAAACGTACCCGGGTATGGGCATCACCAAATTGACTAAGCAGAGACTGACTCATGGTAAGGATCCTCAAAAAAGTTACCAGAATCAGGGCATGAGAGAAGGCACGGCCAAGGCCGAGTGGCAGCACAGCGGCTGCGGCAAGAATTCTCTTTCATCCGGACTATGACCGTCGGCTCTGGAGTCTCACCAGATCTGCTGACCCAGCCTGGGGCTGGCGCTCGCGGGCTTACCCGGTTCGGCCAATGGCCTGGTCGGGATCACCGCCGGTGGGGAATTGCACCCCGCCCTGAGAATGTGCGTCAAACGCCGGCTCAGTCTACGCCCGGTGGGCCTGGCCGCAAAGGGCGGGAAACACTTGGTTACTGAATCGCTGGATCTTTGCGCAAAATGAAAAGGGCAGCTTTCGCTGCCCTCGGGTGACCTGCCGGCTGGCTTAGTAAAGCAGACGGGCACGGATGGTGCCGTCGATCTGCTTGAGCATCTCCAGCGCCTTGTCGCTCTGGTCGGTCTCCACATCCAGCACCACATAGCCGATTTCGGCGGTGGTCTGCAGATACTGGGCGGCGATGTTGATGTTGGCCTCGGAGAAGGCATGGTTGATCTGTCTGAGCACGCCCGGCTGGTTGCGGTGGATGTGCAGCAGACGGGTGGCCTGACGGTGCTCCGGCAGCGACACTTCCGGGAAGTTCACCGCGGTCAGGGTGGAGCCGTTGTCAGAGTACTTGGTCAGCTTGTTGGCCACCTCGATCCCGATGTTTTCCTGAGCTTCCAGGGTGGAGGCCCCGATGTGCGGCGTCAGGATGACGTTATCCAGCCCCTGCAACGGGGAGACAAAGGGATCGGCATTGGTGGCCGGCTCTTCCGGGAACACGTCGATGGCCGCGCCGCCGATATGGCCGCTCTTCAGGGCCTCGGTCAGGGCGTCGATGTCCACCACAGTGCCGCGGGCGGCGTTGATCAGGATGGCACCGGGCTTCATCATGGCCAGCTGCTCGGCGCGGATCATGTTGCGGGTATCCAGGGTGTCCGGTACGTGCAGGCTCACCACATCGGCCATGGCCAGCAGATCGTTTAAGGTCGGCACCTGCACGGCATTACCCAGGGAGAGCTTGTTCTCGATGTCGTAGTAGTAGACCCGCATCCCCAGGCTCTCGGCGATGATGCCCAGCTGGGTACCGATGTGGCCATAGCCGATGATGCCCAGCTTCTTGCCGCGCACTTCCACCGCCCGGCCCACGCTCTTGTCCCAGATGCCCTTGTGGGCCTTGGCGCTCTTGGTGGGCACGCCGCGCAGCAGCACCATGATTTCGCCGGTCACCAGCTCCGCCACGCTACGGGTGTTGGAGAAGGGGGCGTTGAATACCGGGATACCGCGCTTCTCGCAGGCATCCAGATCCACCTGGTTGGTACCGATGCAGAAGCAGCCGATGGCCACCAGCTTGTCGGCGGCCGCCAGCACGGTTTCGGTGATGAAGGTGCGGGAGCGGATACCCAGAAAATGCACGTCCTTGATCTTCTCGACGAGTTCCGCCTCATCCAGGGAGCCCTTGAGGTATTCCACGTTCTTGTAACCGGCGGCAGCGAACTGCTCCACGCTCACCGGGTGTACCCCTTCAAGCAGCAGGATCTTGATCTTGTCTTTGGACAGGGACAGCGGATGACTCATGACGACTCCTTATCGTGATAACCGTGATAATCGTGATCTGGGTGGACGGGCCTGGGCCCATGCGATGACGGCATACTAGGGGCATCCCATCAAGATGAAAAACGGATAATATGCATATCCCTAACCGGTAAATTCGATAACGCCATGCACATTACCCTGCGACAACTGCAAGTCTTCCTGGCGGTGGCCCGTACCCAATCCACCACCCAGGGCGCCAAGGAGCTGGCCCTCTCCCAATCGGCGGTCAGTTCCGCCCTGCAGGAACTGGAGACACAACTGGACGCCAAACTGTTCGAGCGAGCAGGTAAACGTTTGATCTTGAATGAAAACTCCCGGATGCTCTATCCCTATGCCCTGGCCCTGCTGGAACAGGGCAAAGAGATAGAGCGGCTGTTTTTGGGCGGTCGCTGCACCCTGAACCTGGGGGCCAGCAGCACCATAGGCAACTACCTGCTGCCGGCCCTGCTCACCCGCTACCAGCAGCACAACCCCAAGGTGCAGCTGACCCTGCAGGTGGCCAACACCCGCGACATCATACAGGCGTTAAGCAACTTCGATGTGGACATCGGCTTCATCGAAGGCCCCTGTCAGCAGGCGGATCTGGAAGCCTGCCCCTGGCTGCAGGACGAGCTGGTACTGTTTGCCCGGGCCGGTCATCCCCTGGCCGGCAAGCGCCTCTCACTCAGCCAACTGGCGGAGGCCCAGTGGATACTGCGGGAGAGCGGCTCCGGCACCCGGGAGGTAATCGAGCATCAGCTGCTGCCGCAACTGGGTCAGCTGGATGTGATGCTGGAGCTGGGGGACTCCGAGGCCATCAAGCAGGCGGTGCGCCACAGCGACGGCATCAGCTGTCTCTCCCGGCGGGTGGTGGAGGAGGCCATAGCTGCCGGCCTGCTCACCGAGCTGCACACCGCCCTGCCCCCGTTGCAGCGTACCCTGTATCTGGTGCGCCACAAGCAGAAGCACACCTCCACCGGCCTGGAGCGCTTCCTGCAGGCCTGCCAGGAGGAATTAGGCAGCGAGCCGCCCTTTCCCGGCTGAAGCCGCCGATAAAAAAACCCGCCAATCGGCGGGTTCTTCTTTATATAAGGGCAACAAGCTTAGGCCAGGGTGATGCGGGCAAACTTGCGCTTGCCCACCTGCCAGACGGCGGTGCCGGCGGTCACCTGCAGCTTGCCGTCGGTCACCACCGCACCATCACACTTGACGGCGTTCTGCTTGATCATGCGCAGGGCCTCGGAGGTGGTCTCCACCAGGCCAGCCTCTTTCAACAGGTTGGCCACGGCCATACCGTCGGCACCGGCGGCAATGGTCAGCTCCGGCATCTCGTCGGGGATGGCGTTCTTGGAGAAGCGCTGGGTGAAGTCCTCGTGGGCCGCCTCGGCCGCCGCCTGGTCGTGATAGCGGGCGATGATCTCCTTGGCCAGCCAGATCTTCACATCCCGCGGGTTGAGGCTCTGATCTGCAACCCCGGCCTTGAAGCCGTTGATCTCCGCCAGCGGGCGGAAGGAGAGCAGCTCGTAGTAGCTCCACATCAGATCATCACTGATGGACATGATCTTGCCGAACATCTCGCTGGGGGCATCGTGCACGCCTATGTAGTTGCCGGCAGACTTGGACATCTTCTTGACGCCGTCGAGGCCGACGAGCAGCGGCATCATCAGCACACACTGGGTGGCCATGCCGGCGTCTTTTTGCAGCTCGCGGCCCATCAGCAGGTTGAACTTCTGATCGGTACCACCCAGCTCCACATCCGCCTTCAGGGCCACCGAGTCGTAGCCCTGCAGCAGGGGGTAGAGGAACTCGTGGATGGCGATGGACTGGCCGCCGGCGTAGCGCTTCTTGAAGTCGTCCCGCTCCAGCATGCGGGCCACCGTCTGCTTGGCCGCCAGCTTGATCATGCCGGTGGCGCCCAGCTCCTTGAGCCAGCTGGAGTTGTATTCGATGCGGGTCTTGGCCGGATCCAGGATCTTGAATGCCTGCTCGGCGTAGGTCTTGGCGTTTTCCTGGATCGCCGCTTCGGACAGGGGCGGCCGGGTGGCGTTCTTGCCGGAAGGATCCCCCACCAGGGCGGTGAAGTCACCGATCAGCAGGATGACCTCGTGGCCAAGATCCTGGAAGGTGCGCAGCTTGTTGAGGATGACGGTGTGGCCCAGGTGGATATCCGGTGCGGTGGGATCCATGCCCAGCTTGATGCGCAGGGGACGCCCCTCTTTGAGCTTGGCAATCAGCTCCTCTTCCACCAGTATCTCTTCGGCGCCGCGCTTGATCTCCGCCAGCGCGGTTTCCAGCTGGGACATGATTTCTACTCCGTCAAATTGATAAAAAAACCCGCTCATCTTACGGCAATGGCACGCCCCTTGGAAAGACTGTAAACTGGGCGCCGTCTTCTTGCCTTCACCTCTTTTTACAACGAGACCGCCCTTTTCCCATGGCATTCTGGCACTCCCTTACCCTGCTGCCCCTCTGGCACCGTCGTCTCATATTGCTGCTGGGCAGTCTGATCCTGCTGTTGTTGCTCTGGCCGCTGGAGAAGGTGGAAGCCACCCGGGCCACCACAGCCCTGCCCCAGACCAACCCAGCCGCATCGGGCCATCGCCTCGGCGAGGTGGAGCCCGATGAACCGGACGAGGCCCCCCCCGGCCTGCAGGGCGAGACCTTAAAGGTACGCAATGGCGACAACCTGGCGGAGCTGTTCCAGCGCGCCGGCTTCGATCCCGCCACCTTGCACCAGGTGCTGGACTCCGGCGAAGAGGTGGAGAGCCTGATCCGCCTGAAGCCCGGCGAGGAGATCACCTTCTATCAGAACGACGAGGGCGCCCTGCAGGCCCTCTCCTACCCCATGGGACTGGATGAGATCCTCTGGGTCGAACAGGCCCGCGACGGCTTTGCCTGCCGGGTGGAGAAGATCAAGTTGGAGCGCCGCCAGCAGATCGCCCAGGGCACCATCGACAGCAGCTTCTGGGAGGCGGGCCAGACCGCCGGCCTCAACAACAGCCTGATCCTGGGGCTGGCCAACATCTTTGCCTGGGACATCGACTTTGCCCAGGATCTGCAACCCGGTGACAGCTTCAGCCTGATCTACGAGGAGCTGTACCGGGATGACGAGAAGCTCAGCACAGGTAAAATCCTGGCGGCCGAATTTATCAACCAGGGGCAGCGCTACCTGGCGGTGCGCCACCGGGATGGCCACTACTACAGCCCTCAGGGCAAGGCCATGCGCAAGGGCTTCCTGCGGGCGCCGGTGAACTTCCGCTACATCACCTCCAACTTCAATCCCAGACGCAAGCACCCGGTGACGGGCCTTGTCCGCCCCCATAACGGCATCGACTACGGCGCCCCGGTGGGCACCCCCATCATGGCGGCCGGCGATGGGGTGGTGAGCGCCAGCAGCTACAATGGCCTCAACGGCAATTTCGTCTTCATCCGCCACAGTGGCCGCTACACCACCAAGTACCTGCACCTGAGCCAGCGGGAGGTCAAGGTGGGTCAGCGCGTCAAACAGGGGCAGACCATAGGCCGCCTGGGAGGCACGGGACGGGTCACAGGCCCGCACCTGCACTACGAATTTTTGGTGGACGGGGTGCACAAGAACCCCAAAACCGTCGCGCTGCCGGAAGCCACCCCGCTCTCCGGCCAGCCTCTGAACGACTTCAAGCTGCGGGCTCATAGCCTGCTGGCCCGCCTGGCCCTGGTGGAACCCGGGCGCCTGGCCCAGGTCCGCCCCGCGGAGGACAGATAAACCATGGATCTCTACATAGGCCTGATGTCCGGCACCAGCATGGATGGCATAGACGCCGCCCTGGTGCAGTTCGACGGTGACACCCCTACCCTGCTGGCCACCCATGGCCAGCGCTGGCCGGTGCCAGTGGTGAACCGGTTGCATGAACTCTGCACCCCCGGCGCTAACGAGATAGACCGGCTCGGCCGCATGGATCAGTTGGTGGCCATTCACTTTGCCCAGGCGGTGAAGGCCCTGCTGGCCAAGGGGCCCTATCGCCCCGAACAGGTGCGGGCCATCGGTTCCCACGGTCAGACCATACGCCACCGTCCCGAACAGGGTTTCACCCTGCAGATCGGCCACGGCGCCCGCCTGGCGGTGGAAACCGGCATCGACGTCATCTGCGATTTTCGCATGAAGGATGTGGCCCTGGGCGGCCAGGGGGCGCCTCTGGTGCCCGCCTTCCATCAGGCGGTATTCGGCGCGCCGGGCAAGCTGCGCTTCATCCTCAACATCGGCGGCATCGCCAACATCTCTGTGTTGCCGGGCCGGGACGATCAGGTGCTGGGCTTCGACACCGGGCCGGGCAACACCTTGATGGATCTGTGGTACCGCAAGCACAAGGGCGGCAGTTATGACCCCCAGGGCGGCTGGGCCGCCAGCGGCTTTGTCAGTGAGGACTTACTGGGGCGCCTGATGAAGCACCCCTTCCTGGCCCAGTCTGCCCCCAAGAGCACGGGCCGGGAGACCTTCACCCTGGCCTGGCTGGAGCTGTTTTTGGCGGAGCGCCCGCCCCTGCGGCCCGAGGACGTGCAGCGCACCCTGCTGGAGTTCACCGCCCGCACCATAGTGGATGCCCTGCTGCCCCAGGCCGAAGGCCAGGCGGCCGAGCTGTTTATCTGTGGTGGCGGCATCCACAACCGCGCCCTGATGCTGCGGCTGTACGAGATGCTGCCCGGCTGGCAGCTGGACAGCACCGAAGCCCTGGGGCTACATCCGGACTGGGTGGAGGCCATCGCCTTCGCCTGGCTGGCCAAGTGCTTCATCAACCGGCAGACCGGCAACCTGCCGGCGGTCACCGGCGCCAAACGCCCGGCCATCCTGGGCTGTCTCTATCCGGTCGACTAACCGGCAGCCGCCCCAATAAAAAAGGCGCCGTGTGGCGCCTTTTTCATGGCCGAATCAACCATCAAAGCTGACCGATGGCCCAGCTGACGAAGCGCTTGCGCAGCGCCGGATCCGCCTGCAGGAACAGCCGTTGCAGCTCGGCCTCGCTGACGGCCCCCGCCGGACTGGATACCGTCGCGGAGACACTGGGCGTCGCCGTGGCCGCCACGGCCGTGGTGGTTGCCACCGGACTTGCGGACAGGTGGGCGCCCGCCAGGGCCAGCTGCTCTTCCAGCAGGGCCTGGTAATCGGTACCCAGCACGAAGCCCTTGAGCGGCACCGGCTGCTGATCCAGCAGTTGCCCCGCTTCACCGGTCAGCGTGACCCGGGGCGCCTTGGCAAACGCCGCCATGGCCGGCCCATCGGCCAACGCGGGTTCCATGATCTGCAACTGGCCATCGCCCAGGATCTGCACCCGCACCCGCAGAGGTTGCGAGCGGAAGGTCTCATCAAAATCGCTGCTGCTGCGCGCCGGTATTACCCCCTCGTAGCGTACCAACAACTGATACTCGCCGGGGGCCAGCGCCACCCCATGACTGGCAAAACTCTGGCGCGGCATCAGGGCCAGCAACTGCCAGGAGTCGGGCAGACGCAACTGCGCCGCCTGACTAGAGAGGGTCATACCGCTTAACAACAAGGCCCACAGTAACCGCATCATGGTTTCTCCTTCATACCACCGGGGTTTGCAAACCTGCCGAGGTTACGCCGACAAGATGACACTTTTATCTCAGTGCCGTTGGAGGCGGCAAAATTGGCAAAAAAAAGCCGGGGCTAGGCCCCGGCAAACGGTTTTGCGTGGATGGAACTTTGCTAGATGGATCTTTGCTAAATGGAACCTGGGCTCGATAGAACCTGGGTCCCCCTTAAAACTGGGTGTTGAAACTGGCGTAGTAGCGCCGCCCTTCCAGATTGAAATCGGTGGAAGCAGTGGCCTCTATGGTCTTGTCGGTCAGGTTCAGCACACCGAAGCCCAGCTTGGTGCTGGGGGTGACCTGATAGTTGGCACCCAGGTCGAAGGTGGTGTAACCGCCGTTCTTCACCATGTTCTTGCCCGTGGTGGGCACAGAGGTGTACTGGGAACCTGTGTAACTGACCCCGACGAAGCTCTTGAGGGTGTCGCTGGTGGCCCAGTTCACGGTGGCATTGGCTTCGTGTTCCGGCCGGTAAACGAGCGGCAGATCGTAGTCGTAGCTCTTGTTGGTGGCATCCAGGTAGGTGTAGCTGGCGTTCATGTCCCAACGCGCACTAAAGCGGTAGCGACCGGTCAGCTCCACCCCCTTGGTCTCGACACTGGAGACGTTCTGATATTCAAAGATGGGCCGGCCATCGGGCAGGAAGCCGACGAAGTTGTCGTAAGACGGTGCCAGGCTCACGTCCTTGGTGCGGCTGGTGATATCAATCATGTCTTTGATATCGTTGTAGAACAGGGTAATGCCGCCCCCCCAGTTGCTGTAATCCGCCAGCAGGCCCAGCTCATAGCTGTTGGAGGTTTCCGGTTTGAGATCGGGATTGCCGATGATCCAGCAGCCGGCGGTGGCACTGCCGCAGGAGGCGGAGCCCCAGTTCGGGCTATTCTGCAACAGGGTCGGCGCCTTGAAGGCCTGACCCCAACCGCCCTTCATGACCCAATGATCATCCACCAGCCAGTTGAGGTAGGCCCGCGGGCTCAGGTGGCTGCCGAAGTTCTCGTGCTTATCCAGCCGGGTTCCCAGGGTGAGGATAAGGTCGTCCCGCAGGCCGATGCCATCCTCGGCAAACAGGGCGAACTGGGTGACGGACTCGCTGCCCACATTGCCGTAATTGTCTGAACCCGGCAGACCGACAAAGCTGCTGTCGTCATCCAGTGACTGGTAACGCCACTCACCGCCTAGGGTCAGCAGTTGGTTGGCGACATCCAAGGGCAGATCGACGCTGCCGTTGAACAGCAGATTCTGTGCCTTGTTGGGGTTGATCTTGCCGCTGACGTTACCCACCTTGTTCTTGGTCTGATCCGCCTGCACGCTGAACTTGCTGTCACCGAAGCCCCACTGACCATCGTGACGGATCTCGCCGGCCACCCGCTCCAGCTGCTGGAAGTCGTGATAGCGGTCGCTGTAATCCAGGGTGGTGGTAACGCGCTGGTTGGGGGCCGCCTGCCAGCTCAGCTTGCTGCCCACCGACTTGTCGCGCATGGCATCCAGGCCATCCACGCCGGAGGCATTGATGTCATCATCATCGGCCTCGCGCTCGGCCAGGCTGCCGTAAAGGGCCAGGCCGACGGTATCACTGACCTTGCCGGCGGTGTAGAAGCTGCCCTGCCCGGCATCCCCTGACTTGCGGTTTTCCGAGAAGGTGGTGTTGCCCTGCAGGCTGGTGTGCCATTCATCCGGCACCGCCTTGGTGATGATGTTGATCACCCCGCCCATGGCATCGGAGCCGTACAGTGAAGACATGGGGCCCCGCACCACTTCAATCCGCTCGATGGCTTCGAGCGGGATCCAGCCGGTATCGAAGTCGTTGCCGCGGAACACGCCCGTGGTGGAGTCGATGCGGCGGCCATCCACCATCATCAGCACATAGGCGCTGTCCAGGCCCCGCATGACGAGGGTGTCGCGGTTGCCGCTGCGCTTGACGGACAGGCCCGCCTCTTTCTTCAGCACCTCGGTCAAATCACGCACCGGCTCCTTGGCCAGCTGTTCGCTGGTGATGACGGAGACGGTGGCCGGCGCCGTGGCCAGGGTTTGCTCGGTATTGGAGGCAGTCACCACCACGGAGGCCAGTTCGGAAGCAGTGTCGTCGTCGGCCAGGGCGGGCGCCCCGTAGATCAGGCCCAGCAGCACGGCGGCCACCGGGGTCATTGAGGGTTGTTGGATCCGCATGGTTAAAATCCTTTTATTGTTAATGATATTGGTTATCATTATTGATTTTAACCAGAAGCGGCGCTCGAAACAATCCATTTGCGAGTGATTATCACTTACTATTGATCCAGAGTCGCGCCCCCATCCACCCGTAGATCATGCAAGGTGATCTGTGCCGCCTGCTCAGACAGCAAGAACAGCACAGCATCCGCGACCTGTGCAGGCTGGCACAGACGACCCAAGGGGATGCCGAGGCGATAATCCGCCAGGGAGCCCTCAATCACGCGGGCCGGACCTGACTCATCCTGCCAGAGCTGACGCTGCATCCGGGTATCCGTAGACCCCGGCGACACCAGATTGCAACGCACCCCCTGGCCCGCCAACTCCAGCCCCAGGGTGCGCATCCAGGAGAGCGTGGCCGCCTTGCTGGCGCCATATGCCGCCATCTGCACCCTGGGTGTCCGCCCGGCGTTCGACCCCACCGTCACTATGGCGCCGCCGCCGCGGGCCGCCATCCTGCCACCCACCGCCTGGGAGTGGAAAAATGGCCCATGGGTGTTCACGGCAAAGCTGTGTAGCCACTGCTCCGGGGTCAGCGACAAGGCCGGCGCCATAGCCAGCACCCCGGCCACGTTCACCAAGTAATCGATGGGGCCCCAACAGGCCTCCAATTCCGCCACCCGAGGAGCCAACTCCGGCCACTGCGCCATATCGACCTCGGCCACCTGCAAGCCTGCCCCGGCATGCCGTTCGCTGAGTCCATCCAAGGCGCTTTTATCCCGATCCCAGACCATGACCTGTCGCCCTTCGGCCAGCAGCGCCGTCACCACGGCCTCCCCTATGCCTTGCGCGCCACCCGTCACCAGCACCCGTTCGCCACGCCATTGCCAGCGGTTCATACCCGGATCTCCGACCGTTGCCCCAGCACAGGCACCACCACGGGTGAGCCATCCCCCGGCGCAGTCAAGATCTGGGCCTGCACGTCATACAGGGCCGCCACCCGCTCGGGGGTCAGCACCGCCGCCGGCTTACCCGCCGCCACCAGTTGACCGTCCCGCATGGCCACCAGCACATCGGCATAGCGGGCGGCCGCCATCAAGTCGTGCAGCACCATGATGATGGCCCGCCCCTGACGGCTGAGGCGGTGCACCAGCTCCATCACCTCCAGCTGATGCCCCAGATCCAGCATGCTCACCGGTTCATCCAGCAGCAGCAGATCCGCCTGCTGGGCCAGGGCCAGGGCCAGCCAGGCCCGCTGCCGCTGTCCACCGGAGATGGCCTCCAGCCGCCGATCCGCCAGCTCAGAGAGATCCGTGTCGGCCAGGGCCTGCTCCACCGCCGCCTCGTCCACCGCCGACCACTGGCGAAACAAGCCCTGGTGAGGATGACGGCCATAGGCCACCAGATCCCGCACCCTGAGTCCATCGGGCGCCAGCGGGCTCTGTGGCAGGTAGGCGATGCGCCGGGCCAGGGCCCGGGGGCTGAAATCGGTCAGGGGGGTGCCATCGAGCCGGATCTCGCCTTGCTGGGGCGGTAACTGGCCCGCCAGGGACTTGAGCAGGGTGGACTTGCCGCAGCCATTGGGACCTATGAGGATCATCAACTGGCCGGCGGACAGACTCAGGGATAGGCGTTTTACGATGAGCCTGTCATAGCCCAGTTGCAGTTCAGACACCTCAAGTTGCATGACTTACTCCTTGTCGGGGGGCGCCTGCCAGAGCAGCCACAGCAAGAAGGGCCCCCCCAGCAGGGTACAGATAACACCAACCGGCAGCTCACCCTGGGGCAGTATCACCCGCCCCAGGGTATCGGCCAGCATGACGGTGGCACCGCCCAGCAGGGCGCTGCGCACCAGGGGCAGTCGGGTGCCCGGCGCCAGGCGCTGCAGGATCACCGGTGCCATCAGAGCCACGAAGGCGATGGGCCCCGCCAGGGCGGTGGCCAGGCCTGCCGAGGCCGCCGCCAGCAGCAGGGCCAGCCAGCGCAACGGCAGCAGGCGCACCCCCAGGCTGCGAGCCAGGGCCGGCTCAAACCGCAGCAGGGTCAGGGGCTGCCCCAGCCAGCGCGCCAGGGGCAATAAGACAGCCAGCCCCAGGGACACCTGCTGTACCGCCGACCAATCCCGGCCCAGCAGGCTGCCCAGGCTCCAGGTGTAGACGCTGGCCGCCTGATGCAGGGGCAGCTGGGTTATCACCATCTCGCCGGCGGCCCGCAGGGCGATCCCCAGCCCCAGCCCCATCAGCACCAGGCGATGCCCCTGCAAGCCCCGACCACACAGCAGCAACAGCAACAGCAGGGTCACACTGGCCCCCAACCCGGCCAGCAGAGCCCCCCCCAACAAGGGGGAATTGCCCAGCCAGAGCCCCGCCAGCACCGCCAGCAGGGCGCCGTGATTGATACCCAGCAGATCCGGGGTGGCCAGCGGATTGCGGGCCACCGCCTGCAGCAATGAGCCCGCCAGGGCCAGCACGGCGCCAACCCCCAACCCGGTCAAGAGCCGCGGCAGGCGGATGTCCCACACCAGCAGACGCAACCAGGGCGGCGCCTCGCCACGCCACAGGCTCAGCAGATCCGCCGGCGCCAGCCAGGTATCCCCGGCCATCAGGCACAATCCCAGCAGCAGCAACAACAGGCTGCCTCCCGCCAGTGCCCACAACATGGCGCCCAGGGGCAGACGCAGACTCATGCCCCCCTGTCGCCAGACAAGTCCGGCGGTGCGACTCTGATACCACATGGAAAATCCTTAATGTCTGAGGCCGAGCTACCAGTGCAGCCGGGCGCGCCACACCAGGGCGATGAGCACAGGGGCCCCCTGCAGGGCCAGCAGTAGGCTCACCGGCAGATCGTAGGGCCGCAGCACCAGGCGGGCGGCGATGTCCGCCGCCAGCAGCAGCAGGCCACCAAACCAGGCACTCAGGGCCAAACGGGGTAACAGGCGCGGCCCCAGCAGGGCATTGGCGCACAGGGCCCCCAGCAAACCGATGAGCAGCAAGGGGCCGGCCACCGCCACGGCACTGCCGGCCAGCCAAGCCACCAGGGCGCTGACCAGCAGCCGGATAACGCCAGGTCGATAGCCCAGGGCGCGGGCACTCTCCTGGCCCAGCTGCAGGGCGCAGAGCGGTCGGGCCAGGGCCCAGGCCAGCAGGCCACCGATGAGGGCAAAGCCGGCCAGCCAGATCACCATGGGACAGCGGATCCCCACCAGCGACCCTAGTACCCAGAAGCGGTACTGGTCATAGGCATTCTGATCGAACAGCAAGAGCACAGAGGTGATGCCCTGGAAGGTGGCGGAGAGGGCCGCGCCGGCCAGGATGAGGCGCAGGGGCGAGGCCCGGGGGCCAGCCCGGCGCAAGAGCAGCAGTATGCAAGCGTTGCCCAGCAGGGCACCGGCCATGGCCCAGGGGAAATAATCCAACGGCAGCACTATCTGGCCGCAGAACAGCCCCAGCACCACCCCCAGGGCCGCTCCGCCGTTGATGCCCAACAGGCCGGTTTCCGCCAATGGATTGCGGGTGGCGGTCTGCAGCAGGGTGGCCGCCAGCCCCAGCAGGGCGCCGATAAACCAGGCTCCCAGGGTGCGGGGCCAGCGCAACTGGCTCATCACCAGCTGCAGATCCTCCGGCACAGGTCGGCCCAGCAATCCGTCCAGCGCCTGTGCCATAGTCCACTCCCCCGCACCACACAGCAGCGACAGCAACATCAGGCTGGCAGGGGCCAGCACGAGAGCGCCGGTCAGCAGCCAGGGCCTCCCGGCAAACGACGCCGTACTCGGCCAGCACAACGCCTGACTCATGGCGCCGCGCCATCCAGGGCCGCCGCCAGATCCTGCTGTACGCCGAGGGCCGCCAACGGGCCACCGTTACTGGTCCACATGGAGCCGTCCATCAGCACCAGATGACCTGCCTGCACCGCCTTAAGGCGGGCAAACAGCGGCTGGCTCGCCAGCTGATCCAGGGTCTGGGCCTGCTGCCCCTTGGGATCCAGTACCCCCATGAACAGCCAGTCGCCATCCAGGCTGGAGAGGGCCTCCAGGCTCAGGGGCGGCGAATGCTTGACCCCCGGCACCTGCTGGGCAACAGGTCGGCTGAGACCGGCATCCCGCGCCACCAGGCTGGCGAAGCTGTCGGCCTGCATGAAACCGGGCCCCTTGGGATCCCAGCGCACTATGCTGATCTGCCGATCAGCGCGATCTGCCCAGCGGGCCTGCAAGGCGCCAGCCCGGGCCTGATACTCTGCCAGGAAGGCCTGGGCTGTCTCCTCCCGGCCCAGCCAACCGGCCAGGCGGCTGAACACCGTCTTCCAGGGCTCTTCAGGCTTGGCAATGAACAGGGTCGGTGCCACCTGGGATAGCTGCGCCAGGACCCGCGGATCCAGCACGCTGCTGGTGAGGATCAGATCCGGGCGTACCTGAATGAGCTTATCCAGCGAGGGCTGGCTGAACAGGCCCACCAGGGGCAGGCTGCTCACCGGCTGGCCATCGGGCAACCGCTGGCTCTGCAGGTAGTGGGCCACACCCAGCTGGCCGCGACCGGCGGTGGTGGCCACCGGCTGGATCCCCAACGCCAGCAGACAATCCAGATCCAGCTCCCCCAGGGCCACGATGCGCTGGGGCTGGGCCGGCAGGCTGACGCTGCGCCCCAGGGCATCGGTGACCTGGATCAACTCGGCGGCATGCAGGCGGCTCTGGCAGGCATGGGCCAGCAGCACACCGAGCATCAGCGTCAGAACACTGACCTTTCGCCACTTATTCATAGACATTCTCCACCTGGTTCATACCGCATCCTCCGCCTGGGCGACATCCATCAGCCGATGCCGCTCGGCATGAAAGCCCTCTTCGCTGTAGGAGAGCTGCCAGAAGGGGATGGTATAGCTGTGGGGGCGGGTGATGAGCCCCAGCCCCTTGAGCTGACGCCTGGCCTGCTGCAAGGCACCGGCCTCCCCGGCCAGAGTGACGCACACCGGCTCAGTGGGCACCTCGGCCTGGGCCAGGGCCTGGCTCCAGCCCGACTGCGCCGGGCTGGTATCCGTCAGCCAGTGCAACCGTATGCCAGGCGGCACCACCAGCGGCTGTCGATCCGCCTCACTGGGCACGCTGATCCAGGCCTCCCCGCGGGCGCTCTGCGGCAGCCGAGCCAGCAGGGCCGAGAGCATGGGCAGGGCACTGAGATCGCCCCCCAGCAGCTGATAACGCTCAGGGGCCAGCCAGGGCAGGGCCGGCCCGGGAATGCCAAAACCCAGGCGAGCCCCAAGGGGAGCATGGGCCGCCCAGTTGGCCGCCGGCCCCGGTGCCGTGTGGCGCACAAAATCGATGGCCAGGCGCTGGCCGTCGAAGGCGGCAATGGTATAGGTGCGGACCCAGGGCTTGGCGGCGGGATCTGCCCAGCGCATGCCCTTGCCATCCCACTGCGGCAGTTGCGGCTCATCCTCCCCAGGTTGGGGGAACATCAGCTTGACATGGGCACCGGCGCAATCGGCCGGCAGCAGGGCCAGAGCCTCCCCCCGCAACCAGAGGCGGATGAAATGCGGGCCGAGGACCACGCGCTCGGCCAGCCAGAGGTGATGGCAGCGTGGGCCACCGGATGGAACTTGAGTCATTAAGGCCTCCTGAGACACGCCTGGGTGCCGTTGCACTTACACCTTAATGATAACGATTATCAGTTATCTTGTATACCCAGACGTTGCAGCTGTTGCTGCAATGCCTGCCCGGCGTCGGTAGGCAACGCCCGGGCCCGCCGCCAGATCTCCCGGCACCAGGTGCCATCCGCCAACCAGTCGGTCGGCAGCTGCTGGCGGCGGGGCAAGTCGCCCAGATCCAGATAGCCGTCGGTCAATTCCCCCAGCCGCTGGTCGCTGGGCAGGCGCGGGTGCAGCAGGCCGAAGATCTGCTGTGCCAATGAGGTGCCCGCCAGATGACAGAGGCGAGGCCCCTGCCCTTGTGCCTGGCTTTCGGTCAGGGCGTGATTGAGCGCCGGATCCGCGGTGAAGTGCGGCCAGATAAAGTAGATCTGCTCCCCCAGCTGGCGCGCCAATCGCGCCCCTAGTGGATCCAAGATATGTTGGGCCAATTGAGGACTTGTTTCGCCACGCCTACGCAGGTGGAAGGCGCCGAACAGCAGCAGCGCCCGCCGCCCCGGCGCCAGCACCTGCCGCTGCACGCAGTGGTAGTAGTCGTCTTCACGCCGAGCCAGGGCCCGCTGCCAGGCTTGCGCCAGATCGGGGGCCTGCCAGTCAAAGGGCGCCTCGGCCAGACAGACCCGGATCCGCCGCCGGGCAGGCCGGGCCTGATTGAGCTGACGCAGACAGGCCAACAGTCGCAGGTAGGCCGGGTGGCTCCAGGTCAGGCCGAAGAGGGCATCCTGCAGCACGGCCCGCAGGGCGGCCTCGCTCACCGCCTCGCCGGCCAGGTAGGCATCCAGCACGGCCTGATGGCGGCCATTGCCAAACTCCACCACCAGGGTATCCAGCAGGTCGGCATGTCCGGGCGTTGCCAGCCAGTCGCACAGCCAGTCGTAGGGTTGGCCGGTCCAGTGCACCTCACCCAGGGCGACGATCTGGTGCTGGGCCAATCGAGCAGCCAGCGCCTCACCGGCCGGTTGCCAAGGCAGCATCATGTGGCTCTCATGAATTTGATATTAATTCTCATTGGCGATAGAGTGCCAAGCATTCGCGTCTAAGGCAATCATCATGATCCCATCCAGCTCCACGGCCCGGCAGGATGCCTGGCTACTGTGGCCCCTGGCCGCCATTCACTTCTATCACCTGCTGGATCTGCTGATGCTGCAGCCCCTGGCCCCGCAACTGATGAGCCAGCTGGCCCTCTCCAGTGGCCAGTTTGCCAGTCTGGTGACAGCCTATGCCCTGTGCGCGGCCTTGGGAGGCCTGATTGCAGCTCTGTTTATCGACCGGGTGGAGCGCAAGCGACTGCTGCTCTGCCTGTTTGCCCTATTCAGCCTGATGACGCTGCTGTGCGGTCTGGCCAGCGATTATGGCGTCTTGCTGCTGGCCCGGGGAGTCAGCGGCCTGGCCGGCGGCATGCTCAGCGCCATGGTGCAGACCCTGATCGGCGATCTGATCCCGCCGGAGCGGCGCGGTCGCGCCACCGGCCTCATGATGTCCATGTTCTCCCTGGCCAGCATACTGGGGGTGCCCCTGGCCCTCTGGCTCAGCGAGCTGGGCGGTTGGCGGCTGCCCTTTGTCCTGCTCGCCACCCTGGCATTGCCCTGTGCCCTGGTAGCGGCCTGGCGCCTGCCCCGCCGTCCCCCCATGCCACAAGCCGAGCTGCGCCACCCTCTGGCCATGTGGGGACGCATACTGGCACCCCGGCGCCACCGTGCCGCCTTGCTGTTTGTCTGCTGTGGCGTCTTCTCCGGCGCCTGCGTCATGCCGTTTCTGGCCATCTATCTGACCCAAGCGTTGCAGGTCTCCAGCGGCCTGCTCTCCTGGGTCTATCTGCTGGGTGGCGCCGCCACCCTGCTGGCCAGCCGCTGGGTCGGCGGCTGGAGCGACCGGGTGGGCAAGCCCCAGGCCTTCTTGCGCCTCGCCGGCCTCTCCCTGCTGCCCATCACGCTCATCACCCAGTTGCCCCCCCTGCCCTGGTACGGCCTGCTGCTGGCCACCACCTTGTTCTTCCTGCTGGTGCCCTGCCGCTCTGTGCCGGCGGTGGCCCTGGTGACCAGCTCGGTGGATCCGGCGCTGCGGGGCGGCTTTCTGGCCATGAACGCCAGCTGCCAGCAACTGGCCACCGCCGCCGGGGCCGCGGTGGCGGGACAACTGGTTCAGGTGAGCGAACAGGGGGTCAGCGGCTATGGCTATGCCGGTCTGCTGGGCGGGTTGGCCACCCTGGCGGCCATGGTCCTGTGTCTGCGGATCCCGCCCCTGCCCAGGACAGAGCCCCGCACGGCCTGAGGCCGGCGCGCCAACAAAAAGGGCCTGCAACAGCAGGCGCACAAACAAAAAGGGCCTGCAGCAGCAGGCCCTTGGGCAAGGCAATAGCGGGGGCGGCTTAGATGGAGAAGGAGGAGCCGCAGCCGCAGGTGGTGGTGGCGTTGGGGTTGGTCACCAGGAAGCGGGAACCCTCCAGCCCCTCGGTGTAGTCGACGGTGCCGCCCACCAAGTACTGCAGGCTCATGCCGTCCACCACCATGATGACGCCATCGCGCTCCACCACGGTATCGCCGTCATTGACCTTCTCGTCGAAGGTGAAGCCGTACTGGAAGCCGGAGCAACCACCGCCGGTGATGTACACCCGCAGCTTGAGTTCCGGATTCTCCTCTTCGGTGATCAGGCTCTTGATCTTGGCCGCGGCGGCCGCGGTCATCTCGATGGGGAACTGCATCTCAACACTGTCGCTCATGATCAACCTCACATAATGCAATGGGGCGGATTATCCAATACCCGAGTTGGGAGTTCAAGTATTCACCGCTGCCCCGGGCTGACCGGCCTCGGCGGCGGTTTTTTGCCGGGCCAACCGCAGGGTCCGCTCCAGGATCTGACTGTAGATGGGCCGGCCACCCAGCATCTGCGCCACCAGGGTCGCACACAGGGTGGTGATCATCATGGGCAGGATCAGGCCGTAGTTGTTGGTCATCTCGGTGACCAGCACTATGCCCGTCACCGGCGCCCTAACCGAGGCGGCAAACAGCGCCCCCATGCCGGCGATGGCGAAGGTGCCGGTCTCGATGGGCAGACCGGGGAACAGCTGACTGAACAGCTGGCCCAGCATGGCGCCGCACAGGGTGCCCAGCGCCAGGGAGGGGGCAAACACACCGCCGGGAATGCCGGAGCAGAAGCACAACAGGGTGCCGGCCAAGCGCCACAACAGCAGCAACAAGAGCGCCTCGTAGGGCAAGGGGCTGGTGATCCACACGGGGATCTCGTGCATGCCACTGCCGCTGAAGCCCTGGCCATACAGGGAGAGCACGCCGAAGCCGCCGGCCACCATCATCAGCAGGGCCACCACCCGGCTGCGCTGGTTGCGGTGCAGCGCCAGGTAGGTGTCCTGCACCCGGTTCACCGCCCGATTGAAGCCATAGCCGATGACCCCCATCAGGCAGCCCAACAGCACATACAGGCCACCGGTGGACAGATGGGGCGTGGCAAAGTGCGGCAGATGGAACACCGGCTGGGTGCCCAGCAGCAGCTGACGGGTGACGGTCGCCAGTATCACAGCCGTGCTCACCGCCTTCACCGACAAGAAGGAGTAGCGAAACTGGGGCCGCATCTCCTCCAGCACGAACAGGATGCCCGCCAGCGGCGCGTTGAAGGCCGCCGACAGCCCCGCCGCCGACCCCGCCGCCAGCAGGGCGTGGCCGGCATCCTTGGGCAGCTTGAACAGGTCCGCCACCATGCGGCCCACGTTGCCGCCGATCTGCACCGAGGGACCTTCCCGGCCCAGTATCATGCCGGAGCTCAAGGAGAGGGAGCCGCCGAAGAACTTCACCGGGATCACCCGCCACCAGCGTACCGGCCGCAGATCATCCAGCGCCCCTTCGATCTCGGGAATGCCGGAGCCGCCGGCCTCCGGAGCAAACCTGTGGGTCAGGTACATGGCGATGCCGCCGAACAGGGCGCTGATGGCGAAGGCCAGCAGCCAGAGAGTCCAGCCCTCAAACTGATCGAGAAAGTCGAAGCGCCGCTCGATGAGGTAGTCCGCCACAAACTCGAACGCCGCACAGATGGCCCCCGCTAGGCTGCCGGTCAGGGCGGCCAGCGCCAGTATCTTGGGCGAAGTATGGTCCCGCTTGACGAAACGGCGGATCACATTGCGCAGGCGGCGTCTGCGCCGTTTGGTGTGCTGGCGCTGGCGGGCGGGGCTCATGGCGGGCATAAGTAACACTACTCCTGGGGCGTGTCGGGGGGCGGTTTGTCGCTAACCGGCTTTTTGCTATAGTCCGGGCCTATTATCGGGCAAAGCCCGCCTGGGTTGAACCCTGCACCTCAGGTCATTATCCATCTGTTTTAGCCAGAGGAATCCCTAATGAGTCTCTCCCAACCGCCCCTTCGCTCCCAACAGCTCATCAAGCAGGCCCGTCAGCACATTCCCGGCGGCGTCAACTCCCCGGTCCGGGCTTTCAACGGCGTGGGCGGTACCCCCCGCTTCATCCAGCGGGCCGACGGTGCCTATCTGTATGATGTGGACGGTCAGGCCTATGTGGATTACATCGGCTCCTGGGGTCCCATGCTGCTGGGCCATAACCACCCGGCCATCAAGGCAGCTGTGCTGGCGGCGGTGGAACAGGGCCTGAGCTACGGTGCCCCCACCGAGGTGGAGGTGCGCATGGCCGAGACCCTCGCCCGCCTGGTGCCCTCCATGGAGATGAGCCGCATGGTCAACTCCGGCACAGAGGCCACCATGAGCGCCATCCGCCTGGCCCGCGGCTACACGGGCCGGGACAAGTTCATCAAGTTCGAGGGCTGCTACCACGGCCACGCCGACGCCCTGCTGGTCAAAGCCGGCTCCGGCGCCCTGACCCTGGGGCAACCCAACTCCCCCGGCGTGCCGGCGGACTTCGCCAAGCACACCCTCACCTGCACCTATAACGATCTGGCCTCGGTGGCCGCGGCCTTTGCCGAATTCCCCGATGAGATCGCCTGCATCATAGTGGAGCCGGTGGCAGGCAACATGAACTGCATCCCGCCGGAGCCGGGCTTCCTGGAGGGGCTGCGCGCCTTGTGCGACCAGCACGGCGCCCTGCTGATCCTGGACGAGGTGATGACCGGTTTTCGGGTCGCCCTGGGCGGCGCCCAGGCCCACTACGGCATCAAGCCCGATCTCACCACGCTAGGCAAGATCATCGGTGGCGGCATGCCGGTGGGCGCCTTCGGCGGCCGGCGCGACATCATGGAGCAGCTGGCCCCCATCGGCCCCGTCTACCAGGCCGGCACCCTGTCCGGTAACCCGGTGGCCATGGCGGCCGGGCTGGCCATGCTGGAGGCCATTCAGGCCCCCGGCCTCTACGAGGCACTGAACGCCAAGACCGCCCAGGTGGCTCAAGGCCTGAAGACGGCCGCCGACAAGCACGGCATCCCCCTGACCATCACCCAGGTGGGCGGCATGTTCGGCTTCTTCTTCAGCCGCGAGGCCCACATCAGCCGCTTCGAGCAGGTGACCGCCTGCGATCTGGCCGCCTTCAAGCGCTTCTACCACCTGATGCTGGAGGCCGGCATCTACCTGGCTCCCAGCGCCTTTGAAGCCGGCTTCCTCTCCCTGGCCCACGGCGAGGCGGAGATAGCCCAGACCCTGGCCGCCGCCGACGCCGCCTTCGCCCAATTGAAGGCCGACGGCTTCGGTGCCTGAACCTAAGGAGATAGGATGACCGACAAGACCCAGATGATCGACGCCGCCGGCGCCCTGCCTGGCCGCACCACGCCCCTGATCCTCAGTGGCCACCACTTTGTCTCCGGCCAGCCCATGCTGCCGCCCTACCCCGCCCATCTGGAGCGGGTCTACTTCGCCATGGGCTGCTTCTGGGGCGTGGAACGGCTGTTCTGGCAACAGCCCGGGGTGGTGGTCACCGCCGTGGGCTACCAGGGCGGCTTTACCCCGAACCCCAGCTACGAGGAGGTCTGCTCGGGCAGCACCGGCCACGCCGAGAGCGTATTGGTGCTGTTTGATCCGCAGCTGATCGATTTTGCGGCGCTGCTCAAGCTGTTCTGGGAGCAGCATGATCCCGCCCAGGGCATGGGTCAGGGCGCCGATATCGGTACCCAGTACCGCTCGGTGATCTTCACCACATGTGCCGCCCAGCAGGCCGCCGCCGAGGCCAGCCGCGCCGCCTATGCTCAGGCCATGGCCGCCGCCGGGGATGGCCGCACCATCACCACCCAGATAATCCCGGCGCCGGACTTCTACTTTGCCGAGGAGTATCACCAGCAGTACCTGGCCAAGAATCCCGGTGGCTACTGCGGTCTGGGCGGTATCGGCGTCTGCCTGCCGCCACAGGCGTAACGTCCGCCAGCAAATGTTCCCCGGCGACGCGGTCCCTCCGACTCGCCGGGCGGCCATGCCCGCTAGGCGCGGCTATGCTCAAGCCATCTTATTTGCCCTGAACCCGAGGTCGCCCTGCCATGGGATTTACCGCCAATGCACCTTGATCTCGCCACCCTGAGCAACCGTGGCCCCCGGCTGCGCCTCGCCTTGCTGGCCCTCACCATGCTGGCCTTTGCCGGTAACTCCCTGCTGTGCCGGCTGGCCCTGCAATCCGGCGGCCTGGATCCGGCGGACTTCACCCTGCTGCGCCTGGCCTCCGGCGCCCTGATACTCAGCCTGCTGGTGCGCCTGCGGGAGGGCGGTCAGCGCCGCTTAACCGGCAGCCTGGCCGGCGCCCTCTGGCTGCTGGCCTATGCCGGGGGCTTCTCCTTTGCCTACCTGAGCCTGGGGGCCGCCAGCGGCGCTCTGCTGCTGTTCGGCGCCGTCCAGGGCACCATGCTGCTGGCCGGTCTGGCCCGGGGAGAGATCTTGGGATGGCGACAATGGCTGGGGGTCTGCCTGGCCATCGCCGGTCTGGTGGTGTTGTTGATGCCCGGGCTGCAGGCCCCGCCCCTGCCCAGCGCCCTGCTGATGCTGGGGGCCGGGGTGGCGTGGGGCGGCTACTCATTGCGTGGCCGTCACGCCCGGGATCCCCTGGCGGCCACTGCCGGCAACTTCCTGCTGGCCACCCCTTTGGCCCTGCTGCTCTGCCTGCTGCTGCGCCAGGGGCCCCTGCCGGCGGGAGCCGGCCTCATCTACGCCCTGCTCTCCGGCGCCCTGGCCTCCGGCCTGGGATATGCCCTCTGGTATGCCCTGCTGCCACGGCTGCCGGCCACCCAGGCCGCCACCGTCCAGCTGAGTGTGCCGCCCCTGGCGGCGCTGGGCGCCGTCCTGCTGCTGGGTGAGCCGTTGGGAGGCCGCCTGCTGCTGAGCGCCCTGGCCATCCTGGGTGGCATCGCCCTGGTGATCCGCGCGCCAGCCAGGCATGCTGATACTCAGTCCACATCCCGTCCCTAGTTTCCGGCCCCCCGCCTAACCGCCGGCCTCCCGAGGAGTTCTGCATGCCCCCTTGCGCTCATTCCCCTGTCGTACCGCCGCTGCGCCTGCGTCAGGCCAGCCTGGCCGACGGCCCGCAGCTGGCCCGCCTGGCGACCCAGCTGGGCTATCCCAGCACCGAAGAGCAGATGGCCCGCCGCCTGACCGCCCTGCTGCCGCGCGCCGATCATTGGCTCGGTGTGGCCGAGGCCGGGGAACCGGGACAGGTGGTGGCCTGGCTGCACGCCAGCCTGGTGTGCGCTCTGGAGTCGGATCCCCATGCCGAGATCCTGGGGCTGGTGGTGGACGAACAGTGCCGCGGTCAAGGCATTGGCCAGCAACTGGTGACGGCCGCCAGCCACTGGGCCCGCGGCCAGGGCATGGAGCGCCTCTGGGTGCGGTCCAATCTCGTGCGCCAGCAGGCCCACCACTTCTACCGGCGCCTGGGCTTTACCGACCTCAAGGCCCAGCAGGTGTTCGGCCTGCGCCTCAATGAGGCCGGCTCAGCGGCATAACCCTGCCCTTGCTCCGTGTTTGTTGATCCAATGGGAGCCTATACTGAGTCGTCTAGCCCGCCCTGTGCGGTTTATCGGACCCGGTCCCGCAACACCGGGCCCTCAAAACAAGGAGCATTCATGAGCACCATTACCCTGCAAGGCAATCCCGTCGAGGTAGCCGGTCAATTCCCCGCCGCCGGTCAAGCCGCCAAGCCCTTTAGCCTGGTGAACAAGGATCTGGCGGACGTGGGTCTGGGCGACTTTGCCGGCCAGCGCAAGATCCTCAACATCTTCCCCAGCGTGGACACCCCGGTCTGCGCCGCCTCGGTACGCAAGTTCAACGAGCAGGCCAGTGCCCTGACCAATACGGTGGTGCTGTGCATCTCCGCCGACCTGCCCTTCGCCCAGGCCCGCTTCTGTGGCGCCGAAGGGCTGGACAAGGTGGTCAGCCTCTCCACCCTGCGTGGCGCCGCCTTCCTGGCCGACTACGGCGTGGCCATTGCCAGCGGCCCGCTGGTGGGCCTGGCCGCCCGGGCCGTGGTGGTGCTGGATGAGCAGGACAAGGTGATCTACAGCCAGCTGGTGTCTGAGGTGACCGAAGAGCCGGACTACGCCGCCGCCCTGGCCGCCCTGGCCTGATAAGCTCAGCGCCCAGCAAAAAGGCTCCCAAGGGAGCCTTTTTTATTGCCAGCACGGCATCACACAACCGTCATCAGAACTCGTTGGACAGGGCCTTGTAACCGCGCACCAGATCGATGTTGGTGTGGGCCACGTCTTCGGAGAATTCGGTGGCATCGGCGGTGACCCGGGGAATGGTCTCCAGATCGGTCTGCGGGCCGATGCGGGTGGTGGACGGCACATAGAAGCCGGGGGGCAGATCGCAGCCGTCCACCACGGCGTTGTGGCGCACCACGCAACCTTCGCCAATCTTGCAGTTGAACAGCACGCTGTTGAAGCCCAGGAACACCTTGTCCCCCACTTCACAGGGACCGTGGACGATGGAGCGGTGGGCGATGGAGCTGAACTCGCCTATGGTCACGGCACCGCCAGACTTGGAGTGGATCACCACCCCGTCCTGGATGTTGGAGTTGGCGCCTATGACGATGGGCTCCATTTCGCCGTGCTCATCCACCTCGTCGGCGCGGATCACCACGTAGGGCCCCACAAACACATTTTCCTTGATGATGACCTTGCCACAGATGATGGCGGTCTTGTCGACGTAGGCAGACTCGTGGATCACCGGCTGATGGCCGGAAGGGTTCTTGCGTATCATCTTGCTGCTGTCCTTTTTAGGGGAGGGAAGCCGCCGCCCGACAGGTCAGTGGGCGACGGCAACTCAGCTTACGCCTCCCCTGCGGAGGGGAGAAGCCAAAACTGGTCTATCCCCTTCTCCACATGGGTATTACCCTTGGGTGGACTGCTCGGCCAGTTGCAGATAGCGCTGGCGCAGACGCAAGGAGACAGGCCCCGGTTTGCCATCACCAATGGTCTGACCATCTATGCTCACCACAGGCCACACCACTGTCGTGGCGGAGCTGATGAAAGCCTCCTTGGCGGCCAGGGCTTCGGCGATGGTGAAGGCCCGCTCCTCCACCTTGATGCCGCCATCGGCCGCCAGCTGCATCAGCGCCTGGCGGGTGATGCCGTGCAGTATGTCGTTGCTCAAGGGTCGGGTCACCACGGTACCGTCGGCGGTGACGATATAGGCGTTGCTGGAGCTGCCCTCGGTGACGAAGCCATCCTCCACCAGCCAGGCGTCATCGGCGCCACGGGCGTGGGCCAACTCCTTGGCCAGACAAGGGGCCAGCAACTGGACCGTCTTGATGTCGCGGCGATGCCAGCGAATGTCCGGCAGGCTCACCACGTGGATGCCGGCACTGGCCTGGGGTGCATCCTTGAGCGGCCTGGCCTGGGTGAACAGCAGCAGGGTGGGCGACAGATCCGCCGGGGCGCAGAAGTCCCGATCGCCGGCACTGCCACGGGTCAGCTGCAGGTAGATGCCGCCTTCATGCAACTGGTTGCGGATCAGCAGCTCTTGGTGAATGTCCCGCAGCTGCTGCTCGCTCACCGGCAGTGTCAGTCCCAGCTCGGTACAGGAGCGCTGCAGGCGGGCAAAGTGGCCGGCAAAGTCGATGAGCTTGCTGTTCAGCACGGCGGTGACTTCGTAGACGGCATCGGCGAACAGGAAGCCGCGATCAAACACCGAGACCTGGGCCCGGTGCTCTTCCAGATAGCGGCCATTGAGATAAACGATACGGGTCATGATGAAATTCCTTCTTGTTGGTGGCGATGGCCTAGCCCCACAGGGCGGCCTCACAGGGTTGCATCAGGGCGCCGTCGTAGGCGAACCCATCGGGGCGGTCGGTGGCCAACAGCAGGGGGCCGTCCAGATCCACCACCCGCACCCCCTGGGCCAGCACGAAGGCCGGCGCCATGGCCAAGGAGGTGGCCAGCATGCAGCCCACCATGATCCCCAGCCCCGCCGCCTCGGCCTCGGCCTTGAGGGCCAGGGCCTCGGTGAGGCCGCCGGTCTTGTCGGTCTTGATGTTGATGAGATCATAGCTGCCCAGCACGGCCGGCAGGCTGCTGCGATCGTGGCACGACTCGTCGGCACACAGGGGGATGGGACGCGGCAGGGTCGCCAGCAGCGCCTCCTGCCCGGCGGGCAGGGGCTGCTCTATCATCGCCACCCCCAGGGTGGCCAGCTCAGGCACCAGCTCCCGGTACAGAACCTCATCCCAGCCCTCGTTGGCATCGACGATGATCCGCGCCTCGGGGGCGCCGCGGCGCACCGCCGCAACCCGGGCCAGATCCCCGGCCCCGGCGAGTTTGAGCTTGAGCAAGGGGCGCCAGGCATGCTGGCGGGCCACCGCTTCCATGGCCTCTGGCGTGTCCACCGACAGGGTGTAGGCACACACCTGGGGGGCCGGCGCACTCAGGCCGGTCCGTTGCCAGATCCGCTGCCCCGACTGCTTGCACTCCAGATCCCACAGGGCGCAATCGATGGCATTGCGGGCGGCGCCGGCGGGCAGCCGCTGTTGCAGCGCCTGCCGACTGAGGCCCTGTTCCAGGGCCGGCAGCAGTTCGGCGATCTCCGCCATCACCCCCTCGACGGTTTCACCGTAGCGGGCGTAGGGCACACACTCCCCCCGCCCCACGGCGGCCCCGTCCGTCAGTTCCACCACCACCACCCGGGCCTCGGTGCGGGCCCCACGGCTGATGACGAAGCGGCCGGCGATGGGCCAGGACTCTTCAAATACCCTTGCCTGCATGGCGTCTCCTTACAGGGCGTCTATGATGCGATCCACACCCTGGCGAACCGGATCGACGGTGGGCAAGCCGAACTTGGCCTCAATCTCGGCCAGCAGGGCCAGGGCCTCGGCCTCGGCCAGCTTGGCGGTGTTCACCGAGATGCCGACGAAGCAGGCGGCCGGGTTGGTCAGCCGGGCGGTGAGCAGGTTGGCGGCCATGCAGGTCTCCAGATCCGGCACGGCGTACTCGGGCAGGCCGCGCATGTGGCTGCGGGTGGGTTCGTGGCACAGCACCAGGGCATCGGGCTGGGCACCGTGAATCAGGCCCGTGGTCACCCCGGCGAAGGAGGGGTGGAACAGGGAGCCCTGCCCTTCGATGAGATCCCAATGGTCGGCGTCGTTTTCCGGGCTCAGCCACTCCACGGCACCGGAGACGAAGTCGGAGACCACGCAGTCCACGCTGACCCCGGCGCCGCTGATGAGGATGCCGGTCTGGCCGGTGGCCCGGAAGGTGGCCTTCATGCCGCGCTCCTGCATGGCCTTCTCCAGGGCCAGGGCGGTGTACATCTTGCCGCAAGAGCAGTCGGTGCCCACCGGCAGCAACCGCTTGCCGGCCCGCTTGCGACCATTGGCCACGGCGAAGGTGCGGGTGGGATGACGCACATCGAACAGGGCACGGCCCAGGCGGTCGGCGGTTTCCTTCAGCTCAGGCACGTCGGACAGGCGGTTGTGCAAGCCGGCGGCCAGATCCATGCCCAGCTCCAGGGCCTCCTTCAGCAGGGCGATCCAGCCCGGGGCTATGATGCCGCCGCGGTTGGCCACGCCGATCACCAGGGTGCGGGCACCGGCGGCCCAGGCCTCGGCCAGGCTCATCTCCGGCAGGCCACAGTCGGCCTGGCAACCCGGCAGGCTCAGCTGGCCGACACACAGATGGGGGCGCCACTGCTTGATCCCCAGGGCCACCTTGGCGGCCAGGGCATCGGGGGCATCGCCCAGAAACAGGAGGTAGGGTTGCGGGATGATGGACTCACTCATGTTGCGCTCCTTGAAAAGAGATGACCGCCAGGCCTTCCTTGCAGTCCGATTGTCTAGGTTTCACAACAGATACAGCAGCCATCATGCCAATTCTGTATATATCTGGTGATCGATACTAAATTTTGTCAGCATTAAAAAATTAAACGCCAGGCAATATTCCCGTGATTCGGCTTCTCAGCATCTTCTGCCGAGATTAGAGAAATAATCAGATTAAGTTCTGATGATTCAGAGGATCATCCTGGCGTGACCCGACGGGGAGTAAACCTCACAATGCAACAAAATAGCCCACCATTTTGTAGCAACACCACCAAAGTTGCCCATGTCGCCGCCAAATCACCGAGATAACCACTGGCAAACTCGCTGCAAGACCAGACAATATCTGGCTTGGCGCCCGATTGTGGCCAGGATGGCGCAGAGATGGCACCGTAGCGACAACACCACAACAGCGCTAATCGCCAGAGTTTTATTCCATATCATATTGATATATTGAAATGATATATCGTCATTTTTTGTTTGCCAGTTTGGCCCGAATGTTGCGAAGGCTGGTAGAGTGATGGGTTCCTGCTGGCTCGCCCGGCAGGCTGCAGTTCCCCCACAGTCCCCCTGAACTAGATGAAGAAGAAAAGGAGCGTTCCGCCATGGAGGCAATCACCTCATTTATCAACACCCTCAACGGCATCGTCTGGGGCGTCCCCATGCTGGTGCTGATCCTGGGGGTCGGCATCTTCCTGAGCCTGGGGCTCAAGCTGATGCCGATCCTCAAGCTGGGCACCGGCTTCAAGCTGCTGTGGCAGGGCCGCCAGTCCAGCGACAAGGGGGAGATCCCCCCCTTCCAGGCCTTGATGACCGCCCTGTCCGCCACCGTGGGCACAGGCAACATCGCCGGGGTAGCCAGCGCCGTGTTCCTCGGCGGTCCGGGTGCCCTGTTCTGGATGTGGATGACCGCCCTGGTTGGCATGGCCACCAAGTACGCCGAGGCGGTGCTGGCCCTGCACTACCGGGAAAAGGACAAGAACGGCGCCTACGTCGGCGGCCCCATGTACTACATCAAGAACGGCATGGGGGCTAAGTGGGCCTGGCTGGGTGGCCTGTTCGCCCTGTTCGGCGCCCTGGCCGGCTTCGGCATCGGCAATACTGTGCAGGCCAACTCCATGGCCCAGGTGCTGAACACCAACTTCGGTGTGGCCCCCCTGACCGTGGGGCTGGTGACCATGGTGATCGTGGGCCTGGTGCTCATCGGCGGCATCAAGCGCATCGGTAAGTTTGCCGGCGCCCTGGTGCCCTTCATGGCGGTGGCCTATATCCTGGGCAGCCTGGTGGTGTTGGCCATCAATGCCCAGGCCCTGCCCGGCGCCTTTGCCCTCATCTTCCAGGAGGCCTTCACCCCCACCGCCGCCCAGGGTGGCTTCGCCGGTGCCAGCATCTGGATGGCTATCCGCTTCGGTGTGGCCCGGGGCATCTTCTCCAACGAGGCCGGCCTGGGCTCCGCCCCCATCGCTCACGCCAGTGCCCAGAATCAGGATCCGGTGCGCCAGGGTCTGGTGGCCATGCTGGGCACCTTCATCGACACCATCATCATCTGCACCATGACGGGTCTGGTCATCATCAGCGCCGGCAGCTGGACCAGCGGTGAAACGGGGGCGGCCCTGACCTCCCTGGCGTTCTCCTCTGCCCTGCCCAGTGCGGGCAACTATCTGGTGGCCATCGCCCTGGCGCTGTTTGCCTTCACCACCATCATCGGCTGGTCCCTGTACGGCGAGCGTTGCGTCACCTACCTGTTCGGCGTCAAGGCGGTGCTGCCCTACCGCATCCTCTGGGTGCTGGCCATTCCGGTGGGCGCTGGCATGAACCTGGATTTGGTGTGGCTGGTGGCTGACACCCTGAACGCCATGATGGCACTGCCCAACCTCATCGCCCTGCTGGCCCTGAGCCCTGTGGTATTCCGCCTGACCCGTGCCTACTTTGGCGAAAACGATAGCGACAATGCGTTGGCCGTCGAGGCCGCCGACTAACCCGCGTGGCCACCCGCGCCCTGTGGGTGGCCCGCTTTCTCTTCACCTCTGATCTGTTGTACAGGAGGTTCCATGCTTACCGCCGAAGCCAGCCTGGATCTGGCCGCCCTGCGTCATAACCTGCATGTCCTGCGTGGCCGCGCCCCCGGCGCCAAGCTGGTGGCCGTGGTCAAGGCCGATGCCTATGGCCATGGGGTGGCCGGCCTGCTGCCGGCGCTGGCCGAGGCCGATGCCCTCGCCGTGGCCCGCCTCGAAGAGGGGCTCCATCTGCGCAAGCTGGGAGTGACGCGCCCCATACTGCTGCTGGAAGGGTGTTTTTGCGCCGCAGATCTGCAGCTGGCCGCCCAACAGGAGCTGCACAGCCTGATCCACAGTCCGGAGCAGCTCGCGGCTGTGCTAGCTCACCCCCTGCCCAAGCCGCTGCATGCCTGGATCAAGCTGGATACCGGCATGCACCGGTTGGGCTTCTTGCCGGAGCAGCTGGGCGACATCCACGCTCAGCTGGCCGCCTGTCCCTGGGTGGCGGACGAGATAGGGGTCGCCAGCCACTTCAGCTGTGCCGACGAGCCCGGCTCCGCCAGCACCCAGACACAGCTGGCCTGCTTCATATCGGCCACCGCGGACTTCCCTGGGCCCAAGAGCCTGGCCAACTCCGCCGGCCTGCTCTATTGGCCCGGCAGCCAGTTCGACTGGATCCGTCCCGGCATCGCCCTGTACGGCATAGCGCCGGACGGCCAGCGCTGCGGCGCGGATGAAGGGCTGCGCCCCGTGATGAGCCTCCGTTCCCGGCTGATCGCGGTGCGGGATCACCCCGCCGGCGCACCGGTGAGCTATGGGGAGAAGTGGTGCTCGGATCGCCCCACCCGCCTAGGCGTGGTGGCCATGGGTTATGGCGACGGCTACCCGCGCAGCACCGCCAGCGGCACCCCTGTGCTGGTCAATGGCCGCCGGGTCCCCCTGGTGGGCAGCGTCTGCATGGACATGCTGATGGTGGATCTGGGGCCGGATGCCCAGGATCAGGTGGGGGATCCCGTGCTGTTATGGGGCCCGGAGTTGCCGGTGGAAGAGGTGGCCCGCCATACCGGTACCATCCCCTATGAGCTGGTGATCAAGCTCACCCCCAGGGTGGTGCGCACCTACCGGGATTCGGATCGGGAGCGTTAAGCGCCGCCGAGCCAACGAAAAAACAAAAGGCGCCAATGCGCCTCTTTGTCCAGGCAGGTCCCCCCGCCGGTCACACACACAATGCGGTTTAAGCCGGCAGCGCCATGCCCGCGCCCCGACGTCGACGGGAGAGCCCCAGCAAGGCACCGGCGCCCAGCAACAGCAGAGCCCATTGGCTGGGTTCGGGGACGGCAGCTGTGAGGGTAGGCAAGGTCGCTTCGAATCCAAGTGAATAAGCAGACTGAATCGTCATATAGCTTACTCCTGTGAACAAGGTGCCTGGCAGCAGATCCGTATCCAATGACCAGGACATGGATGGCCAAGACCAAACCTGACGCATGCTGTAGCTCTGTATTAGGCCTGAAGCACCGTAGACTGCGACATTCACAGCATCGAATTCGTAAAAGGAATTAGCTTCAAAGCTGTTGAAGCTAAACAAGCCATTGAGGTTACTGAGTTTCACCAACGAATTGACATATTCTGAGTCCGCAGCAAAAAGCCCGTCCGCAAAGTAGTTTCCCCCGCCAATCAATGCCCCTTCGGTGGTACTGGCCACAAAGCCATTATCCAGATACAGCACATCCGCCCGGGCCACGCCCATGGTCAGCAGCAACCCCAACATGATCTTCTTTAACACGTTCATATCTCCAATTGACGCCCATCATTGGGCGGTCACAGCCTAGTCGGCTGGAGACAGGGTGCAACAAAAATCCCGCGTCCTTGGCGCGGGATCACAAAAGATTCAAATGAGAAGGTTTTCCTGAGGGCGATCCGCTCGGCCCTGGGTGCCCGAACCCGTCCGCCGACGCAGATCCGGCAGGCTAGCCCACCTCCGGCACCGCCTGAGCCTTGCGCCCGGGCCGCCATTGCCCCAACAGCACGCCCCCCAGGATCAGCAGGGCCGCCAGACCCTGCAGCGGACTTAAGGCCTCCCCCAGGGCCAGCCAGCCCATCAGAATGGCCAGCAAGGGCACCAGGTTAATGCTCATGGCCGCCTCGGCGGCGGGCAGGGTGCGCATGGCCAGGTTATACAAGCCGAAGCCCCCCAGGCTGACGATGCCCCCCAAATACAACACGCACAGCCAGGCCGACCAGGGCACCTGACTCCAGTGATCCGTCCCAGCGAGCCAGGCCCCCGGCAGGAAGAAGAGGATGCCCAGCAGGTTCTGGCTGCCGGTGAGCCACCAGGTGTCGTAGCGGCTGCTCATGCGCTTGAGGATCACCATGTAGCTGGCGATGCAGAGCATGGCCAGCAGCTGCAAGCTGTTGCCCAACAAGGGATTGGGGGCCGCCTGATCCGCCGAGGCCCCCAACGAGAGCAGCCCCACGCCGATGAGCGAACAGCACAGCCCCAGCAGGGCCGGCAGGCTCAACCGCTCTTTGAGCCACCACCAGGCCAGCAGGGCGACAAACAGCGGCGCCATGGCGGCTATGGTGCCGGCCTGAGCCGAGGTGGTAAACCGAATGGCCTGGGTCTCGCAGGTAAAATAGATGCAGGGCTGCAACAGGCCCAGCAGCAACAACCAGCGGCCATCCCCCTGACGGTAGGCCGGCTTAGGCAGCCGGCGCCAGAAGGGCAGCAGCACCAGGGACGCCAGCACCATGCGCAGCCAGATCAGCTGATTGGGGGAGAAATAACTCAGGGAGGTCTTGGTGGCGGCATAGGAGCTGCCCCACAGCAGCACGGAGCCTGCCAGGGCCAGCCAGGCCCAGCCGCGGGTCATGGTTTGCATCTTGTACTTACCTGTACAACGTAAAACAGGCGGCCATGCTAGCAAGGGTGGCGGAGCGGATCTGGTACGAAATTGTCGTCACAGGCCCTTTTGGTACTGGGCCGGGGTGGCGCCGACGATGGCGGTGAAGTGGCGAGTGAAGTGGCTCTGATCGCTAAAGCCCAGCTCCACCGCCACCTGAACTATGGGCGCGCCGGCCCGCAGCGCCGTCTTGGCCAGCTCGATGCGCTGCTGCAGCTGATAGCGGTGGGGCGGCAGCCCCAGCTCGGCGCCGAACCGCCGATTGAGATAGGAGGGACTGAGCCCCAGAGCCTGACTCAGATGGGTCAATGAGAGCTCCTGGGGCTGGCACAGCAGGGCCTGAGCCCGCGCCAGCCAGGGGCTGGGCGTCCTATCCGCCGACGGCGACTGGGCCGGCCAGCAGGCCAGAACCTCGGCCATCTGCGCCAGCCAGCCTTGCCGCCATTCATCCAGCGACTCGCCGCGCTGCAGCAAGCCGGGCAGGCGAGTCGCCAAGGCCCGCAAGGCGGCAAACGCCTCCGGCTGCGACCAGACCACCTGGCAGGGCGACCGGGCGGTGAGCCCCGGCAGCCAGACCGGATCCAGATAGAACATCCAGTAGCCCAACGGCGCCTCCCCCTGGGGATTGCAGTCGTGCACCGCCTGGGGCGGGATCAGCACCAGATCCCCGGCCCCGGCCTGCCAGCAGGCCTCCCCCAGCTCGAAGTGGGTCTGCCCCTCCAGCACCAGCCCTAATGACCAGACCGGATGGGTGTGGCGGGCGAAGGTCTGGCGGGCATAGCGGGCCCGGCGCAGCTCCAGCCCCGGCAGGGCCGGGGTGCGCCAGAAACGGACTTGGCGGCGCAGGCTCATCTTACCAGGGCTCGAAGATGGAGCCGTTGCCCGGCAGGAACAGCCGCTGATAGATGGCGGTGGCCTCGCCGTCGCTCATGCTGGCGATGTAGTCGCAGACGGTACGGTGCAGCGAGTGGCCGCAGCCCGGCTCGATACGTGCCGACAGGCTGCGGGGCAGCAGATCCTTGGGGTTGTCGCGAAACGCCTCGAACAGCTCGGCGATGATCTGCTGGCCCTTGTATTCCAGGGTACGGATCCGCGGCTGGGCGATGACCTGATCGAACACATAGCCCTTGAGCTGGCGCAGGATCTCAGCCCCCTCAGGTTTGAGCTGCATCTGGTAATCCAACAGTGGATGGTCGAACAGCCCCAGCTCCACCGGCACCGTCTGGGTCACCAGAAAGTGGACCAGGTTGGTGATAGCCTGCTTGAGCAGCCGCGGCTCACCGCTGGCGATGCGGCTGACGTAGTAGTCCGCCTCCCGTCGCTTGCGGCCCTGCTCCAGGGCCGGCACCCGGCGCAGCAGCTCATCCAGATCCGCCACCACCTGCTGGGGGCTCAGCAGCCCCACCGCCAGGGCGTCCTCCAGATCGTGCACCCCGTAGGCGATGTCATCCGCCAGCTCCATGATGCTGCAATCCAGGCTCTTGTAGCGGGCCCGCAGCCCCTTGATGGGGATGCCCGCCTCCACCTTCTCCACCTCCTGGGGGGTGATGAAGCGGCGGCGATCGGCCTCACTGAAGGGCGCCACCAGCCAGTCCCGCACCGCCGCCTCGTCATCCAGCAGGCACTTGGGCGGATGCCAGGCCGTCAGGTTGCGGGGTACCCGTTCTGGCCGGCTGGGGTAGTCCGGCGCCACCTCGGCAAACAGCACGGGGTATTTGACCACCGCCAGCAGGCTGCGGCGGGTGAGGTCGTAGCCATAGCCGTCCGAATACTCCCCCAGCTTGGTGAGCAGCCGCAGGGTCTGGCCGTTGCCCTCGAAGCCGCCGTGATCCAGCATGAAGTAGTTGAGGATCTTCTCGCCGTTGTGACCAAAGGCCGGGTGGCCGATGTCATGGGCCAGGCAGGCGGTCTCGATGAGGTGCTCCGGCGGCAGCCAGGGCACCCAGTGACTCCATTCGGCACGGCCGCTGAACCACAAGAGGCGATCCGCCAGGGTGGCGCCTATCTGTGCCACCTCCAGGGAGTGGGTCAAGCGGGTGCGGAAAAACTCGTTCTCCCCTACCCCCACCACCTGGGTCTTGCCCTGCAGGCGGCGAAAGGCGGCGGAATGGGTCAGGCGGCTGCGATCGATCCGCGCCAGAAAATGAAAGGCGGCCCACGGGCTGCTGATGCCGACGGCATCACTGGAACGACGATCCCCCCATTCGGGGCCACAGGTCACTGCATTCACGGCTCACCTCCTGTTGCGAGGGCTCCAGCATAAAGTAGCCAGCCAGCCGATGCCACGCCTGCCGGCTCGATCTGCCGGCAAAAAAACGGGGGGCCCAAGCCCCCCATGGTCACCATCGTCGCCCTCAAGGGGTCTGATATTCCTGGGCCCCCAGGTCAATCCCGCCCCCCACCCGACGGGGCAGCCCCAACAGATCCAGCTCACCGGCCGGCGCCTCGGCATCCCCGGCGTCCAGCGCCGGGCTGTCGGCGGTCAGGGCATAGCCCTGCTCGGCCAGCACGCCCGGTGTATCGGTATAGAGGTTGTCGCCAGCCAGCGCACTGAAGCGGCTGGGCAACAGGTTATGCTCAACCGTGGCCGTCACCGGATAACTCCCCAATGGTTGAGCGCTGGCATCGGCACTCAACTTCTTCGCGAGGGGGCTATCCAGCCAGAGGTTGTTGCTGAGCGTAAAGGCCACCGGCGCCTCGTCGGCGTTGGTGATCAGGCGATCCACATCCACCAGGGTGTTGTTCACCAGCTGCACTCGGCCACTGGACCAATAGCCCTTGTTGCCAAACAGAGCAACCTGGCGCGAATACTCCACCTGAATATGGTTGTTGCGGATCAGCTGATCCTGCTCGGTAGCAAACAGCGGGCGATCCATCAGTTCCAGATAAATATGATTGGCCTCGATCAGGGGCGCGCTAATTGACGAAGGCTCATAGGCGGTCGCCAGTTGAATATGGCAGTCACGGATGGCCTCGCTGGCCAGGATCTGGCCATCGGCGCCATGGATCTCTAGCCCCTCTATGCTAGGTGCCCTGAGTTTGGCGCGGTAACCGTTGGAGTAGAAACTGGCATTGCCATCCTCCAACCAGAGCACGGCGCCGGGCTGCCCCTTGAGCCGCACCGAGCCAAACTGCCAATCGTCATTCTCACTGCCCTGATACAAGCCGCCCACATAGACCCCAGCCGGGATGACGAGCTCGGTCTGGCCATCGGCCTCTGCCTGGGCCAGCTGGGCCTGCAGGGCAGCGGTGCTGACGCCGTAGGCCAGGGTACGCCGCTGGACCACCTGATTTACCTGGCTGCCCAGCTGCGTCTCCACCGTCAGGGTCAGATCGGTTTTGCCGGGCTGGTTGGGCTTGGCAAACACCAGCGTTGGCACAGAATAGTTGCTCCCCTGGGCCTCACACTCAAAGCCATCGGTCTGGATATCGCATTGCCACCCGTAGCTGTAGGTGTCATCCAGACGCAGCAGTCGAAGATCGCCCTGCTCACTGGACCAGCTACCCCGGATCCGCAAGCCATCGATCGACGCGCCGTCCCATCCATTCACGCTAAGCTGCAGTTGATACTCCCAGCCCTCCGACAGATTGTCCCACAAGTAACCCCGACTGCTGCCGGTCAGGTAGAAGGTCTGATTTGTGGTCAGGGCGTTCAGATAAAGATTGCTGTCACCGAAGGGATCACGAATGGGCAGGGCCGACTCCCAACGAACCGGCATACGGAGGAAACCCGACTCTGCCGGCGTGATGGTCACGCTGCCGATGGCCTGCGTGATATCTCTGCCCGTCTCGGCAAAGGGGCTGAAGTCGATATGGCAGCGCAGCTGCCGAGCGGATGGCTCCCACTGGCAAGGGCCACTGGTCTCGATCTGGGCCTCCCCCAACTGGCTGAGATCGATCAGCAGATCGCCGCTGGACACAGCAGAAAGCAGCCGCGAGTCAATGGCACCATAGATGGTCAAGGGCAGCGTGATGGCTTGGCCTACATACACGTCTGGCGTCTGATAGGGGGAGAAGACACTCTCATCGTACCTGACGGTCATGCTGGCTTGCAGGTAATCCGAGGTAAATCGCCCGCCGGTACCCAGTTGATATTCAAAGCGGTTGCTGACCCCGTCGCCATCGCTATCCTCGTCGGCATCTGCCCGGTAGGGGTCACTGCCATTGACCCGCTCCCAGCCATCGAACAGGCCGTCCTGGTCGCTGTCGGCAAAATCCAGCATCTGGGTCTCAAACAAGAACACCGAATAGATCTCCAGGCTCTGTTCTGCCTGACCATCACCATTGGTATCAAACTCCAGCCGGCTCTTATAGGCCAGATCGTCACTATCGGATGAGGCCGTTCTGGGCTCGCCCCAACTGCTTAAGGTCAGCTTGCCGTAGGCGCTGCTGAGGCTGAGGCTGCCGGCGACGGGCACCATGCTGATCTCAAACAAGAAGGGATTTTGCACCTGACCCAAGGCGTAGTCGGCACTGCTGCTGACCTGGACGCCGCCCAGGCTGCCGTCATAGATCTGGCCAGACAAGCCAACACGGTAGAGCACCAAGGAGGGATGGTCCGGATCCGTATAGCAGGTACTGCGGCGGGTCAGGCCATCCAGCAACACCTCGTGGCCATCCGACCCACTCATCAGCAGGTTCTCCACCTGCCGAATATCACAGGTACCTTCACCACGCACCTGCACCGAGCCGTTCACCGTCTGCTGACCCGCATCGGAGTCGCTGCGCAGATCCTGGTAGCGCTGGGTATAATCCAGCAGGGTGCCGCTGTTAAGATCCCATTTTTCATATTGGGTGATCAGGCGCCCGTTCAGGGTGACGCCTTCGCTCAGGCAATCCTGGTACACCAGGGTCAGGGTGCCGCGACCATCATCGTCGTTCAAGGAGCCGGTCAGGCGCGCCTGACCGGAATCGCAGTACAGCTGCTCATCCACCTTCATGCGACCGTTCTTGGCCTGAGCCAGACGACTGCGGGCCACCCCCGTGACCCTGCGGCTCGCCAGGCTGGACACCTCCTGAACATCAAACAGCCAGCTCAGGTAAGCCCCGGCATTCTGGGCATCCAGCTGAGCATCCTGCCGGTTGCCGGTGTAGGCCGCTTGGGGAGTCGTCGCTTCACCGCCACCACCGCCACCATCTGATTCCCCACCGCCACCACCACAGCCGGCCAACGCCAGGCCCAACAGTCCCATCAGGATCGATCTTCGCCACTGTTTCATCGCTCATCCTTGCCGATACAAAGTAAATATATGTAAACGAGCGCCACTCTAGAGCAAGCCAAAGGGGATGCAATCCGGCCCCGGACTGAATTTTCATTTGCTGGGAGCAATCACAAAAAAATTAGAAAAAACCGCCACTTGATAACAAATTACCAACAAGATGGGACTCATGGATCTATACAAACGAGCAACTAATAACCATTTATTGTTAATTTTGGTTAATTGACGGCCGATAACCAGCTAACCCCAGTTAGAGGGAGCCGTCTCATGCGTATCACCCAGCAGCAAGTCAGTTATCAGACCCAGTATCAGCAACAACAGGTGCAGCTGCGCCAGCAAACGCTGCTGGAGTCTGCCGCCCCGGCCCAGCCACAGAGTCGCCAGATCGAGCTCACCGAGCGCCAGGAACTGGCCCTGAGCCAAAGCCTGGTCAACGGAGCAGACGAGTCTGCTCCCAACGTGGATCTGGCCGAGCTGGCTGGCCCCCCCAAGACCGAGAATGCCGCCCTGTTCGCCCGCCCCCGACCATCCACGCCGCTCAGCGGGCAAGGGCGCACCGATCCGCTCACCCCGGATACCAAGTCAGCCGGCGTGGGCCCAACCACAGGTGAGGACGACACCAGTGACGAGGCGCTGGGGCTGACTCCGCAACTCAAGCTGATGAAGACCATGCTGGAGTCCATTCTGGGCAGGAAGATAGAGCTGGGCGCGCCACTGCGGCTGGGCCAGGACACGGCCGCCTCGCCGGCGGATACCCCAGCCGCAGTCCCCGCCAAGGCCACGCCGGAGCGGGCGGTGCAGGTGCTGGACTTCAGCGCCGAGTCCGAACAGCTGGTGTTTGCCGCCCAGGGCCAGGTCACCACCGCCGATGGTCGCACCATCCAGCTCCAGCTGGGTTTTGCCCTGGATTATCAGCGGTTGCAGCTCAGCGAGCGGATCGTCGGCGAATCCGCCCTCAAGGATCCCCTGGTGCTCAATCTGGATGGCCAGGTAGCCGATCTGCAGCAGGCCACCTTCGACTTTGATCTGGACGCCGATGGCATCAAGGAAGCCATCCCCAAACTGGGCAGCGGCAGCGCCTTCCTGGCGCTGGATCGTAACGGCAACGGCCGCATCGACGATGGCAGCGAGCTGTTCGGCGCCCAAAGTGGCAATGGCTTTGCCGAGCTGGCGGGTCTGGATGAGGACGGCAACGGCGCCCTGGACGAGGGAGACAGCCTGTTCGCCGCCCTCAAGGTGTGGCGCCCTGGCGGCGAACTGTTGGCCATCGGTGAGGTGAACATAGGCGCCATATTGCTGCATCCGGTGGACACCCCCTATCAACACCTGGGTGAGCGGGCCGATGGCCAGAGTGCCGGTGTGCTCCGTCAGACCGGTCTCTATCTGACCGAGTCGGGTCAGGCCGGTACCCTGCAGCAGGTAGATCTGCGGGTGTGAATCCCCCCTGTCAGAAACGACAGGTGTATCTGGTCGGATCTACAGTACAAAACACCGTCAGTACAGACACTGTACGGTGTTAAATTTTTATATGTAAAAATCCCCACCATAAGCCACCAAGAAACCGTCACTCAAACGCCATTGCCTGCCAACACGCCCGCCGTCCCCACCATTTGTGTGCAGATCGCCACTTCCCTACACTTCGAGACCTTGTGTCTGGCACAAGGACTCAAACATCACATATGGAGATATCAAATTGAAAAAAACCAAGCTTGGCATAGCCGCCCTGCTGGCAATGACCGGCACCCTGGCCCAGGCCAGCGTCCTGGATTTCAGCGGCACCCTGAGTTCCGACAAGGATGTGGCGCAAATCAGCTTTACCGCCTTGGAAGATCTGAGCAACGTGCTCCTGTGGACCGACTCTTACAGCAGTGGCACCAATCTGGATCCTGTGCTCACCCTATGGAGTCAGTTGGGTGATGACTGGCAACAGGTCGCCTACAACGATGACAATTCATCTATTGCCAGTGGTCAAACCTCCTGGGACTCTGGCCTCAGCCTGAGCAGCCTGAGCGCCGGCAACTACCTGCTGACCCTGAGTGCCTTCCCCAACTTCGCCAATGGCAACCTGTTGAGCCAGGGTTACAACTACGACAGCCAGACCAGCACCAGCTGGACGCTGAATGGCACCCCCTACTGGCAGGCCCATATCAGTGCCGAGGGTGCCATCACCGCCGCCGTACCGGAGCCGGAAACCTACGCCCTGGGTCTGCTGGGCCTGGGTGCCCTGCTGCTGCAACGCCGTCGCCAGAAGCTCGCCGCCTAAGCCGCTAGGCTCTGGTGGCCGAATTGGCTACCGTCTAAAAGACACAGCCGGGGGATCCCCGGCTGCCTCGTTTCTCTGCCACCGAACGTTGTCCGCCCCACTTATCCCTTGCCAAACAGCGATTCAAACCAGTCCTTGGTCTGCTCTATGGGCGCCGACAGCACGCTGCAGCCCTGAGCCGGCGGCAAGTCCACGGATCGCGCAGGCAGACTGGTGGCGTTGCCGCAGCTGTCTGCCACATGACCACCGGCACCGTTGAAGCGGGCCGTGATGATGCCTCGCGGCGGATTGAGCTGCAGGGAGTTGACCCCGCGGCGCTGCAGGTAGTCGCTAAACAGCCGCAAGGCGCCACCGGCACCGGTCAGCCCCGCCGGCTGGTTGTCATCCCGTCCCACCCAGACACTCACCACCTCGTCGTTATCCAGACCGCTGAACCAGGAGTCCCGCAGGTTGTCCGTGGTGCCCGTCTTGCCCGCCAGCACCGCCTTGGGGAACTGAGCCGCCAGGGAGCGGGCCGTCCCCAGGCTGGCCACCTTGGTCATGGTGTAGAGGGTGAGGTAGCTGGCCTGGGGATCCAGCTGCCGCTTGGCCTGCTCGGCCTTCTCGTAGAGCAGCTTGCCGTCTTCGCTCACCACGGCCCGGATGGCGGTCAGGGGCTGATAGAGCCCCTGGTTGGCCAGGGTCAGGTACATCTGGTTCACCTCGTAAGGCGACAGGGCCAGGGTGCCCAGCAGCAAGGAGGGATAGACGGGAATGGACTGGGTCACCCCCAGGGCCTTGAGGCTGTCCACCACCTTGTCCAGCCCCACATCCATGCCCAGACGCACCGTCGGCAGGTTGAGGGAGTTGGCCATCGCCAGGTAGAGCGGCACCTGACCGCGATACCCCTTGTCGTAGTTCTGCGGCCGCCAGGTCTTGCCGCCGTCGCTCTTCAAGGAGAGGGGCTCATCCTTCAGGGGCGTCGCCAGCCGGTAGCCATTCATCAGCCCTGTGTAGTAGACCGCTGGCTTGATCAGGGAGCCGATGGGCCGGCGGGCATCCAGCGCCCGGTTGAAACCGGCGAAGCGGGTATCCTTGCCCCCCACCATGGCGGAGACCTCACCCGTATGCCAATTGGAGACCACCATGGCCCCCTCCAGACCGGACTTGCTCTTGGCCAGCTTGGCCAGCTCGCCGCTCACCGCCTGCTCGGCCGCCTGCTGCGCCACCGGATCCAGGCTGGTGAAGATCTTGAGACCCGACTGGCCGATGAAGCCCTCGCCGAAGCGCTGCTTGAGCTCCCGGTGCAACAGGTTCATGAAGGCCGGGGTACGACCGTAGGCCATCTGGCCACGGGCCGACAGCCCCAGGGGCCGGGACACATAGCTCTGGTACTCCTGCGGATTGAGCCGCTTGTTATCCAGCAGCAGACGCAGCACCAGATCCCGCCGCTGCTGGGCCCGCTCGGGGAAACGCCAGGGGTCGTAATAGGAGGGGCCCCGCACCATGGCCACCAGCAGCGCCAGTTGATCCGGCTCCAGCTCGTTGAGCGGCAGGCCGAAGTAGAAGTAGCTGGCCAGGCCGAAGCCGTAGACGCCGTCGTTGCCGTTCTGCCCCAGGTAGATCTCGTTAAGGTAGGTCTCCAGGATCTGATCCTTGCTGTAGCGGTAATCCATGATCACCGCCATGTAGGCCTCCTGCACCTTACGCCACAGGCTGCGCTCCCGAGTAAGGAAGAAGTTCTTGGCCAGCTGCTGGGTCAATGTGCTGCCGCCCTGCACCGTGCGGCCCGCCCGCAGGTTGGCCCAGAAGGCCCGACCGATGGAGAGCAGGGAGACGCCGCCATGGTGATAGAAGTCCCTGTCCTCCACCGTCAGCAGGGTATCGACAAACAACTGGGGCACCTCATCGATACGTAGCAGCAATCGGTCCTCCACCTGCTCGGCGCTCAGACGATCCAGCAGCACGGGATCCATGCGCACATAGCCCAGCTCGCGACGGTTATCGGCATTTTGCAGCTTGGTGAGGCGCTGGCCGCTGAAGGTGAGGATCAGCGGCCGCGCCGGCTCCTCGCCATCATAAAAGTGAAAGCCCCGGCGAATGACCACCAGCTGGTTGCCCGCCTCGCCATACTGGCCCGCCCCGCTGGGATGCGGGCTGGGGCGATAGTTGAGCAGCTTGAGCTCGTGCAGCATCTGGGCCTTGGAGAGTCGCTGCCCCGGATAGAGCTCCAGGGGCCGGCTGTAGACCAGGGCCGGCAGCTGCCATTTCTGGCCATCGAACTTGACCCGGATCTTGCTGTCCAGATAGATGCCAAACAGCACCAGGGCGGCCACTCCCACCAGAGCGAGCTTGAAGCCCAGCCAGCCCCAGCGGGACCAGTTGATGGACCAGGCCGATGAGCGGGCACCGCCCTTGCGGGGGGCACTCTTGCGGCTGCGGGAGGACTTGGCGGCAGGTTTACGGCTGGCCATGGTTTTCCTTCATCATTCTTTGTTTGGTGAACCGGGTCGGCATGGCCTCAAGCGGGTCATCCGGCCAGTAATGCTTGGGATAGCGGCCCTTCATCTCTTTCTTGACCTCGGCATAGCTACCCTGCCAGAAGGCCACCAGATCCCGGGTGAGCTGCAAGGGGCGCTGGGCCGGTGACAACAGCTCAATCAGCAGGGGCACCCGCCCCTGGGCCACGGTAGGGGTCACCCGTTGGCCGAACATCTCCTGAATGCGCACCGGCAGCACGGGATCGGCGTCGGCCGCGTAACGAATGCGCAGCCGGCTGCCGGTGGGCGCGGTGAAGTGGCTGGGCAGCTCCTCATCCAGCTGCTGCGGCAGGGGCCAGGGCAGACTCTGCCGCAAGATGGCACTCAGATCCAGTCGCTTGAGCTGCTCCAGCCGGCTCATGCCCAGCAGGTGCGGCAGCAGCCAGGTTTCCAAGCGGGCCAGCAGACCGGCCTCGGAATAATCCGCCAGTGTCCACTCCGGCAGCCAGCGGGCGGCGCAGCGCAAGCGGGCGACGAGCTGCTCGCTCTCCTCGCTCCAGGGCAGGCAGGCCAGGCCGCTGGCGCGAATGCCGGCCAGCAGGCAACGGGCCTTCTGCTCGTCACTCAGATCGGTCAGGGGCGTGCTGGCCACCACGATCTGACCGAGCCGGCGCTGACGCTCGGCCCGCACCCGCCCGGCCTGGGCATCCCACGCGAAGCCCTCCTGCTGGGTAAAGAGCCCGGGCAGGTACTGCTCCAGCTGGCTCAACTCCAGCGCCTCGGCCACCGCAATGCGGATGCCCCGCTCGCCGGCGATGAGATCCGAGGCCAGCAGCCAGGGGCTGCCGGTCAGAGGATGCCCCTCCACCAGATCCGCACTCTGGCCACCGGCGAGCTGGTAGCGCTGGCCGCTACGCAGCCGGGCGATACGATCCGGCCAGGCCAGGGCCGCCACCAGCGCCAACGCCGACTCGCCGCCCTGGCTCTGACAGCCCAGCCGTTGGCGCCAACGGCGCACCAGAGGCGACAAGGCGCCGGCCTCGCGGCTGAGCTGGCCATGCAGGGTGTCACCACCGCGGCGCGGCTCCTCCCACAGGGCCGCCAGCTGGCAGGCCGCCGCCTGAGCCCCCGCCAGACCCGCCGCTTCCAGCGCGCGGGAAGCCAGCAGCATATGGGCAAAGCGCGGATGACAGGGCAGGCTCGCCATCTGACGGCCCCGGGCGGTGAGCCGTCCCGCCTCATCCAGGGCCTCCAATTGGGTTAATAGTGCGCGGGCCGCCGCCAGCGCCTGAGCCGGTGGCGCATCCAGCAGCGGCAGCGCCTCGGGGCTCGTCCCCCAGCAGGCCGCCTCCAGCACCAGATCCGTCAGCTCAGACTGGGCTATCTGGGGTGGGGCCTGGCGGGAGAGCCTGTCCTGCTGCTCCTGAGGCCACAGCCGGTAGGCCACCCCGGGGCCCAGCCGTCCGGCCCGCCCCGCCCGCTGGGTAGCCGACGCTTGGCTTACCTGCCGGCTCTCCAGCCGGGTCAGCCCGGCGGCGGCATCGAAGCGGGCGCGCCGCTCCAGCCCTGTGTCCACCACCAGGCTGATGCCTTCGATGGTCAGGGAGGTTTCCGCCACATTGGTGGCCAGCACCAGCTTGCGCTCCCCGGCAGCGGCCGGCGCTATGGCCTGGCGCTGCTGGGCCAACGGCAGACGACCGTGCAGCGGACACAGCCGAACGTTGGATTCCAGCAGCGGCGCCAGGTATTGCGCCAGCTTGTCTATCTCGCCGGCGCCGGGCAAAAACACCAGCAGGCTGCCGGACTCGCCGGCCACTGCCTCCAGCACCACCTTGCCCCACTGGGGGATCAGGGGCTGCAGGCGGTTCACCGGCCGGTAGCGGTACTCGATGGGATAGGCACGCCCAGGGCAATCCAGCTGACGGGCCTCGGGCAGCAGGCGGGAGAAATCCAGCCCCTCCAGGGTGGCGGAGAGGATCATCAGCCGCAGATCGGGCCGCAGCGCCGCCCGGCTCTCCAGCGCCAGGGACAGCCCCAGGTCGGCATGCAGGCTGCGCTCGTGAAACTCGTCGAAGATGATGAGGCTGACGCCGTTAAGCTCGGGATCGTCCTGCAGCAATCGGGTGAGCACCCCTTCGGTGACTATCTCCAGCATGGTCTGCGGGCTGACGCGACTCTCGCCCCGCACCCGGTAACCGATGCGCTGCCCCAGAGGCTCGCCCAGTTGTTCGGCCAGGTAGGCGGCGATGTTGCGGGCCGCCAGGCGGCGGGGCTCCAGCATCAGGATGCGGCCAGGCAGCACGGACTGTTGCACCAGGCTCAAGGGCAGCAGGGTCGATTTACCGGCGCCTGGCGGGGCCTGTATGATGAGACTCTCGCCGGCCTGCAGTGCCTGTTGCACCGTCGCTAGCAAGGATTGGATGGGCAGTGAAGGCACCCGGTTCGCTCCTGGAGGCCACTGGCTCCATGGTTGGGGGATACGGGATCCCGAAGACACATCTGGCCGGCATTGTGCCAAAGGCTGCCCAGTCCACCAAGGAGAAGCCATGTCTACCGTGCACAGACGCCTGTTTTTTGGTCTGGACGCCACACCGCTAAGCCAGGAACTGATCGCCCTGCAGCAGGCCTGGGGCCTGCCGGCCCGCGCCATCCCGGCCGCCAACTTTCACCTGACCCTGCTGTTCCTGGGTCAGTGTGACGAGCGGCAGTACCGGGCGCTGGCTGCCGGGGCCGACGAGATACTGGCCGCCCCCCTCGCCGTGTCGCTGGATGAGAGCGGCTGGTTTCCCCGTGCCCAGGTGGCCTGGGTGGGGCAAGACAAGGCACCGGCGCCCCTGCTGGCCCTGGCCAGGTCGCTGCATACCCTGGCCCAGGCTCAGGGATTGTGCCCCGAGCCCCTGCGCTTGCGGCCGCACATCAGCCTCTATCGCAAGGCCAAGGCACCGCCGCCGGTGCTGGCCTGCCCGCCGCTGCAGCTGGCGACAGATCAGTTTCACCTCTACGAGTCGGTGAGCACCCCGGAGGGGGTACGGTATCTGAGCCGCAAGCGCTTTGCCCTGCGAGGCTGACTCAGGCGCCGGCCAACTGCCCCAACAGCTGGGCCAGGGCCTGGGTCACCAGCTGGTGATCGCCCTCATCGGTCAGACCGGAGACGGTCACCGCCCCCACCAGACCGCTGCCGCGGATGATGAGCGGAAAGCTGCCCCCGGCGGCACAATACTGGCTGGCATCCACATGGGGTTGGCTCTCGTACACCTTGCCCTTGTTGCGGTAGTACAAGGCCAGATACTGACTGCTGTGGCCATGCAGCAGCACCCCATTGCGCTTGCGCCGTACCCAGTCCTGATTCGCCGGCGCGGTTCCCGCCATGGCGTTGGCAAACAGCACCTGGCCAAAGCCATACACCTCCATGGCCACGGCGGCGCCTTGGCTGCGGGCCAGCTCCCGCAAGCGGCAGCCCAGCTGCCAGGCCAGCTCAGGGTTAAAGCAGGGCAACTGCAACTGCTGCTCCTGCGCCAACAGCACCTCCAGGGGTGACTGACTCATACTGGGTTCTCCTTTATTACCGGGCCCAAACACCGACTCAATGGGTCTCTTGGTCTGCCGAATGACTCGCGGCCCTGTCCGAGGCCCGGCGCCCCTGAGGCAAGGGCAAGGCACTGCCGCAACGGCGACAAAAACGGGCATCGGCCGCATGGCCCTGATGACCGCAGCCACCACAGCGACGCTGGTCGTTAAGCTGTTGCCCCACCACCTTGGCGGTCACCAGGCCCGAGGGCACGGCTATGATGGCGTAACCCACCAGCATCACCAGACAGGCCAGCAACTTGCCCAATACCGAATGGGGCACCAGATCGCCATAACCCACGGTCGTCACCGTGATCACCGCCCAATACATGCCGGTGGGGATGGAGGTGAAGCCGTGCTCCGGCCCCTCGATGACGAAGATCAGGGTTCCCATCAGGCAGATGAGGGTGGAGAGGGAGAGCAGAAACACCAGGATCCGCTGCCGGCTGTGCCACAGGGTGGAGACCAGGTGCCATTCGGCCCCCAGGTAGCCCGCCAGGTTCAGCACCTGGAAGATGCGCAGGATCCGCAGTATGCGGATGGCACTCAAGAAGATGGCCCCCGGGAACAGCAAGGCCAGATAGCCCGGCAGTAGGGCGGCCAGATCCACCAGCCCCCAGAAGCTCAGCACATAGCGGCTGGGACGCCGCACACAGGCCAGTCGCCAGCCATATTCCAGGGTGAACAGGCCCGTCACCAGCCACTCCAGCCCCTGCAGCCCCTGCTCCAGCGGGCCGACGATGCCGTCAAAGCTGTCCAGCACGGCCAGCACCACCCCCAACAGTATGGTGCCAATCAATGCCACATCGAAGCCTCGCCCGGCCGGGGTATCGGACAAGAAGATGATGGTGTAGGCCCGCTGCTGCCAGGGCCGTGGCCCCGCCTCTGGCCCCGTATGCCCGTGTTTCAGCATGTCTCAGCCTCCTTATTGATCTGCACCGGCAGGCGGCGGACGCCCCGCAGGGTCTGGGCCGAGATCTCGCAGCCCAGGGCCCAGACCGCCACCCCGGCAGCGGCCGCCTCGGCCAGGGCCTTGGCATAATCGGGATCGATATGCGCCGCGGGCGCCACCGCCTCAATGCCACTGTGCTGCACACAAAATAGCAGCACCGCCGGCTGGCCGGCCCGCGCCAGGCGAGTCAGCTCCCGCAGGTGTTTGACGCCCCGCACGCTGGGGGCATCGGGGAAGTAGCCCAGCCCTTTATCGCCCAACAAGGTGACACTCTTCACCTCTATGTAGCAATCCTGACACCCCTCCCCCCGGGCCAGCAGGTCGATGCGGCTGCCCTCATCACCATAGGGCTGCTCCCGCAGCAGCTGGCCATAGCCAGTCAGTTCGGGGAACAGAGGCCCCAGCAACACCTCGGCCACCAGACCGTTGGCCCGGGCGGTGTTGACCCCGATCCAGTGACCGGCATCGCTGACGCTCAGCTCCCAGGTGGCGGCATGCTTGCGCTTGGGGTTGTCGCTCAGGGAGTACCAGATCTGCCAACCTGGGTCGGCACAGCCGGTCATCCGCCCCGTATTGGGGCAGTGCAGGGTCAAAGTCTCCCCGGTCGGGGTCAGGGCATCGGCCAAAAACCGCTTGTAGCGTTGCAACAGACGAGCCGGCTGCAAGGGGGGAACAAACTCCATGTTGCGCTCCAGGGGGAAGAGAAATCTGCAGCCAGGGTAGCCTGACCGGCGACGGCACAACAGCAGAAGCCTGACTGAGCTGGCCATTTTTGCAGGCAGAGCCGGCAAGTGTGCATGAGTCTTGCATTGACGCCCACCGCCCGTGTGTCGCTGCCGACGGGGCAGCCGGCGGCGGCTTTTTTGGCAATTGCCCGTCCGTTGTCTTGAAATCGCTCACAATGGCGCCCACAGTCAATGAAAGCGCAGCGGGCGCTGCCCTGGCCGGCCGGTTCCCGGCAAATGCTAACAAGCCCTATAAATTGATACGGGCTATTTGCGAGGGGGATAACCTTCTGTTATAGATACCGGCCTTGAATTTGAGCAGCCAGCAGATCGCTGCTGGATCGTGCGAACTAGGAGTAGAGATATGCCTGTAGGCGATAACACCAAATCTCTGGGCCCCTTGGCCATCGCCGGCGTGGAGCCTTATCAGCCCCAGCCTGGCGAAGAGTACATGAATGAGCAGCAGAAGGCGCATTTTCGCAAGATCCTGGAAGCCTGGCGTACCCAGTTGCGTGAAGAAGTGGATCGCACCGTCGACCACATGAAGGATGAAGCAGCCAACTTCCCGGATCCGGTGGACCGTGCCGCCCAGGAAGAAGAGTTTGCCCTGGAGCTGCGCGCCCGGGATCGCGAACGCAAGCTGATCAAGAAGATTGCCAAGACGCTGCAGAAGATCGAGGAAGACGACTTCGGCTACTGCGAGCAGTGCGGCATCGAAATCGGCATCCGCCGTCTGGAAGCCCGTCCCACCGCCGAGATGTGTGTGGACTGCAAGACCCTGGCGGAGATCAAGGAAAAGCAGATGGCCGGCTAAGCCGCTGCTCGACCCGCAACAGGGAGCCCTCGGGCTCCCTGTTGTGTTTTTACCTCCTGCCATCGGCCTGCCCGGGACAAAAGCACTTTGGTCATGCCCTGGCCTGTGTCATCCTTGTCGCCGGTTTTTCCCAGTATTATCGCCATGTCCAGCCCCAGTCACAGCCCTACTTATATCGGTCGTTTTGCCCCCTCGCCCTCCGGGCCCCTGCACTTTGGCTCCCTGATTGCCGCCCTGAGCAGTTATCTGGTGGCCCGCAGTCAGGGCGGCCGGTGGCGGGTACGCATGGAGGATCTGGATCCGCCGCGGGAGATGCCCGGCGCCGCCGATCTCATACTGCGCACCCTGGAGGCCTACGGCCTGGAGTGGGATGGCGAGGTGGTGTATCAGAGTCGGCGTCATGACCGCTATCAGGCGGTACTCGATGATCTGCACGCCCGCGGCCTCACCTACTTCTGCCACTGCACCCGGGCCCAGATCCAGGCCGCCGGCGGCCTCTACCCCGGTACCTGCCGCACCGCCGGCCTGGGGCCGCAGGGCGCCGCGGTGCGGCTGTGGCAGGAACACCCCGTGTATGCGTTTGAGGATGCGCTGCACGGTGAGATCCGGGTGGATGCGCGGCTGGCGGCGGAGGATTTTATCCTCAAGCGACGGGATGGCCTGTTTGCCTACAATCTGGCGGTGGTGATCGACGATGCCGACAGCGGCATCACCCAGGTAGTGCGGGGCGCCGATCTCATCGAGCCCACGGTGCGCCAGATCAGCCTCTACCAGGCGCTGGGCCGGCCCGTCCCCGGCTGGCTGCACCTGCCCCTGGCCCTGGGGGCGCCGGGCCTGAAACTCTCCAAGCAGAATCATGCCCCGGCCCTGCCATTGGATGAACCGGCCCCGCAGATTTGGCAGGCCTTGAGCTTTTTAGGGCAATGTCCGCCGTTGGAGCTGAAACATCAGCATAAACCACTACTGGCGTGGGCCATTAGCCATTGGCAGCAGGATCGCGTGCCCCGTCAGCAGGGGATCTTGTGGGAAAACCGTGAAATCCGGTGATGGATTTCGCAATTGTGTTGCTGTGCGCTATCATAGCGCCGCTATTTTCATCGGCCTGACTCCACGAGGTGTACCATTTTTTCCCAGATCGCGAATTTGTGCCGCAAGGTGCTGGCCCGCAACGAGGCCAGCGGCCCCCAGGCGGTCCCTGTTACCGAGCCCATCCGCAACACTCGCCGGATCTTGAGCCGTGACCAGCACTCCATCTCCCGCAAGCAGATCAGCGACAACGCCCTCAAGGTGCTCTACCGCCTGAACAAGGCCGGTTACGAGGCCTATCTGGTGGGCGGCGGCGTGCGGGACCTGCTGCTGGGGCGCACCCCCAAAGACTTCGACGTGGCCACCAATGCCACCCCGGAGCAGATCAAGAAGCTGTTCTCCAACTGCCGGCTCATCGGCCGGCGCTTCCGGCTGGCCCACGTGGTGTTTGGCCGGGATGTCATCGAGGTAGCCACCTTCCGCGGCCACCACCATCAGGTGAACACCAGCAAGCATGTGGCCAGCCAGTCTGACGAAGGCATGCTGCTGCGGGACAACGTCTACGGCACCATAGAAGAAGATGCCGAGCGCCGCGACTTCACCGTCAACGCCCTCTACTACAGCATCAAGGACTTCAGCCTGCATGACTTCCACGGCGGCCTGGCGGATCTGGAGCGCGGCGTGCTGGAGCTCATCGGCGACCCGGAAACCCGTTACCGGGAAGATCCGGTGCGCATGCTGCGGGCCATTCGCTTTGCCGGCAAGCTGGGACTCAAACTCAGCGACCGCACCGCGGCCCCCATCGCCGAACTGGCGCCCCTGCTGCAGGATATCCCCGCCGCCCGCCTGTTCGACGAGAGCCTCAAACTGTTCCAGGCCGGTGACGGCCTGCCCACCTACCAGTTGCTGCGCCAGTACGGCCTGTTCGCCCCCCTGTTTCCCCAGGTGGCGGAGCTGCTGACCCCGGCAGGTAACAGCCCGTTCGAACGCTTCCTGGAGTCGGCGCTGGCCAACACGGATCAGCGGGTGGCCCAGGATCTGCCGGTGACTCCGGCCTTCCTCTACTCCGCCCTGCTGTGGGGCGTGGTGGAGCAGCGCCATCGCCAGCTGAGCAACGAAAGCGGCCTGCCGCCCCAGGATACCCTGCAGATCGCCATCAACGACGCCATCGAAAGCCAGATCCGCACCCTGGCCATCCCGCGCCGCTTTACCACCGACATCCGGGAGATCTGGCTGTTGCAGGAGCGCCTGCCCAAGAAGAGCGGCAAGCGGGCCGAACGCCTGTATACCCATCCCAAGTTCCGCGCCGCCTTCGACTTCCTGGAGCTGCGCAGCCGGGTGGATGGCCGCCTCAAGGAGTTGGTCTCCTGGTGGCAGGCCTATCAGGATCAACACGGTGCCCCACCGCGCCATGCCCACCATGACAGTCAGGACGGCGAAGCCCAGAGCGCCGATGACGCTAGCCGACCGGCACGTCGCAAGCCCCGTCGTCGCCGTCGCCGGCCGGCCGGAGGCGGTCAGTAACATGACCCGCGTGTTTGTGGCCCTGGGGGCCAACCTGGCCGATCCCGTCGGCCAGCTGGAACGGGCAGTGGCGGCCTTGAGCCAACTACCCGGCACCCTGCTGGTGGCCTGCTCCCGCTTCTACCGCTCCGCCCCCATGGGGCCGGCGGATCAACCCGACTACGTCAATGGGGTGGCCGAGCTGGCCACCCACCTGGCGCCCCACGCCCTGCTGGATGCCTTGCAAGCCATCGAGCTGAGTCAGGGGCGTGAGCGCAAGGCCGAACGCTGGGGGCCCCGCACCCTGGATCTGGATATTCTGCTTTATGGGCAATGGGTGCTGGACGATGAGCGCCTCACCCTGCCCCACTACGGCATGAAGCAACGGGCCTTCGTGCTGGTTCCATTGAGTGAGCTGGCGGCCGACCTGGTGCTGCCCGATGGCAGCGCCCTGGCCGACTGGGTAGCCGATTGCGATCGGCGTGATCTGCACGCCCTGTCGCTGCCACTCCACCGTTAGAGGTTACGACCATGAGTAAAATCGGTATCAACCAACTGCTGAAGATGAAGCAGGAGGGCATCAAGTTCGCCTCCATCACCGCCTACGATGCCACCTTCGCCAAGCTGTTTGACGACGAAGGCATGCCGGTCATCCTGATCGGTGACAGCCTGGGCATGGTGATGCAGGGCCACAGCGATACCCTGCCGGTGACCATAGACGACATGGTCTACCACACCCGCTGCGTGCGCCGCGCCACCAGCAAGGCGCTGGTGATCGCCGACCTGCCTTTCATGACCTATGCCGACCCCTCAAGCGCCTGCGCCAATGCCGCCAAGCTGATGGCCGCCGGCGCCAGCATGGTCAAGATCGAAGGCGGCGACTGGCTGTGCGATACCGTGCGCCAGCTCAACCGCAACGGCGTCCCGGTGTGTGCCCACCTGGGGCTGACGCCGCAGTCCGTCCATGTGTTTGGCGGCTTCCGCATTCAGGGCCGGGATGAACAGCAGGCCGACGAGATATACCATCACGCCCTGGCGCTGCAGGCCGCCGGCGTCCAGCTGCTGGTGCTGGAATGTGTGCCCGCCGCCCTGGCCGAACGCATCACCAAGGCGCTGCGCATCCCCGTCATCGGCATAGGCGCAGGCAATGCCACCGACGGCCAGGTACTGGTGATGCACGACGCCTTCGGCGTCACCTCCGGCTACACCCCCAAGTTCACCAAGAATTTCCTGGCCGAGACCGGGGATGTCCGTGCCGCCGTGCGTCAGTACATGGCCCAGGTGGCCGACGGCAGCTTCCCCGGCCCGGAACAGACCTTCAACTAAACCGTTCAACCCGACTCGTATCAACCACGACTCCTGCGCCCCGCCCTCACGGGCGGGCAACGCGAAGCGTACCAAGGAGAAGTTCATGCACGTCGCCAACGACATTGCATCCTTGCGCCAAGCCATCCACTCGTTTCGCCACGCCGGCGATCGCATCGCCTTCGTGCCCACCATGGGCAACCTGCATGAGGGCCACCTGACCCTGGTGCGTGAGGCCCGTCGCCACGCCGCTCGGGTGGTGGTCAGCATCTTCGTCAACCCGCTGCAGTTCGACCGAGCCGAAGATCTGGCCAACTATCCCCGCACCCTGGAGGCCGACTGCCAGCTGCTGACCGGCGAAGGGGTGGATCTGGTGTTCACCCCCACCCCGGAGATCATGTATCCCAAGGGACTGGCCGCCCAGACCTTCGTCGAGGTACCCGGACTCTCCGACCTGCTGGAAGGTGCCCTGCGCCCAGGGCATTTTCGCGGCGTGGCCACCGTCGTCACCAAGCTGTTCAACCTGGTGCAACCGGATGTGGCCTGCTTCGGCCAGAAGGATTACCAGCAGCTGGCCCTCATTCGCCAGATGGTGGCGGATCTGGCCCTGCCCATCGAGATCATAGGTGTGCCCACGGTACGGGCCGCCGACGGCCTGGCCCTCTCCTCCCGCAACGGTCGCCTGACCCCGGCCGAGCGCGAGGTCGCCCCGACCCTGGCCAAGGTGATGGGCTGGATCGCCAGCCAAGTCGAGCATGGTGAACGGGACTGGGCCGCCCTGCGCCAGCAGGCCAGCCTGCAACTCAGCGCCGCCGGCTTCAAGCCCGACGCCATCGATCTGGTGGATGCCGACACACTGCAACCGGCCGATGCACAGAGCCAATCCCTGGTGATCCTGATGGCGGCCTTCCTGGGAGCGGTGCGGCTCATCGACAACCAGGTGGTGAATTTGCGCCCATAGGGCAGATGGTTTATAGTCCCGCCGCCGGATTTAACCCCGGTCGAGACGTGAAGAGGAATCGCAATGCAACGAATCATGCTCAGAGGCAAACTGCATCAGGCCCGGGTCACCCACGCGGTGCTCAACTACGAAGGCTCCTGCGGGATCGATCTCGATCTGCTGGACGCCGCCGGCATCCTCGAGAATGAACAGATCGACATCTATAACGTCGAGACGGGTGATCGCTTCCATACCTATGCCATCGCCGGCGAGCGGGGCTCCAAGATGATCTCCTTGAACGGCGCCGCCGCCCGCAAGGCTGCCGTGGGTGACCGCGTCATCATCTGTGCCTACGGCCTGTTTGATGAAAGCGAGCTGGCCGGCCACAAGCCGCGCCTGGTCTACCTGGACGCGCAAAACAACATCGCCCGCACCGGCAAGGACATTCCGGTTCAGTTGACCTGAGTCGGACAAGGCGGACGACGAGGCGGCCCAAGGCCGCCTCATTGTTTTTCGCCGCCCCCTGAGCCGCGTCTGCGGGTTGTGAGCAGGGGTGGGGCTGGCTAGAATATTGGGCTTGCCGGGGCGGCCGGATAAAAAACGAGCAGATGGCGTGAACAATCCAATCAAGCTAATCGTGGGGCTGGGTAACCCGGGTCCCGAATACAGCCAGACCCGGCACAATGCCGGCGCCTGGTATGTGACCGAGCTGGCTCATCGCCACGGCGGCAGCCTGCGGGAAGAGGCCAAGTATTACGGTCTCACCGGCCGCATCCAGCTGCTGGGCAAGGAGGTGCGGCTGCTGATCCCCACCACCTTCATGAACCTGAGCGGCAAGTCGGTGTCGGCTCTGGCCGGTTTCTTCCAGATCCCGCCCGAGGCCATCCTGGTGGCCCATGACGAGCTGGATCTGCCGCCGGGGGTCGCCCGCTTCAAGCAAGGCGGAGGCCATGGCGGCCATAACGGTCTCAAGGACATCATCAGCAAGCTGGGCAACAACAAGGAATTCCATCGCCTGCGGCTGGGCATCGGCCATCCGGGCGACAAGAACAAGGTGGCCGGCTTTGTGCTCAACAAGGCACCACAGAGCGAACAACAGCTCATCGATGCCGCCGTCGATGAGGCGGTGCGCTGCACCGACCTGCTGTTCGAACAAGACATGATCAAGGCCATGAATCGGTTGCATACCTTCAAGGCTGGCAGTTAACACACTCTCTTAAAGGATCTCACAATGGGTTTCAAATGCGGCATAGTCGGCCTGCCTAACGTCGGCAAGTCCACCCTGTTCAACGCCCTCACTCAGGCGGGTATCGAAGCGGCCAACTTCCCCTTCTGCACCATTGAGCCCAACACGGGTGTGGTCCCCATGCCGGATCCGCGCCTGGATGCCCTGGCCGAGATCATCAAGCCCCAGCGCGTGGTGCCCACCACCATGGAGTTCGTGGATATCGCCGGTCTGGTAAAGGGCGCCTCCAAGGGCGAAGGTCTGGGCAACCAGTTCCTCACCAACATCCGTGAGACCGACGCCATCGGCCACGTGGTGCGCTGCTTCGAGAACGAGAATATCGTCCACGTCGCCGGCGGCGTAAACCCGGCCGAAGACATCGACACCATCAACACCGAGCTGGCCCTGGCCGACCTGGACACCTGCGAACGGGCCATCCAACGGGTACAGAAGAAGGCCAAGGGCGGTGACAAGGACGCCAAGCTGGAACTGTCCGTGCTGGAGAAATGCCTGCCGGTGCTGGAAGAGGCCAAGATGCTGCGCACCCTGGATCTGACCGTGGAAGAGAAGGCCGCCATCCGCTACCTGAGCTTCCTGACCTTGAAGCCCACCATGTACATCGCCAACGTCAACGAAGATGGCTTCGAGAACAACCCCTACCTGGATCAGGTGCGGGCCATCGCCGCCGCCGAAGGCTCAGTGGTGGTGCCGGTGTGCGCCGCCATCGAAGCGGATCTGGCGGAGATGGACGAAGACGACCGTGCCGTCTTCATGGAAGAGATGGGCCTGACCGAGCCAGGGCTGAACCGGGTGATCCGTGCCGGGTACAGCCTGCTGAACCTGCAGACCTACTTCACCGCCGGGGTGAAGGAAGTGCGGGCCTGGACCATTCCGGTGGGCGCCACCGCCCCCCAGGCCGCCGGCAAGATCCACACCGACTTCGAGAAGGGCTTCATCCGCGCTCAGACCATCGCCTATGAAGACTTCATCACCTACAAGGGTGAACAGGGCGCCAAGGAAGCCGGCAAGATGCGCGCCGAAGGCAAGGACTACATCGTCAAGGATGGCGACGTGATGAACTTCCTGTTCAACGTCTAATCCTTGTTTTGAAATAAAAAGCCGCGCCTGTCGCGGCTTTTTGTTTTCCGGGATTACAGGGTTCCAGACAATGCCTAGACTCAATAGGGCCAGTGTACGCCTAGAAGGGGGCGACCTCGGTTTTTATACCTTTAGAGTTATAAAAAAACCGTTGGTCAATAACTAAATTCATAAAGGTGTAAATATATCGCAACTTTTAACTAACAAGGTTTGCAAGCCGGTAACGCCCCCCTAGAATACCGACGCAAAATTCCACGCCTGCCTGATGGGGTTGTTAGATGACAAAAAAATGGATGAGATGGCTACTGCCATCGCTGGCCATGCTGCTGAGCGGCTGCGACATGGCTCTCATGGATCCGAAGGGTGCCGTTGGTCTGGAGCAGCGCAGCCTGATCCTCACCGCTACCGGCCTGATGCTGATCGTGGTAATCCCGGTCTTCATCATGACCGTCTGGTTTGCCTGGCGCTATCGCGCCGCCAACAAGCAAGCCACCTATGCGCCCAAGTGGGCTCACTCCAACAAGATTGAGCTGGTGGTGTGGACTGTCCCCTGCATCATCATACTGGTGCTGGGCTATATCACCTGGCAAACCAGCCACAGCCTGGATCCCCACAAGCCACTGACCTCCGACAAGCCTGCGTTGCAGATCGATGTGGTGGCCATGGACTGGAAATGGCTGTTCATCTACCCCGAACAGGGCATAGCGACGGTGAACGAGATCGCCATTCCGGTGGATGTGCCGGTGCATTTTCGTGTCACCTCTTCCACCGTGATGAACTCCTTCTTCATCCCCCGTCTGGGTAGCCAGGTCTACGCCATGGCCGGGATGAACAACGATCTGCATCTCATCGCCAACGAGGCCGGCACCTACAAGGGTATCGCCGCCAACTACAGCGGCCATGGCTTCTCCGGCATGAAGTTCGCCACCCATGCGGTGTCCGACACTGACTTTGCCGCCTGGGTGGACAAGGTCAAGCAGGCGCCTATGGGGCTGGACAGCGCCCAGTACGCCGAGCTGATGAAGCCGAGCCAGAACGTGCCCGTGACCTACTTCTCCTCCGCCAAGCCCGGCCTGTATGAGGAGATCATCCAGACGTTCATGGGCGAGATGCCGATGCACGAACACAAGGCCATGCCCGCCACCATGGCGGATGGCGAGGCCATGGAAGGCATGCATGATCACGCCATGCACGCCGACACTTCCGGTACTGGGGAATAAACAATGCTAGGTAAATTGACTCTCGAGGCCATTCCGTATCACGAGCCCATCATCATGATCACCCTGGCGGCGGTCGGCCTCATCGGCCTGGGCCTGGTGGGTGCGCTGACCTATTTCGGCAAGTGGCGCTGGTTGTGGACCGAATGGCTCACCTCCGTCGATCACAAGCGGATCGGCATCATGTACATCATAGTGGCCATGGTGATGCTGCTGCGCGGCTTTGCCGACGCCATCATGATGCGCCTCCAGCTGGCGCTGGCCTCCGGCGGCTCGGACGGCTTCCTGCCGCCCCACCACTACGATCAGATCTTCACCGCCCACGGCGTCATCATGATCTTCTTCATGGCCATGCCCTTCATGGTGGGTCTGATGAACATCATAGTGCCGCTGCAGATCGGTGCCCGTGACGTGGCCTTCCCCTTCCTCAACAACCTGAGCTTCTGGCTGTTCGTGGTAGGCGTAGCCCTGATCAACATCTCCCTGGGGGTCGGCGAGTTCGCCCAGACCGGCTGGCTGGCCTACCCGCCCCTGTCGGGCCATCAATACAGCCCGGGGGTCGGCGTCGACTACTGGATCTGGAGTCTGCAGATCTCGGGCCTGGGCACCCTGCTCTCCGGCGTAAACTTCTTCGTCACCATCATGAAGATGCGCGCCCCGGGCATGAAGCTGATGAAGATGCCGGTGTTCACCTGGACCGCCCTGTGCTCCAACATTCTCATCATCATCGCCTTCCCGATCCTGACGGTGACCATAGCCCTGCTGACCCTGGACCGTTACCTGGGCACCCACTTCTTCACCAATGATCTGGGCGGCAACCAGATGATGTACGTCAACCTCATCTGGGCCTGGGGCCACCCCGAGGTGTACATCCTGATCCTGCCGGCCTTCGGCATCTTCTCCGAGGTGGTGGCCACCTTCTGCAAGAAGAAGCTGTTTGGTTATACCTCCCTGGTGTGGGCCACCGCGGTCATCACCATACTGTCGTTCATCGTCTGGCTGCACCACTTCTTCACCATGGGCGCCGGCGCCAACGTCAACGCGTTCTTCGGTATCGCCACCATGATCATCTCCATCCCCACGGGGGTGAAGATATTCAACTGGCTGTTCACCATGTACCGCGGGCGCATCGAGTTCAGCACGCCCATCCTGTGGACCATCGGCTTCCTGTTCACCTTTACCCTGGGTGGCATGACAGGGGTGCTGATGTCGGTACCGGCGGCGGACTTCGTGCTGCACAACAGCCTGTTCCTCATCGCCCACTTCCATAACACCATCATTGGTGGCGTGGTGTTCGGCTATCTGGCCGGCTTCAACTACTGGTTCCCCAAGGCCATGGGCTTCAAGCTCAACGAGAAGCTGGGCAAGGCCGCCTTCTGGTTCTGGATCACCGGCTTCTTCTTCGCCTTCGTGCCCTTGTACCTGCTGGGCTTCATGGGCATGACCCGGCGGGTGAGCCAGAATATCGATCCCGAATACCACAACCTGCTGCTGGTGGCGGTGTTCGGCGCCGGGCTCATCTTCATCGGCATCCTGTGCCAGCTGCTGCAACTGGCGGTGAGCATCAAGGACAGAGCCAAGAACCGGGATCTGACCGGCGATCCCTGGGGCGGTCGCACCCTGGAGTGGGCCACCTCCTCGCCGCCGCCCTTCTATAACTTTGCCACCACGCCCCAGGTCAAGGAGCTGGATGCCTTCTGGGAGATGAAGGAAGACAAGAGCGCCTATGTGCAGCCCAAGTCTTACCAGGAAATCCATATGCCCAAGAACACCAGTGCCGGCATCTTCATCGGCCTGTTCAGCCTGATCATGGGCTTCGCCCTGATCTGGTACATCTGGTGGATGGCCATCGCCGGGTTTGTCGGTGTCATCGCCACCTGGATAGTCCACTCCTTCAAGGACGACGTGGACTACTACGTGCCGGTGGATGTCATCACCCAGACGGAAAACGCCCATTTTGCTCAACTCAAACAGGCAGGAGTCCAGCATGTCGGTTGAAACCATGACCCATTCCAGCGTCCACGAGGCGCACCAGGATCACGAGCACCATGATGCCGGCGGCAGCAAGGTCTTCGGTTTCTGGATCTACCTGATGAGCGACTGCATCCTGTTCGCCTGTCTGTTTGCCACCTATGCAGTACTGACCACCGGCACCGCCGGTGGTCCTACCGGCAAAGAGATCTTCGAACTGCCCTATGTGCTGGTGGAAACCTTCTGCCTGCTCATCAGCAGCGTCACCTATGGCTTCGCCGTGCTGGCCATGAACCAGGGTAACCAGGCCGGCGTACAACGCTGGCTGGGCATCACCTTCCTGTTCGGTCTGGCGTTTATCGGCATGGAAATCAACGAGTTTGCCCACCTGATCCACGAAGGCTACGGCCCACAGCGCAGTGGCTTCCTGTCCGGCTTCTTCACCCTGGTGGGCACCCACGGTCTGCACGTGACGGCAGGCCTTGTCTGGATGCTGGTGCTGATGGTGCAGATTGCCCGCAAGGGCCTGACCGCTCGGATGAACACCCGGATCATGTGCCTGAGCCTGTTCTGGCACTTCCTGGACGTGGTCTGGATCTGTGTCTTCTCCATCGTCTATCTGCTGGGAGTCCTGTGATGAGTCACGCTAGCCACCTGCCTAACGACGCCGCTCACGGCAGCGTCAAATCCTATGTGACCGGCTTTATCCTGTCGGTCATCCTGACCCTGATCCCCTTTGCCGTGGTGATGACCGGGGATCTGGGCCACGCCGCCATCATCGCCATCATAGTGGTGACGGCCATCGCCCAGATCCTGGTCCAGCTGGTCTACTTCCTGCACATGAACACCAGTTCGGACGGCAGCTGGAACCTGCTCTCCTTCGTGTTCACCGTGCTGATCATCGCCATCGTGGTGGTGGGCTCCCTGTGGATCATGTACAACCTCAACGTCAACATGATGTTGTAAGAGCGGCGCCCATGTTCAAGCAGTACCTGCTCGTCACCAAGCCGGGGATCATCTTCGGCAACCTGGTCTCCGTCATTGGCGGTTTTTTCCTGGCGTCCAAGGGCAGCCTGGATCTGCCCCTGTTCCTGGCCACCAGCCTGGGGGTGTCGCTCGTCATCGCCTCGGGCTGTGCCATCAACAACGTCATCGACCGGGACATAGATTGCCTGATGGAACGCACCCGTCACCGGGTGCTGGTCCAGGGGCTGATCTCCCCCGCCGTGACCCTGCTCTATGCCACCGGCTTGGGGCTGGCAGGGCTGGTACTGCTCTATCTGGGCGCCAATCCCCTGGCGGCCCTGTTGGCCCTGCTGGGTTTCGTGGTGTACGTGGGGCTCTACAGCCTCTGGCTCAAGCGCACCTCCGTCTACGGCACCCTGGTGGGCAGCCTGTCGGGGGCGGCGCCGCCCGTCATCGGCTATTGCGCCGTCACCGGGCGCTTCGATGCCGCCGCGGGTATGCTGCTGCTGATCTTCAGCCTGTGGCAGATGCCCCACTCCTACGCCATCGCCATCTTCCGCTTCAAGGATTATCAACGGGCCGCCATCCCTGTGCTGCCCGTCAAGCACGGCATCCATGCCGCCAAGCACCATATCCTGCGTTACACCCTGGCCTTTGCCCTGGCCGCCCTGATGCTGACCCTGGGCGGCTACGCCGGCTATCGCTACGGCGTCGTGGCGGCGATCGTCGGTGCCATCTGGGTAGCTATGGCCCTGGGCGGCTTTCGCACCCGGGATGACAGTGCCTGGGCCAAGCAGCTGTTCATCTTCTCCATCCTGGCCATCACCACCCTCAGCGTCATGATGTCCATCGACTTCGCCACGCCGGATCCGGCTCAATTTCTGACCCTGCTGGATTGAGCATGTCGCCGTTTACCATGAACGCCAGCGAGCGCCGGGCCAGTCTCGGCCTGGGGCTGGTGTTTGCCCTGCGCCTGTTTGGCATCTTCATCGTGCTGCCGGTGCTTACCACCTACGGCATGGCGCTGCAGGGCGCCACCCAGTCGCTGATTGGCCTGGCCATCGGCATCTATGGCCTGACCCAGGCCCTGCTGCAGATCCCCTTCGGCCTGCTCTCCGACAAGCTGGGGCGCAAGCCGGTGATCATCGGCGGCCTGCTGTTGTTTGCCTTGGGCAGCCTGCTGGCCGGCAGCAGCGACAACATCTGGGGCATCATCGCCGGGCGCGCCCTGCAGGGGGCCGGCGCCATCTCCGCCGCCGTGCTGGCCCTGCTCTCGGATCTGACCCGCGAGCAGCACAGAACCAAGGCCATGGCCTTCATCGGCGTCAGCTTCGGTCTGACCTTCGCCGCCGCCATGGTGCTGGGCCCCCTCATCACCCCGCACCTGGGGCTCAACGGCCTCTTCTTTGCCATCGCCGTGCTGGCGCTGCTGGCCATCCTCATCACCTGGCGCCTGGTGCCCGCCGCGCCGGCACAGCGCCGCAACCGGGAAGCCAACCTGGTCACCGCCAGCCTGGGCCGGGTACTGACGGATCCGCAGCTGATGCGGCTGAACCTCAGCATCTTCTGTCTGCACAGCCTGCTGATGGCCAGCTTCGTCGCCCTGCCGCTGATGCTGGTAGACAGCGGCGTGGCCAAGGAGCAGCAATGGCCCATCTATCTGGTGACCCTGCTGGTATCCTTCGTCGCCATCGTTCCCTTCATTCTCTATGCCGAGAAGCGCCATCAACACAAGCGGGTACTGCTGGGAGCCATCAGCATACTGCTGCTGACCGAGCTGTTGTTGTGGCAGGCCCAGGGCAGCCTGCCCCTGCTGGCGGGCATCCAGTTGTTCTTCGTGGCCTTCAACCTGCTGGAGGCCTTGCTGCCGTCCCTCATCAGCAAGGAGGCCCCCGCCGGCTACAAGGGCACGGCCATGGGCGTCTATTCCACCAGCCAGTTCTTGGGCGTGGCGGTGGGCGGAGCCCTGGGTGGTCGACTGCTGGATCTGTTGGGTCCCCATGCCGTGTTTGTCGGTGGCGTGCTGATCAGCCTCTTATGGCTGCTGTTGGCCAGCGGTCTGCGGGCGCCCGCCAGCCTGCGCACCCTGCGCCTACCCCTGCCGGTGGCACTGGATGCCCAGCAAAGCCGCGTGATCCTGGAACGCCTGCAGGCCCAACCCGGCGTGGCCGAAGTGGCCCTGGTGAGCGAAGAAGCCAGCGCCTACCTGAAAATCGATCCCCGTCAGGTGGACAGAGCACAGCTGGAATCCTTGCTGGTCAACTAGACCTGAGGTCGTCATTAAAGCAGTCTGCCATGTTTACCGGCACGGATGCTGAGGCGGGATATGTCCTGGGCACCCGGTCATGGCTGCCCAGGGGATGTCTCCGTGGAATTAATTTGCCACTGTCTCGTTACGCAAGCTGAGCGATCTTTTTATGGGCATATCCACGGCAAACCTCGCCTTATCACTTGGTGATGGGCTGTTCATCGGTTTTCGGCTGGGCAGCTCGGTAGGCGTCCATGATGGGCGCCCAGGCCATGCCCAACGGGATGGGATATTGTTTAAACAGGGCACCGTATTTTTCATCAAATACAGCCAAGTTGTTTTTATATTGACGTGCTATGGGTATCCGTTTATCCCGCCAATCATCCGTCACCTCGCTGGCGATGCCGCGGGCCAGTAATATATCCGGGCTTACCCCGAGGAGCCCTCCCTGTAACAGCACCTCGTAATAGCCCCCCGGTGCTAAACCAAAATAGAGGAAGTCGCGCCTGTCATGGCGCCCATCAACCAGATAAACCTGTTGCATCTGCCGGCCCAGATCGGCAGGTAGATCCACCTCGATGCGGTAACGCTTGTGATCGTGGTAGGAGACCATCTCCAGCAGCGCCTTATCCGGCACAGGTGTCCCCTTGGTGGGGAAACCACCTCGCCCCCCCCAATAATTAGATTTCCGCATAATGCCTTTTTTAGTGGCGCCAACATAAATCCCCGCGCCGCTGTCGCTATAGACCTCTCGTTGATTGCGGTAAAATACCGTCCTGGTAGCCTCGATATCATCAATATTACTGCCGACCCCGTAACGCCATGGCATATAACTGACAGGCTCACTGGCTTGGGCCAGTAGCGAAAGGCATAGGCACAGCATCACCAATACTTTTCTCATCATTCATCCAAATTCCCGATTAGTTGCCGCCGCTGCCTGCTGACGATCTTTTTATGGGCATCTCCACGACAAACCTCGCCTTATCACTTGGTGATGGGCTGTTCATCGGTTTTCGGCTGGGCAGCACGGTAGGCATCCATGATGGGCGCCCAGGCCATGCCACTGGGGGTGGGGTATTGCTTGTAAGCATCCCTGTAATCCTTGTCAAAACGGGCCCAAGCATTTTTAAACTGACTGGAGAGTGGGTAACGTTGATCATAGGGGTCATCTGTGACCTCTTTGGCGATCCCCCTGGCCAGCAGGATATCCGGCGTCACTCTGACACTGGTTAAAAAGGCTTCCACATAGCCGCCGGTGGCCATGCCTAAGCCGATATTATCCCGCCGCTCTTCACGCCATTCTTTGCCAACCTTTACCCGGTAACGCTGCGCAATCATACTTTCCAGCTCAGCTGGCAACGCCAGGCTAATGCGATAGCGCTTCTTGTCATGATATGAAACCCACTCCACTTCTACCCGATCGGGTGCTGGGTGAATATCACGGCGGCCCTTGCCAATGCGCCAACGATAATCTTTGGCCTTAAGAGCTTTAGGGCCGACAAAACCGGCTGAACCATTGGTTGAGGCATCTACCAATTTGTCCTGACAATAAAAGAGTACCTCCGTCACCCATATCTCATCAGCATTCGAACCCACCATATGGCGCCAGTCCAGCGGTTTGGGGCCTGTGGGGGCAGCTTGGCAGGCTGCGACTAGCGGCAACAGCAGCAATAAGAGGATCAGGCGGATCGAAGTCATCATTTCACTGGGCAGTATCTGTCTTGGGCTGTGCTACGCGGTAAGCGTCCATAATCGGAGCCCAATCCATCCTGCTAGGAGTTGGGTATTGCTTGAATAGTTCGCCATATTTTTTGTCGAAATCATCTATCCCATATTGGCGATCTATTGGCACTTTCTGGTCATACCAATCATCGGCCACCTCTTCGGCGATACCACGGGCGAGCAGTAGGTCCGGGCTGAGTTGCAATCCGCCTCCGGTTAATATGACTTCGAAATACCTACCAGGAGTCAAACCAAAATAGAGGCGATTTCGTCTATCATAACGCCCATTGACCAAATACACCTGACGCATTATCTGCTCTAGATCGTTGGGTAAATCCACCTTGATGCGATAACGCTTGCGATCATGGAACTAAACCATCTCAATCACAGCTTTATCGGGGATGGGAACGCCATCGGTAGGTAAGCCACCGCCGCCCGCCCAATAGTAACGCTGTCCCTTGATTCGGTCGGCAAGTAAACCTCCTGCCCCACCTCCAGCCAAGCGGTCGGCATAAACCAGTTTTCCTCTAAGATAGAATTCGGTCTTGGTGTTCTTAGTAAGGTCTATATTACTGCCTGTACCATAACGCCAAGAAAATGGCTTGATCTGTGTATCCGCAGCACAAGCCAAAAGTGGACAAAGCAGGCCAAGTACTAACATCCATCGCCTTAACATCATGACACCTTATTCCCTATCAGTTCGCGCCTCTCTTTACTGACACTCGTTTCGTCTTTATTTGTATTGGCCGGATTTGCGATGCCATTGTTGCTGGCACTGTGGTGCAGATAATAACGACGCAAGGCGCGGTGACTCCGCCACAATAACGACCCCTCTCTAACCGACAAAGCACATCATGGTTGTATCACGGTAAAGCCACCGCCCTGCTTTTTTAATTTCTCGATGATCTCATCACCCCAGTCTTTCTCCTTTTTCTGCTCGTAGTAGCGGTATGGCCGGGGATCGTATTCATTGATTGCCACATCGCCATTGGGATAGTGCACTTCGCTTCTGTTGGTTTTCTTGGCCTTACTCCCTGAATATTTGTCATAGACCACATAGTCCATATCCACTGTGGGAGAGAACTCGATGACGCCCAGCTCCTCCCGACCATCGGTAGGGTAGATAAAATCGCTGTCCACTGGCATCCGCCACGGAGTCTCGCCTGCCGTAGCAAAGGAAAATAGCCGGTAAATATCCGAATCGAATGACGCAATAAACGATGGATAATAGGCGGACTTCAGATGCAGAGGTTGCTCGACGGCTTTAGTTACCTTGAACCGCGACTGCGTAATTTGCACCGTATCCGGGTAGACATGCACGGTTTCATAACTGGCCGCATGCTCGAATTTTATCGACTGCCAGTCAGACGGCAGCTTGGCCTGATAGGGAGCGACGCTCTTGGCCCCAGTAAAAAACAGGATATCGTATAATTGCCAGTCACAGCGGCTGCCGCCATGCAGATAGACCCGGCCCTGATAGCTGCCATCCGGCTCGGGCCGTATGATGATCTCATAATCGGCAATGCTGCCCTCCGCGCCTACGCTGCCATCGTCATGGGCCCGAGGCCGCATGCAGACAGTGGATCGGTATTTTGCATAGAGAAAGCCGTTGATATTGGGCGGCAGTTTGCCCCGGATGGTGAACCACTGATTCTGTTCTGGCGGGTCAATCGGCGCGTAGTCATAGTGATAGCGGCTGCAACCGCCCAGCCCGCAGGCCAGGCCGATAAGCAGGCTGGTGATTAGCGTGTTGTGCTGGGTGCCGCACCATAGACCGCCGCTCATGGTTGTATCACGGTAAAGCCACCGCCCTGCTTTTTTAATTTCTCGATGATCTCATCACCCCAGTCTTTCTCCTTTTTCTGCTCGTAGTAGCGGTATGGCCGGGGATCGTATTCATTGATTGCCACATCGCCATTGGGATAGTGTATTTGACTTCTATTGTTTTTCTTGACCTGACTCCCGGTGTATTTTTCATAGACCACATAGTCCATATCCACTGTGGGAGAGAACTCGATGACGCCCAGCTCCTCCCGACCATCGGTAGGGTAGATAAAATCGTTGTCCACTGGCGGCAGGTCCGGGCTTGAATTGGCCACATCAAAGAACAAACGCCGATGATTATCCGGGTCGAAAGACGCCGTAAAGAATGGATAATAGGCGGACTTCAGACGCAGAGGGTGCTCAACGGCTTTAGTTACCTTGAACCGCGACTGCGCAAGTTGCTCCGTATCCGGGTAGACATGCACGGTTTCATGATTGCTCACGGTCTCGAATTTTATCGATTGCCAGTTAGGCGGCAGCTTGGCCTGATAGGGAGCGACGCTCTTGGCCTCGGCAAAAAACAGGATATCGTATAATTGCCAGTCACAGCGGCTGCCGCCATGCAGATAGACCCGCCCCTGATAGCTGCCATCCGGCTCGGGCAGTATGGTGATTTCATAATCGGTGATGCCATCCACCCTGCTCACGTTGCCATTGCCATCGTTGTGCGGCCGCATGCAGACGCTGGAGCTGTATTTGGGAACGAGTGTGCCGGTCACGTTGGGCGGCAGTTTGCCCCGGATGGTGAACCACTGGTTCTGCTCCGGCGGGTCAATCGGCGCGTAATCATAGTGATAGCGGCTGCAACCGCCCAGCCCGCAGGCCAGGCCGATAAGCAGGCCGGGAATGAGATATTTCTGCATCTTGGCTCCCTGAGAAAAGTTGCGTCCTAATTGTTGGTCGGTGCCTGGGCCTGCTCCAGGCGCCGCAGGCCGCGCTGCAGTGGAATGCCATCGGCCGGAGGCAGGGTCTGCGCCAGGCGGCTATCAAGCTGCAACAGGGCATTTTCCCGTTGGCTGACCTCACTGGGCAGTTGTGGCATATAGTCCGTCAACGCCCGGAGATAGGCGCTATTTTGTGTCGTATTAGGGTCATCCGAAGCCAGCAGACCGGCCAGGCGACCATAAATATAGCGCGCATATTCGGCACTGCGATGGGCCGCCGGTGCAATACCCGCGCGCATGGCGGGGTTGTCGTGGGTCGGCAAGGCACGCCTTAGGGCCTGACACTGTTTGGCCTCTTGGGCCTGGCGCTCTTGTTCTTCCAGGCGCTGGCACTCCTGCTGGGCCAAGGCGGGCACCAGATAGAGCTTGGTCTGCTGGGGCAGCAAGACCGGATAATGGCTTTCGCCCCGCCCTATGGGCACCTCGTAGCTGACCTGAGTCTGATAGAAGTGCACCACCTGACCATGGTGCTGGTAGGGATCCATGTCTGGGGTCAGCAGTGAGACGGGCGCATGGATCGGCGCCAGTGCATAGCCCAGCACGGGCACATCAAACAAGGGGTTGTCAAAGCCGCGCCCCGGCGGCACCGCCGGCACCGGGTCGTCTTCGTTGAGGTGCCGGTAGTGGGTGAAGGCCAGCTCGGCCACCGCCGCCTCGGTAAAGGTGCGGGGCATGCCATAGCTATAAAGCAGAGGATCGTGTCCCTCGTTCTTGAGGGTGGCGGCATGGATCAGCGCCAGGGCACCGCCCAGGGAGTGACCGCAGATATAGAGCTTTTTCTTCTGAATTGATCGGCTGATGGTCTCATAAACCTCCCTGATTTCCTGTTTCGGATGCTGCTCCACCGCTCGAAACTGGTGATAGAAGCCATCATGCACCTTGCCCTGGCAGGCCATCTGCGGCGGGCAGGGCACGGGGCGAAAGCTCAGATCGGTGAGCGCATCGAACTTGCTTTCGGTGCCGCGCCAGCACACGAGCAGCTCCTCGTCCCGCTCTACGTAGAAAAACTGGGTGTCAAAGGGGAAGTTAAAATCACCCTTGACGGCAGAGGCATCGATAAAGACGGGCGGGCTATAGCGAGAATGGAAGGGGACATCCTTGACCAGCAGGGGGAATTCATTGGTATTCAGATGCCGAGGCAGGCAGGAGAGATCCTGTAACTGACGATTAAAAAAGTCATCTATGGAGCCAGAAGCGCTGTCCCGCCCTGGTTTGTCCCCCCCTTTGGCATAGGTCAGCACACTCATCAGCGCCAGGTTATAAGCATTGCCCAGGTCATATTCGGGGGTGTGATTAAGGGCCAGCACCCAGGCGCGGAACGGGCAGACCTCGATGGTCAGTTTGAATACCCCGTTTGAGGTAGGTAAGAACCCCAACGGCAGCCCCCTGAGCACCTCGCCCCCTTTAGGAAAGTGGTAAGCCGGCGGGGTGGCCTCATGCCAGTCGGGAATATGCGGCATCGTAGCCACCAGGTCACCCAGGCGGGCGTAGCGATAGGCCCGCCCTTCGGCCAGGGCCTGCTGGCGCACCGCCGAGTCCTCCAAGCGCCTGGATAAGCGCAGATAGCGATCCGGCTCCTCTAATACCTTGGCTAACCGAGCGGCATCCAGCACCAGACGCAAAGAACCGGCCGGCAGCTCTGTTTGTACTATCCGACCATCGCCATCACTGATCCCTTCCCGAGGGGGAATGGAAGCCTTATCGCCTTTCAGTGCCAAGCTGGCCTCGCTGGCTCCGTCATAGAGTCGATAGGGCACGTTGGGGATGGGCGTCCCTTGTTCATCCACCAACAGGATATCGACGCTGTATTTGAGTTTTTCACAGGGTATGCAACCGCTCATCATGCCTGCCTTTTCATTGTGTTATCCCTTGTCTTCAACCATGCCTGTGCCGTAGGCAGCGTGGCCTCGCGCACCCGGCCCCCATCAGCCAGCCAGGCTTGCAACCAACGCTGGAGTTGTACACTTAGGGGCGCATGGGCTTCCCATTCTTCGGCCTGGGCCGGATCCTGCTCCCACAGGGCCAGGGTCAGTTCCAGAATTTTGTTCTCTTGCCCCAATGGGCTGTCATGCCAGGCATGGCTGAGCGGATCGGGCAATGCCCAGGGAAAGGCATCGTTGAGCGGCTGCCAGGCCACCGGCCGTTGGTAGATCTCCGTGCGGGAGAGAAACACGGTAGCGATGGGTGCCAGCAAGCCATGCCATAGGGCCTCCTGCGGCTCGGCAAGCCAGAGAGAGAGGATGCGGGGATCCTGAAACCGGACGGCCCTGAGATCGCCATCAATCACTATCCGTAGATAGTTTTGCCAGTGTTGGCGTTGTGCCCACCAGGCTTGCGGGCTGGCATAAAGCCATCCCCAGCTCGGGCTGGTTTGTGCGTCGCACCAGGCCAGCACCTGATGGAGACACTCGGGCTGGATCTGCAGCAACCAGGGACTGGCCGGCAGTATGCTTTCCATCGGTGTCAGGATGTAGAGCGGTATTTGCTCCGCCGCCCAACCCTGCTCGCACCAATGCTGGACAGGGTTTGGCGTCGCCAAGGGGTTAAGCATGGCATAAAGGTAATGGGGGGCTTGGCCTGGCCGAGCCAAGAGGAGCTCTTCACTTGTCATGATGGCTCGCACTCATTGATGGACATACCGCCGGTCTGCTCGGCCAATAACGGGCAGGCAGCCCCGCCCTTAAACACAGGCGGCGGCGTGTAGGGCGGGCAGGCCACCTCGCCGGGTTGTTTGGGCGGCTGGGGGGCGCAGCCGGCGCCGGTGCCCGGGCTGCCGCCTGAGTTCATCTTGATGCTGGGGCCGGACAGGGTGACGCCGCCGCTGTCCACCTTGATAAAGCTGCCCCCCACCTTGACGGAAATCTCGCTGCCGGCTTCCAGCACCACCTTGGCGCCGGCCTTGATATGCACCTGCTGGCCGGCCTGGGTCAGCCAGCTTTGCCCCAGCTTGTGGTGCTGGCTGCCGTCCACGGTGAGCGAGTAGTCCTGCTGGATATGGTCGCGCTTCTCCCCTTGCACCGTCAGGTGGTCGTGGGCCTGGATGCGGGTCACCCGCTCGTGGTCGATGTCTGTGTGCAAGTCGTGTTTTATGTGCCAGGCCGCATCATTTTCGATGAGCAGGTTCAGGTCTTTTTGGCCGTGGAGGTATATCTCTTCGGCGCCGGCCTGGTCTTCAAAGCGCAGCTCGTTGAAGCCCTCGCCCTGGTGGGTCTCGGTGCGCAGCACGGTGCGGGTCTTGTGCTCCGGCAGCGCATAGGGCGGCCGGTTGGTGGCATGAAAGGTGCGGCCGGTGACGATGGGCTGGTCGGGGTCGCCTTCCAAAAACGAGACGATGACCTCGTGGCCGATGCGCGGCAACGCCAGCATGCCGTACTGGCCGCCGGCCCAGCCCTGGGCCACCCGCACCCAGCAGGAGCTGTGTTCATCACTTGAACCATAGCGGTCCCAGGGAAACTGCAGCTTCACCCGGCCGTGCTCGTCGCAGTAAATCTCCTCGCCCTGGGGGCCCACCACGGTGGCCATCTGCGGGCCGTCCACCCTGGGCTTGACCCTGGGTTGCGGCCGCCAGGGAGTCTGGGCCGGCACCAGGGTGAACTCGTTGAGATAGACGGTGGCCTCGCCGCCCCCCTCTTCCTCCAGCGCCTGGGGCTGGCGGCCAGTGTGCTGGATACGCACCGGCTGCCAGGCGATGTTGCACGCCGGGTTGGGGTGTTCACTCAGGCTGAACTGCTGACCCGGCCGCAGGCTGGCGGCGTTGGACGCCCCCAGGGCGCGCTGGGCCTCGGCCCGCAGGGCGTCCAGCCGATAGTCGGTGAAGGCCTGGCCGCTGGGGTCGGCCTTGAAGCGACCGGGGTAGTCGAAGTGCTCATAGTGCTGTTGCGGCAGCTCACCGGCCTGGGCCTGATGCAGCAGGCCGTAGGCCGGGGTCTTGAAGCTGTAATCCTTGAGGGCCACCTCGTCCGGCGCCACCGTCTGCTGGCAGCTCAGGCGGCGGATGAAGGCCCCCTGCTGCAGCCCCTGGTTGGCCGGGTTGTAGAAGAGGTCGGGGCCGGAGCCCAGGGCCTGTACCGTGTCCGCCAGCACCAGGCGATGGACCCCCTGCTCGAACTCGTGAAAGTAGAACAGCCCCTCTTCGGCGGCCAGGCGCTGGACAAAGTCCAGGTCGCTCTCCCGGTACTGCACGCAGTACTTCCGTTGGGCATGGTCGTGCTGCAGGGCGAAGGCGTAGTCGCTGATGCCCGCCTCCTGCAGCAGCACGCTGATAATCTCCTGGGGGGTGAGGGCCTGGAAGATGCGGCTGTTGTGGCGCAGCCCCAGGCGCCACAGGGCCGGGCGCACCTCCAGCTGATAGCGGGTGCGGCGAAAGCCGGTGTCGCCCTGGGCAAACTGGCTCACCACCCCCTGAACGCGCCGCTGCAGCTGACCGTCGAACCAAATCAGCAGCTCACAGGGGTGCTCCAGCAGTTCGGCGGCCTGGATATCCGGGCGTGGGCTGGCCAGGGCGAGCCGCAGGGTGAAGGGGGCGCTCAAGGCCTCCTCCAGGCTGAAGTCCACCACCGCCAGGCCCTGGTCGGTGCCGCCGTCGAAGGTGACCGTAAACTGTAATCCCGTGCTGTTTGCCATCTGCTGCTGCCTTGTCTGGCGGGAAAGACCATGGCGACCGCACGCCCGCGGCGCCCTGCTCTGTCCCAATACCTATGTTTCTTGATTAACAAGCGGACGGCGCAGGCCGCCTGCCTGGTCTGCCTGGCTCGGCCGGGTGCTTAGCCCGCACGGGCGCTGCCGCTGCCGATCACCACTCCGCCACAGCTGATGTCGCTGCCGGTGACCGCCACCGGCTTGCCGTTGATCAGCACGCTGGCCTCCCCGCCAGCGATGCTGCGGGGGTGCGGCCCATGCTTGGGCTTGGTATGCGGTGCCAGGGCGTCCCCCTGGCGGGCCACCGGCTTGTTATCCAGCAACACATCCGGGCTGGCGCTGATGATGGGGGACGGGTGGAAACCGTCATGATCGGTTCCCATGTCTCCCAACAGGGCAATGGATGGACACATGTCTGTTCTCCTTGTGATGGAAGCTGGGCTTAACCCGGTTGTCGCGCCGCCTGTTGCAGGTGATAGAGCCGCAGATCCAGCGCCTTGAGCTCATCGGCCAGACGGCTGAGCTGGGCAGGATCCAGCGCCTGGCGCTCCAGCCGGCTTAGCCGCTCCAACTGACTCAGCCGCTCCGCCAGGGGTTCCCCCTGAATTAGGCTCTTTTGAACCTCATACAGCTGGGACTTGAGGTAGGAGATGGTCACCGACTTGTGCTGCCGCTCCAGCTCCAGCAAGCGATCCAACAAGGCATCCACCCCCTGGCGGGCGGTCAGATAGGCAGGGTCCTGCCCCGCCCCCACCGCGCCAGGCGCCAGACTCCGCTGCCATTGCTGGGTCATGGCCTGGACCGCCAGGGAGTCGGGATAGAGCTGCTGCATGGCCCGATTGAGATCGTCGCCGTACTGATACCAATACAGGGGAGTGACCTGGGAGAGCCGTTGCAGCTGGGCCTGGTAGGCCGCCACCAGCGTCCCCTCCTGCTGCTGCAGGCGCGCCTCGCCTAGGGTCTGCCGCACCTGACGCAAGGTCTGGCCATCCGGCGCCAACGGCAGGGCCGCCGCCGGGTCATTCAGTTGAGCCCAGGCCGCCAGCTGTTCCTGTTGCCACTGCTGCCAGCCCCACCACAGGGCCGTAGGCAGGGCGCAGCTGAGCAGGCCACAGGTAAACCAGAAGCGCCCGGAGAAGCGGCGGCGGGGTTGCAGCTTGAGTCGCGTGGGCTGGATCGCGGCCTTGTCCCGGCCTACCAGCAGGCTGCCCTGGGGCAGGACGGCGGCTTGTCCACCGGGCTCGCCAGGCTCTTGCTGAAAAAACACCAGAGGCGGAATGCTGAGCCCCGCCACATCCTGCACCTCCGCCACACCGTCGTCGGTCTCCACCACCAGCTGGGTCTCGTCGAACAGCTGGGTGAAGCCCTCTATGTAGTGCAGCAGGTTCTCGATGCGAGGGACCCGGGCCAGGCCGCAGCCGTGCAACTTCTCGCTGATGAGCTGCAAGGCCCGCTCGCAACGGTAGACCAGGCGCTTTTGCTCCTGGCCGATGACAAACTGGCGCAGCACCTCCCCCACCCGGGCGATAAACCAGTCCAGCATCTCCACCCGGGCCCGGGCCTGGCTCGGCGCCGGCCAGAACAGATCCCACTGGGTCACGATCAGGTTGGCCAGAAACTCGCAGCCCTCGGTGAAGCCCTGCAGGCCGTACAGGCGAGCGCGGGCCAAGCAGAAATAGAGGCTGGTCTGCAGATCCACCCCGTGCTTCTCGAAGATGGTCTGACACAACCCATGGATCCGCTGCCAGTCCACCTCGGGACGGGAGGCGTGGCTGAGCTTGTTGATCTCGGCCCGCAAGGCCTCGTATTCCGGCAGCAGGCGGGGATCCCGCCCCACCTGCAGGGCTTGTTGCTTGTCTTGCATGTCCATTCATCCATCAACGGGGCCAGGCCCCGTGGCTCAATACAGGGTGTCCGGCAGATGGAACTGGCTGAACAGCCCACCGGCGAAGGGGTTGTGCCGCGCATCGGCGTAGACCCGATAGGTCATGGCGCCGTTATCCACCGGGAAGCGCACATCGAAGGTGCCTTCATCCACCCGGGTCAGCTCGGCCTTGTCCATCAGACGGAACATGGCCCAGGGGCCCACATAGCCCTGACTACGGGGCGAGCGCTCCCGTTCGTTGGGCACCAGGGTGATCTTGCTCTCGGCACCGTCGCGCATGCTGTTGGGCCAGATCAGGGGGATCTTGCTGCGACGGCCATGGGCATATTCCAGCAGCTGACCATCCAGGTTGAGCACGCTGCGTCGCTTGTTGGCCGACAGATCCACCGGCTCCACCGCGAACTGCACCTCCAGCCCCCCCTGCGGGTTGAACAGGGTCTCCCGGATCTGCTGTCCACGGGCCAACTGCTTGAGCAGATCGCTTTGCAGCGGCGAGCCCAAGTCATCCCCCAGCAATCCGGCCTCGATCATGGGCTTGAGATTGCTCTGATAGAAGCTGTCCAGGATGCCCCCCGGTGCGAAGAAGCGCTCCATCTGCGACAGCGGCACATCCTTGGCCGCGGTCGGGGCAAAGGGGTAACGACCGGCCAACTGCTGCTGGAACGGCGCCACCACCTGCTCCTGCCAGGACTGATTGAGGGAGGCCATGGCCAGATCCACCACCAACTGGCTGCTTTGCTGGGCCAGTTGGCCCACCCAACGATCCATGGGGGTCGGCAAGCCCTGGGCGTACTGCTGCAGGGTAAACAGGGGATCGGCGAACTTGTTGTTCAGCCGCAGTTGAATGGCCTTCATGGCGGACTGGCCAGGGTCGTTGGCGTTGACGATCAGCTCCAGATAGTGGTACAGCTCGGTGAGCTTCTTGTTCACCTCCTGCAATTGCGGCACCTGGCTGCCTTGCCCGATCAGCAGGCCATTGGTGGCCAGGAAGGGGCGATTGATGCGGGCCGCCAGCCCGTCCGCCAGTGGCGACGCCTCAGGATCCCGCTCGCGGGTGTTGTCAGCCAGGGTACTCAACACCCGGGCAAAGGGTTGCTCATCCCCCGTGATGGCGGCCAGTACGTCCAGCGCCTGCTCCGGGCTGTGCAGCGGCTGCACATCCAGGTTGCTGAGCAGCGTCTGCCAACGATTGACGTAGTTGCTCACGTAACGATCGTTAAGCTGCCGCCCCATCTCCTGCCGATCCGCCTCGCTCAGATGGCTCTGACTTCGCTGCCCCAGCACCCAGGCATCCTGGGCCGTCAGGGCGATGAGCGATTGGTCCTGCTTACGGTAAAAGTCACTGAGTCCGGTATAGGTCATCAGGCGCGCAATCTGACCGGCCGGCTCGCTGCGCAAGGTAAAGACGGTGTCGAACAGGGGGCCGACCTCGTCTCGGATCAGCAGAGCCGGCGGCAAGGTCTCATCGGCCCGAATCACCAGCCCCTGATAGACCCGCTGGAACATGGGCAACTTGCCCAGCTCATGCTGCGCCGCCTTGATGGGCTCGCGGAACGGGACAAAATCAGCGATGGCCTGAGGATCACGGGCCAGCCGATCCCCGTGCCAATCGGTGTGATCCAGGGCATAGGCCAGATGGGTCAGCAGCTGCTCCTGGATCAGACCCTGTCCGGGGAAGGCCTGTTGCCAGCGCTGGGCCATGAACTGCTCCACCAGCGGCTTACTGCGTCCCGAGGCATCGTCCAGCATGCGCATCACCCGCAGCACCGCCATCTTCTGCTCGCTGCCCGCCGGTGCCTGCTGCAGATCGGTCAGCAGGCCGCCCATCACCGCCGGCAAGAAGCGTTGCCGCAGCAGCTGCAGGTAGGTCTCCTCCACGAAGGGTCCTATCTTGCTGCCCTGATAGAGCCCCAGATCCGCCAACAAGGGCACGCGATCCCGGTAGTTGCCAAAGGCCAGAGTCGCCTCGCGGATCAGGTTGAGCCGGGGCAGCTGGCGGTAGCCAAAGCCCTGTTGACCCGCCAGCTCAGCGGTATCGGAGAAGGCCTGGGTCTTGTTGAGCACATTGATCCCGGCCTGCTCGTTCACCCGGTAATAGTGCTGCCAGCCGGCCACCAGGCCGACGCCCAGCAGCAGGCTCAACCCAGCCCCCAGGGCCAGCCGACGCTGGCGCTGATGACGATGGCGTCGGTTCTCCCCCGCCAGGTGCCCTTCGTGAAAGATGTGTTTGGCAAACAGGGCATGCACAAAGTAGGTCAGGGATTCGCCCCGCCGGGCGGGCAATACGGCCTCCGCCAGCTGGTAGCGCGCCACCGTCGCCTGGCCAAAGGCATCCAGCGGCACCCCCTGCTGGTAGACAGAGGTCAGGTAGAGACCGCGGATCTGCATGGGGCAGGCCTCTTCCACGGCCAAGGACTCGGCCAGCAGCTCATTGACCTGCTCTCTGAGCCCGGCCAGCTGGCGGGTGAAGGCAAACAGGGCGGCGCGATCCACCGCATCCAGCCTGTCCAGCCTGTCCAGCCTGTCCAGCCTGTCCAGCAGTTGATGGGGCAGACGCTGATTCAGGTGGGTCAACCACTTGTCCCAGAACGCCTCCAGCTGGGGCTGCCAGCGGGCCGCCTCCATGGCATCGGCGGTGAAGGTCACCCCCAGGATCGCCTCCCGCTGTGCCTTGTCCAGCTGGCGGCAGGCCACCTCGAAGCCCCGCAACAGATCCAGCTTGGTCAGGGTCACATACAGGGGCAGGCGGGCACTCATGCTGGTGCCCAGCTCCTGCAACCGGCTGCGGATCAGTTGGGCAAACGCCTTGCGCTCGGACACGCTGGCCTGCGCCAGCCAGGCCAGATCCACCGTCAGGATCAGCCCATTGAGCGGCTGGCGCCGGCGCTGCTGGGTCAGCCAGCCCAGCAACTGCCACCACAGCCGCTCGTGCTTACGCTCCGCCGGCGGCAGTTCCGATTCCGGCAGCAACAGCTGGCCGTCGGGATCCAGCACCACGGCATTGTCCCCCAACCAGCAGTCCACGGATTGCTGGGCCGCCAGATCCCGCAGCGTCGGCTCCAGTTTGGGGTTAAGCCGATTGGGCTGATTGCTGCGCTGCAGCAAACTGCTCTTGCCACTGCCCGGCAGACCCAGCATCAGGTACCAGGGCAGACTGTAAGGGCCCTTCCCCCCCAGCTGTGCCTGCAGCAACTGCAACCAGCGATCCAGGAAAGCACCCTGACGCTGGAGGGCGGGCTTGACCGGATCCTGCTCCAGCATGGCCTGTTCGTGCAGCTGGGCCTGACGCCGTTGACGGCTGCGCCACTCACGCCAGGAGAGCACCCCCAGGATCAGCCACAGCCAGAACAGGGTGAACACCACCCGGGCCCAGATCGACTGCAGCGGTTTGGCCTCACCCAGGGAGAGCAAGGGTCCCAACCACCAGGCCAACAGCAGCAACAGGGTCCACAGCAGGATCCACAGACCCGTCCAGGATGGCTGCCACCGGGTGCGACCTTGCCATAGCGCAGAAACAATGCGTTTGAACATACTGACGTTTAACTCCGACTCTCTGAAGTGATTCCTGTGTTGACCTTATGCGCCAGGCGGTTGACCAGCCCGGGCTCCCACTGTGCCAGGCCCAGTCGCTGGGTTTCCTGCCATAACTGTCGAAATTGCTGCGCGGCCAGCAGGGCCAGGCCGACACTGTCCAGCAGATCGGCCTGCGCCAGCTGGGCCAGGAAGCGACTGCGCGGCTCCTGTAACACCGCCAGCTGCTCATCCAGCCAGGCCAGGGCCGCTGCCAGCCCCCGCTCGTCACAGCAGGCCTGCAGTGCCGTCTCCAAGCCGTCCGACTCGGCGGTCATATGCGGCTCGCCCTGGGACAACCAGCGTTGGCAGTGCGGAGGCAAAAACGGCGTGCCATCGCTGAAATGCAGGCTGCTCAGGGCCGGCAGGCGCCCCAGCAGGGCCGCCAGCTCCTCGGCGATGGCACTGGCCACCGCCCCCTGTCCCAACTGCTCGGCCACCTGGGCCGACAACCAGTGCCCTTCAAACCAGAAGGGCGCCAGACAGAGGCTCTGCTCGATGCGCTGCCATAAGCTCAGATCCGCCTGGGGCAGAGCCGCCTGGTATTCCTCCACCCGATCCGCGGCCACCGCCGCCAGTTGGGTGCGCCCGGCGGCATTGGTAGCCGGGGCCGTCGTGATGCTGCTCCACAGGGCATGCCGCCGCAGGCGATAGCCGATGGGCAGCTCCGGTTGCTGTTCGATCAAGAGGGCCGCCACCTTGAGCTGGGTCTGCCGCCAGCCCCGCTCGCTGGAGGTATCCACCACCGGCAACGGCGGCTGAGCCTGAGGGGACTCGCTGGCCGCGGCCGCCGTTGGGGGGGCCGACGCAGCGACCTCGACCGGTGGCGCGGGATGGCGTTCGGCCCGCGCCAGCTCACTGCGCCGCAGCAGGCTCAACCAGCCGTCCAGCAGATCCGGTTGCGCCGACCACCAGGTCTGCCCACGCAAGGCCAAGGACTCGCTGAGCTGGCGCAAGTGACCCAGCTCCGCCAGACTGGCCTGCTCGGCCAGTCTTGGGGCGGTGGCTTCGAAGCGTTTGACGATGGGCTGGAGCAGGCGCAACTTGTGGGCCGCCGGCGCCGGCCAGGCCTGTGACCAGTAGGCATCCAGCCAGGTCTCCAGCAGCACCAGGGCCAGGGCCAGGGTGTCGGCACGGGCCGGCTGCTGCAGGCAGCGCAGCAGCTGCACCAGGATGCGCATGTCCTTGCTGTGCCCCTCCAACAGGCTCAGGCACTGCTCCGCCAGGGCCGCCAGATCCACCTGACCATGGGCCAGGGAGCCCAGTTTGACCGTCTGGGTCTCCACGGCCTCCCACAGCGGGTGATCCGGCGCTATGGGCTCGCTGACCGCCGACGCCGACAGCGGTGCCAACAGCCGGGCGCACCAGGGATGCCGGTCTTCGACTGCCGTTACCATCGACACTGCTCCCGCACCGGCTGTAGCGCCTGAGTCAACCCGCTGAGATCAAACAGCAAACGAGCTCCCTGGCTGCCCACCAGGGTCAGTTGGCCATGCTGCCGCCACGCCTGCAGCGTCGCGATAGCCGGCAGACCGCGGCCAAACTCCAGCAGCCAGCCCCGATCCCGGACAAACCAGCTCCCGGACAGCGGCCGCCCATCCAGCTGCATGCTGACCTCATCGCCCACCCAGGGCGCATCCAGTCGCACCCGCAGATAGGTGATGTTATGGGCACAGCCGATGGCCAGGGTGGCTCCGCGGAGGGCCGGACGAGTGAGTCTGACCTCGTCCTGCGCCTCATCCCGCGCCAACAAGAACAGGGGCGATGCATCTTGACGCCCCTGCTCCTGCTGCCAGATGGCCTGCCAGCTGGCAGCGCGGATCTGAGTCCCGACTGCGGCCGATGCCATCTGTTCCGTCTGTCCCAGGGCGTCATAGCAAGCCAGCCGCACCAGGGGGGCCGCCTCGTCACGGCACGCCTGCCAGCGCTGGGGCCACTCCTGTGCCTGGGCGGGCAACACCAACAGCAGTCCGCTGATCAGCAACCATATCCGCATCAGCGCACCTCCAGCTTCTGGCACTTGTGATCCAGGGTGCGCTTGGGCAGGTTGAGGCTCTGGGCCACCTGCAGCCGATTGCCACCAAACAGGCGCATCCGGGCGGCAATCACCGACGCCTCAAACTCCTGCATCGCCAGGCGCAGATCCCGGATGTGGTGATATTCATCCTGCGGGCGAGCCACTGACTGACCAAGCCGTGACATCAGTTCACCGGGCAGGGCCGCCAGTCCAATGGGTTGCCCCAGCGGCGTCTGGGCACAGGCCACCTCCAGCAGATTTTTCAGCTCCCGCACATTGCCGGGGAAGCCGTAACCCTGCAGTCGACGCAAAAACGCCGGCTCCAGCGCCCCCAACTGCCGCCCCTCCCGATGCGCGAATTCCGCGATGAAATGGTCGCTCAGCGGCGCTATGTCCTCCGGCCGCTCCCGCAGCGGGGCCAGCCAGATCAGGCATTGGCACAGTCTGTGGTAAAGATCCTGGCGAAAACGCCCCTCCCGCACATGGGCCTCCAGGGGTTGGTGGGTCGCCGCCACCAGGCGAAAATCCGAGTGTTGCTCCCGCTCGGCGCCCAAGGGGCGAAAGTGGTGGCTCTCCAGCACCCGCAGTAATTTGGCCTGCATTGCCGGGGGCATGTCCCCCACCTCATCCAGAAACAGGGTGCCGCCATTGGCCTGGGCCACCAGCCCCTGCTTGCTATGCTGGGCGCCGGAAAAGGCCCCCTTCTGATAGCCAAACAGCTCGCTTTCGATGAGATTCTCCGGGATGGCGGCACAGTTGATGGCCACAAAGGGCTGCGAGGCGTGCGCCGAGCACTGGTGCAGCAGACGGGCCACCACCTCCTTGCCACTGCCGGTCTCCCCCTGGATCAAGACACTCAGGCGGTGCCCGGCGGCCTGCGTCACCTGCTCGCGTAACCGCTGGCTGGCCTGGGAGTGCCCCAGCAGCTGGCCGACCCGGGCGGCACGCTGCTGTCGCTGCCGCGCCTCCTCGGCCGTCATCTGCCGCAGGGAGTCCTGCAGGGCATGGCGGTCCCGCTCGCTGCGGCCCAGCTCCCGCAGCAGGGCAAGCTGGCGAACATACAGACAGCTGAGGGTGGCCAGCATGTGCGACGCATTCAGAGCCTGCAGCCGGGTGCCGTCATCCAATAACGCCAGCACGCCCAGGGGGCGCTGCGCCCCATCCAGCAATGGCATGGCATGCAAGCCGCAGTGGCGCGGCGCCTCGGCCAGCAATTGGCGAAACCCCTCATGTTCGATGCGGGCGCCGCCATGCAAGGAGTCCCAGGTCCGGTTCTGCCCCCGGTTCAGCACAAAGGCCAGCGGGTGGCTGAAATCATCCGCCGCCAGCGTCAATGACAAGGAGGCCTGTTGCAGCCAGCCTTGGCATGCCAGCTCACGACCGCTGACATCCAGCAGGGCCAGCAAGGCCCCCTGTGGTTGCCAGTGTGCTCGCACCGTCGACAACAGCCACTCCCCCAGGGCCCCTTGGTCCTGGGCCTGACTCATGGCCAGGGCAAACTCAAGGCAAGCCTGCATCCTAATCCTCCACCGTCGAAACAAACTGGCCGTCCTGCACCCGCAGGCTGACCCGGCCCACCGTTTGGCCGGCCGCCATCCGCTGCAACAGCTGTAACGACAGGGGCGGCAGCAGGGCACCGTCTATGATGGACTCCAGCATGCGGGCGCCGTTTTCACTGCGATTGGCCCGCCGCAAGATCTCCTCGGGCACCGCCTCGTCGATGCAGACGGCGGCGGCAAAGCGTTGCGCCAGCAGACCTTCCAGCCGGGACAACTTGTCGCGGACTATGGCCAGCAGGCTGCTGTGCGCCAGCGGCAGATAGGGCACCACCTCCATGCGGGCCAGCAAGGCGGGACGGAAGAAGGCCGCCAACTCGGGGTAGAGTGCCGAGAGCAGTTGCTCCGGCTGGTCGGCATGCTCCACTATGGTCTGGAAGCCCAGGTTGGAGGTGAGGAAGAACACCAGGTTCTTGCAGTCGATCAGCCGGCCTTCCCCATCGGCCAGCTCGCCCTTGTCAAAGGCCTGGTAGAAGAGGTTGAGCACATCCGGGTGGGCCTTCTCCACCTCGTCCAGCAACACCACCGAATAGGGCTTCTGACGAATGGCCTCGGTGAGGACGCCCCCCTCGCCGAAGCCGACATAGCCAGGCGGCGAGCCGATGAGGCGGGAGACGGTATGTTTCTCCTGGTATTCGGACATGTTGATGGTGGTCAGGTACTGACGACCGCCAAACAGCAGCTCGGCGATCTGCAGCACGGTTTCTGTCTTGCCCACCCCGCTGGGGCCCACCAGCAAGAAGGCGCCCAACGGCCGGCCCGGGCGCCGCATATCCGCCCGCGCCGTCAGCAGATGCTTGTGCAGCTGGGCGATGGCCAGGGGTTGCCCCTTGATGTGGCGCGTCAGATGTGCGGGCAAGTCGGTGACCACCTCCAGCTCGGCCAGGGAGAGGCGATTGAGCGGCACCCCGGTCCATTCGGCGATCACCTCGGCCACCTGAGCCCGCCCCACATGGGGGGATACCAGGGCCGCCTGTTGCTGCAGCTCGGCCAGCTCAGACTCAAGGCCTGTCAGACGCTCGCTCGCCTGCGGCTCGCTCAAGGGCGGATCCAGCTGTGCCAGCTCGATATCCGGCGCCTCCGCCAGCAAGGCGCCACGCAAGGCCACGATTTGTTGCACCAGCTGTTGCTGCTGCCGCCAGTCCGCCTCCACCTTGATCCGCTGGGCCTCGATCTGGGCGACCTCCGCCTCCAGTTGCAGCAGGCGCTCCGGCGTGGCCAGCAGGCCGATACGGCCCTGCCGCTGCAGCTGCGTGGTTTCCAGCGCCAGCTGGTGCAGCTGATTGTGCAGGCGGCTCAGGGCCCGCGGCGGCGAGGTCATATTGATGGCTACCCGGGCGCTGGCGGTATCCAGCACATCGATGGCCTTGTCCGGCAGCTGCCGGCCGCACAGGTAACGGGCCGACAGGCTGGCCGCCGCCACCAGGGCCTCGTCCTCGATCAGCACGCCGTGTTCGCGCTCATACAGGTGGCGCAAACCACGCAGTATCACGGTCGCCTCCTCTGTGCTGGGCTCCTTGAGCTGCACCAGTTGGAATCGCCGGGAGAGGGCCGCATCCTTCTCGACGTATTTCTTGTATTCGCTCCAGGTGGTGGCCGCTATGGTGCGCAGCTCCCCCCGCGCCAGCGCCGGCTTGATCAGGTTGGAGACATCCAGGCCGCCTGCCTGGTTGCCGGCGCCGATCAGGGTGTGGGCCTCGTCGATAAACAGGATCACCGGCCGGATGGCCTCCTTGACCTCCTGCATCACCCCCTTGAAGCGTTTCTCGAACTCGCCCTTTACCGCCGCCCCGGCCTGCATGGCCCCCAGATCCAGGCTCAGCAACTCCACCTCCCTGAGCTTGTCCGGTACCTCCCCGGCCAGGATCCGCAGCGCCAGGCCTTCGATGAGGGCACTCTTGCCGACCCCGGCCTCCCCCACCACGATGGGATTGTTCTTACGCCGCCGGCAGAGGATGTCGATCATCAGGTCGATCTCGTGATCCCGGCACAGCACGGGATCCAGACGTCCCTGGCGCGCCTGCTCGGTGACATTCTGGCTGAAACGGGCCAACAGCCCCGCCTCCGGCATCTTGGCTTGGCCGGCAGGACGGGCCGCCTCGTCGGGCTGCTCCGCCGAGCCTAAGACCCACTCATCAAACTGCTGACGCAGCAGATCCCGGTTGATCTGGCTCAGCAGGCACACCGCGGGCGCGGCCAGGTAGCGATTGGCTGTCATCAGCAGCACCAGCAAGAGTACACCGCTGCGCAATTGCGCCTGGCCCAGCTCGGCGGAGGCCAGCAGCCAGCTGTCCTGCAACCACTCCACCAGCAGTGGGGAAAACGCCGGGTAGCCCTCCCGACTGGCCGGCTCGGCCGGCAGGGGCAGCAGCAAGGGGCGCAGGGCCTCCAGATCCACCTCGGCCCGCGTCAGGATCAGCCGGGCATCCGACAGGGGCGTGTCCAGCATCTTCAGCAGCAGATGCTCCACCCGGATCTCCGCTTGCTGCTGGTTGACGCACAGGGCGGCGGCCTCTTCCAGCATGTGGCGACACAGGGGGTTCAGCCGCTCCACCAGGGCCGGCAGTTCTAATCGAATCACAGGTGCTCTCCTCGGATTACTTCAGCAAGTCGCCCAGTTGTTGCAGCAAGGCCTGGGTCTGGTTATTCAGTTGATGGTGATAAAGCGCGAAGATCAGCGCCAGCAACACCCCAGTCCCCAGCAGTAACCGCCCCAGGGACCATTGCGGCGGAAGGCGATAGCGCGCCGGCTGTGCCCCCAAGTCCAGATGAAAGGCCGCCACCGGCGAGGGCTGATCGCCGTAGAGGGTCTGGTGCAGATCCCGCACCAGGCGATCGAAGGCCTCACGGCCATGGCTCATGACCCGGTAACGGCCCTCGAAACCCAGGCACAGGCACAAGAAGATAAATTCCAATATGTCCCGATAGCGCTGCGGATCCGCCTGCAGCTTAGCCAGCAGGACGAAGACCTTCTCGCCCCCCCAGGTCTCGTTGTGGAAGCGAGCCAGCAGGGAATGCTCTGACCAGGCACTCTGACTGCCCCACTCCCGGGTCATCACGGCTTCATCGATAAAGGAGCAGAGGATGTAGCGAAACGAGAGCACCACACCGTTCTCATAGCCCTGGGCCAGCAACTCCTGCTCGATCGCCTGGATCTCGCAGACCACCTGCTGGTACAGGACGTCCACCTGGTCGTGGTGGGACAACTGTCTGACCCGCAACACCATGCCCAGCAAGGGCGTCACGGCATCCACCATGGGGTTTAGGCTGTGTCCCCGCAGGCTGAACCAATGATCCGAGTCCAGATCCAGCTGCTCGGCATGCTCATACAGCAGATCCGACAGTGGCTGACGCTGCAGGATATCCATGTTCATCGATCACTCCTTACTGACTGCGGATAGCCCAGAGCTGCATATCCAGCTCGGGGAACTCACCGGCGATGTGGAAGGCGAAGTTGTTGCCCTTGGCCAGCATGGCCCAGGCCGGGCTTTGCCGATCCAGCTGGAAGTAGCTGTAACCGGCGTGGTAGGGCAGCTGACGGGGCGCCACCGGCAAGGGCAGCAGGGGGATGCCGGGCAGCTGCAGGCTGATGAGTTCCCGGATCCGTTCGCTGGAGGCAATCTTGGTCTGTTGCAACAGCTGCTTGCGCAGCTGCTCCTGGGGCATACGCGCCTTGACCGCCAGCACGAACTCGGCACTGCTGAGCAGCTGGGTGTCCCCCACCACGGCCACCATGATGCCAAAGCCATGCTTGCGCAGCTGGATGGACACGGCCCGTGGCGACAGGACCGTGCTCAGGGCTTGCCGCAGGGCCTGCATCAGGGGCTCGAAGCTCTGTTGCAGGTCCCCATGGACATAGGGCGGCAACACAGGGGGCAGACGCGACTCATCGGTGAAGGTCATCAACTCGCCGCACAGCTGCAGCAGGGTCTCGTATAACCGCTCGGGATGCAGGGTGCCCAGACTGGCCAGATGCGACAGCTGTGGCTGAGCCCGATTGAGCAATTGCAGCATCATGAACTCGGCCACATCCGCCACCCCCTGTTGGGTTGGAGCGGCCAGCCGGGCGGCCAGACTGCGGGCCCGTTCGGCCACCAGTCCCGCCAATTCCCCCAGGAACCGCTGCAAGGCCGGGATGGCCGCCACACTCACACAACAAGGTATGAAGCCCGGATCCAGCAGCACGCCGCCATCGGGGCGCTTGTCCAGGATGCGGGCGACGGCCAGGCAGCAATAGGCGCTGCGGTCGTCCCGCTCCAGCAACAGCCGCAGGCTCACCCGCCCCAGCTCCATGGCGGTCACATCCCCCGGTTGGCTGTGCAGATCCCGGATCTCCTGCCGATGGCTCAGCAAGCGGGTGGCAATCTGCTGCTCGGGTTCGCTCAGTTCGCTGACACCATTGACGGCCAGCGGCAAGGCCAGGTAGACGATCTGGTTGGCCGCCGAGGCATCGGGGATCTCCAGGGGCGGCGGCAAGAGATCCTCGCCAGGGATATCGAACACGGTACCGTCGGGCATGATGCCGGCGGCGGCCACCAGGGCGATCCGGCCAAAGTTCAGGTACTCCTGATTGATGGCCAGCTTACGCAAGCCGAAGACGTAATCCCCCAGGGCATTGAATCGCGCCTGCAGCAGGTAATCGGCATGGCGTTGCTGCTGTTGGAAATGTTGCGGCTTGATGAAGAGACCATCACGCCAGATGACCCGGTTTTTACTTAACATGTCATTCTTCTTCTTTGAGGAGTTTCACTTCGTCCTGTCGCAGATCCAGCAACAGCTGATAGGCGCGCCCAAGGCTGCGCACCTTGACGACCTTGCGCCACTGGGCCTGCTCAGGATCGGCATAGCGGGCCACCACGCCGATGTAGCGGGTTTTCTCATCTAGCGGCACAGGCGGCAGGTATTTGAACTGGCCGGGCAGCAGGGTGTAGTCCTGATGATCCAGGTAGTTCTTGCCCAGCGCCTTGGACAGGTCTGCCGTCACCTGATCAAAGTCGCTGGCCAGCAGCCGTGAATCCTCGGCCAGCCACACCAGCTGAAACTCGATGGGGGAGGCCTCTCCCTGCTCATTGGGATTGACATCCGGCTCCGCCAACAGGCTGAAGCCCACCGTCGAGGGCTGAGCCTGGCTACTACCCACCTGGATATCCGGATTCAGCAGCACATCGGTCATCTTGCCCAGGGTGGTGCAACCACTCAGCCACACCGGCAGCAGCCAGAACCATGGAGGCACACGCATCAACAGGCTCCCTGCCGCTCGCGCACCGCCTTGTCATAGGCCTGGGCGTATACCTGATGAAAGAGCTTGTCGAACCCCTGCTGCCGCAGCGAGGTCAGCTCCTGGTAGTAGTGGCGATACATCTGCCAGGCCCAGCCATCGTCGGTCGGCGCCCCCTCTCCTGAACGGCGGTAATGCATGAAGCGTTGCTCCAGCGCCGAGGGAGAAAACGCCTGCAATATGCTCTGCAACGCCGAGGCGATGGCCTGCTGATTGGCCTGATGATGGATGCGTACGTTGCGCAGCACCTCGCCCACCGCCGCCGGCGCGGACAGGTGTACCGGGCTCTTGCCATCGGCAAACAGCAGGCCCAGGGTATTGCCGTAATCCAGCCCCAGGCGCAGAGGATTGTCCTCAATGGGCCGCAGGTGTTTGTCGGCCAGGGCCGCCTGCTCGGCCTGCAGGGTCAGCAGTCCCTCCACCATGGCCTTGAGGGTGCGCCCCATCTCCTCGAGCATGTCGTGGGCCTGCTGGCTGTCGGCCAAGGGCAGCGGCTGCCCCAGGCCCCGCATCAAGGGCGCCAGGGCCAGATGCTCCGATTCCGCCAGGCCGGCGGTGGCAGTGGGCCGGATGGCGGGAATGTCGATAAATTCTTGTTCCATGGTGTCCTCCTGACACAGGCTGGTGGGTTGGCGGTCGAGCACGGCTGACGCCGAGATGGGCATGGTCTGCAGGCAGCCCTGCTCCTGTTGCAAGGCCCAGAGCGGGTCACGCCGGTCGGGAACCGACTCGGATTCGGCCTCGTCGGGGGCGCGGCTGAGCCACTGCACCAGATCCCCCTCATCCTCGTGCCCCAGCACCTGCTCCAGCCGGCGCTCGGCCTGTCGTTCCCCCAAATAGGTACGCAACCGGTAGGGACCTATGCCCAACTCATCCCCCTGCGCCAACTGCACCCGCCGGCCTCGACCTATGGGCGCGGTGGCGCCATTGATGAAGGTCTGACCGCTGAGATCCAGCAGACAGAAGTGGCCGTCCAGCCATTCGATCCGGGCATGGGCCGGCAAGACGGCCCCCAGTCGATCCCGCAGCTGCCAGTCATCCTGCTCGGCAGCACCCAGGGTGCCGCCCTGTTCGGTAAACCCATGCTGCACCTGGTAATGGCCATCCAGCTGTTCACTGTTGAGCACCACCAATGAAAGTTGTTCCTTGACGTTGTTCACCCTTACTCCTGCACACATATGGTCACAAAAGGCTCCGCCGGGGGCTGCCCCAGGAAGCTGCTCCAACCCAGACAACTGCTCTGTATCTGGCCCAACTGCATGGGTCTGGCCTCATCACGGGCCAGCTCCAGGCGCAGATCCCACGCCATCTGATCCCGCAGCATGAAGGCCACAAACTGCACCAGGGGACGAAAGTGCTCACCATCGGGCAAGAACCGCCGAAACTGGGCAAAGCTCAGTTGACCCAAGCGCAACAAAAACTTACCGGCGCAGTCGCCGACCTTGTCCCCCAGCACCAGCGACTGCCCCAGGCTGACGTTGGTCCGGCCCAACCGATTCTGCTGATCCGGCTGCACCGGCACCCGTCGGGTCTGCCAGGCATCCACCTGCACCCAGGGCAGGTCGAAACAGTGGGCCACCAGGCCGGACACCACCTCGGGGGAACGGCTCGGACTGGCCAGCAAGCCGGCATAGGAGAGCATCTTGGCCCGATTGACCGGCAGGCTCTGACGCACCACCGGATTGGCCAGCCCCACCAGGGCAAACATCAGCTGGGAGAAGCCGTCTTCACCCTGATGCTGAAACCGCACGTGATAGCGGTACTTGCGCCAGGCCCGATGCAGCAGGGTCAGCAGCCGGTGATGAAAAAAATCCAGAAAGTGGCCCAGGGTCTGCTCGCGCTGGGCGTATTCCCAGGCCAGCTCGTCCAGGTAGTAGCCCGGCATGGGAGACTGACTGCCGTGCAGCCCCAGAAAGGCCACCTCCAGCTGATGCCGGCCCTGCGCATCCGGTTGTAGTGTCTGCACCTCCCGTGCCGGGAAGCCTAAGGAGGCACTGGCGCGATAGCGGATCCGCTCCGCCGTGGGGAGAAAATCCAGCGCCCGCTCCTGATCCACCCCCTCCAGTCGGCTGATCAGCTCCACCAGTTGATAAAACTCGAAGCCGGCGGTGCCTCTGTGGGCGATCACATCAGGGAGTGCTGCCCGATCTGCACCGGCCATCGGTACTGCTCCTTGTTATCCAGATTGGTGACTTCCAGCAGGTGGAAGGCGTTGACGCTGGCATACAGGGAGAAGAAGTGCGCCAGCACAGTACTGAACAGATACAGCTCCCCCTCGCAGCCAAACGCCGCCTGCCGGATAGACAGGCTGGACTTGAGCCCCCTGACCGGCATGCCGCGCACCAGGCGATCCACCGGCCGGGTCTCTATCTGCTCAATCCCTGCCAGACGCTTGCGGGACGCCTGCTCCGCCTGCTTGTCATGCAGTGCCGGGAAGTCATAGGTGCGCAGGATCTGCACCAGGGCGTCCCGTTGCAGCAAGGAGACATAGTTGAGGGAGAGGTTGGAGATCAGGGTCCAGTGCAGGCTACCATCCAGCGCCGGCCGCAGGGGCCGGGTCGGTCGGGTCAGGTTCTTGAAGGTGACAAAGCTGGGTGAGCTGCCCGTGGGCACACAGATGGCCCCCTTGGACAGGGCCGCCGCCTTGTCCCGGTTGGTGCAGGTCAGGGCGATGCTGATGGACTCATCAAGGTGAGCCACTTGCGTCTCATCCCCCCGCACAAATGAGAGGCTATGGGCCAGACCGGCATCGGCAACGGCGGCCTTGACCCGCACCCGGTAATAGAGTGCCTCCCGCCCCTGGCTGCGCTCTATCTGGTGCTGAAAACTCTCAAAGGGTTGATACAGCCGATACTGACCGCGGGTCCGCCCGGGATGCCCCTCCAGCCAGCCTTCCACCTTGTCCACCGAGAAGATTTCATAGCTGTCGGCCTTACGGTAGCTGGCCTTCAAGGCGTAATCGGTCCGCCGTCCATCCAGGTTGATGGGCTCGGCATCATGGGGGAACAGATTGATGGCCGGCACGCAGTTGAGCAAAAAGGAGTCAGGCCGGATCTTCAGCTCCGCCGGCAAGGGTTGCCGAAAACAAAAATGCAGGCGAAATGCCTCAATCGGTCTGTCGGTCAGGGGTAAAGCACCTGGCGCCAGATTGAAAAACAGGAAGTTTTCCGGGAAACAAAAATACTCCTGCAAGATGCGATAGCCGGAATAGACGTTGCTCGGATAAGGCAGAAGCGCATCCCCGCGCTCAAAGCCCACGGGCTGCAGCGCCTGGGGGGGTAGCCTGAAGCGCTGCTGCCCACACTCCAGCTCCACATACTCAAGCTTGCTGGAGAGCCAGTAGTAGAGTTCGTAGGCGGTGTAACTGTCGCCCCCCAGATAGAATCGCAGCTTATCCAGTTGCAGCTGTTCCAGCGGCAAGGGGGCATGCAGCGCCACCTCCAGGCTGATCCGGGAGAGATCACTGCCACTTTGCGCCTCGACGGCCACCAGATCCGCCGGATAGACCCAGGCATCATGACAGGTCTGGAAATGACAGCTGACGCCCTCCATCGGCAGGCTATCCAGCAAGCAGCCTCTCGCCACCAACGCCGGCCGAGCGATGGCTCCTGGGATCACGGAAAACTGCATTATGGTCATGCTGGGCACAGGCCGCAGGTAATTGGGCCACAGGAGAGCCAGCAGACCGTGGGTCAGCTCTGGAAACTGATCCTCGATCTTGGCTCGCAGGCTACCGCTCAAGAAGGCAAAGCCCTCCAGCAACCGTTCCACATCGGGATCGGCCGTCTGCTCAGACAGGAAGCGGGTCAGTTCGGGATGAGCCTGGGCAAACTCACGCCCTTGCAGGCGCAGGTAGGCCAGCTCATCCCGGAAGTATTGTTCCAACGGCATAGCTCACACCATTCGATAGTGACGATAGCTGTCCATGTGGATATTGAAGGAGGTCACCTGCTCGAGGGTTTCCAACCGTACGTGAGCCGTCACCTGAAAAGCCATCTCCAGCGGGGAATCCGCAGAGGGCGGTGAGCAGACATCAACCCGCACGATGCGGGGTTCGTACCGACGGATACAGTGGCGAATCGCCTCGCGGATCCGGCCCTGGATGTCGGCAGTGCCCTCGGTGGCGTCGTTAAAATCCATGACGCCCAGCTCGGGGGCACTGCAACAGCTGCCAGGTCGGGTATTGAGCACCTGCAAAAGCTGCCGTTTTACCGACTCAATCAGGCACTCCAGCTCGGAGGCGGCATCCTCTTGCCCCCGGATCCGGTCGAACAGGCTGGCCGAACTCCCCCTGCGCCAGGCTAGGAGAGACGACATCTCCCTTATTCCTTATCCAAGCGACCGACCAGAGAGAGCTCGAAGCTCGCACCCATGTACTTGAAGTGCGGACGAACCGCCATGCTGACCTGATACCAGCCCGGCTCACCCTCCACATCCAGAACCCGGATCTGCGCCGCCCGCAACGGACGCCGACTTCGTACATCGGCCGGAGGATTTTCCTGATCCGCGACAAACTGTTTGATCCAGCCATTGAGCTCGCGCTCCAGATCCTGGCGCTCCTTCCAGGCGCCGATCTGTTCCCGTTGCAACACCTTGATGTAGTGTGCCAGCCGGTTGATGATGAACATGTAGGGCAGCTGGGTGCCCAGCTTGTAGTTGGTTTCGGCCTCCCGTCCTTCCTTGGTATTGGGGAAGATCTTCGGCTTTTGCACCGAATTGGCGGAGAAGAAGGCGGCGTTGTCACTGTCCTTGCGCATGGTCAGGGTGATGAAACCTTCATCGGCCAGTTCGTATTCACGACGGTCGGTGATGAGCACTTCGGTGGGGATCTTGGCCTGCAACTGCCCCATGGCCTCAAACACATGCACCGGCAGATCCTTGATGGCCCCGCCGCTTTGCGGCCCTATGATGTTCGGGCACCAGCGATACTGGGCAAAACTGTCGGTGAGCGCCGTGCCCATCAGATAGGCGGTATTACCCCACAGATAGTTTTCATGGCTCTGCTGGGTTTCTTCCTGGTAGTTGAAGCCCTTGATGGGGTTTTCCACCGGATCGTAGGGCAGACGCGCCAGGAAGCGGGGCGCCGTCAGTCCCAGATAACGAGCATCTTCAGATTCACGCAAGGAGCGCCATTTGGTGTAGGCCGGACCTTCGAAGACAGACTTGAGATCCTTGATGGCCGGCAGCTGGGTGAAACTGTCCACCCCAAAGAAGGTCGGAGCCACCGACGAGATGAAGGGCGCATGGGCCATGGCCCCCACAGCGCTGACATACTGCATCAGCTTGATATCCTGCGCGCTCTGGCTAAGGGCATAATCCCCTATGATGGCGCCCACCGGCTGACCGCCAAACTGACCATAGCCGCTGGAATAGACATGGCGATAGAAGCCTGACTGGCTGATTTCCGGAGAAAACTCGAAATCCTCCAGCAGCTCTTCCTTGGTGGCGTGCAAGATCTGGATCTGGATGTTCTCGCGAAAATCGGTGCGATCCACCAGCAGCTTGAGGGAACGCCAGGTGGACTCCAGCGCCTGCAACTCTGATGCGTGCAAGATGGCGTCCATCTGCTTGCTCAGCTTCTTGTCCAGCTCGACAATCATGTTGTCCACCAGCGCCTTGTTCACCGGCTCGCTGGCGTTGCCATTATCCAGTATGTTGGCCACCAGGGTGGCAATCCCCTGCTTGGCGACCTGATAGGCCTCATCCACCGGCGAGATACGCGCCTGGGCCATGATCTCATCCAGCAAGGATACGGGGGCCGTACGGCTTACTGACTCTAGAACTTGTTCTTCAACCAAAGACATCTGTCACACTCTCTTCTCGTCAGGCCGATCACTCGGCAGATTTCACCAAGTTCAGCTCATTGAGCAGCTGCTCGCGAGCCTCCTCACTGGCCAGCAAGGCCTGCAGGCGATTGCGGAACGCCGGGATGTTGCCAAGGGGCCCCTTCAGGGCCACCAGCGCCTCCCGCAGCTCCAGCAGCTTGTTCAATTCAGGCACCTGACGGGCAATGCTGTCTGGAGAGAAATCAGCCATGGAACCTATGTTCAGGTTAACCGGCAGGATGTCCTGATCGTCGTCCTCCAGTCGATTGGCCACCTGAAAGTTCAGCTGCAAGCCGGCTTCCTTCATGACGGATGAGAAGTTGTTTTTGTCGATAGAAATGGTCTGACGCTCGTCCAGTGGGGTCTCTTCGGTACGGCCCTTGAGATTGCCCACCACCATCATGGTCAACGGCAGCTCGACCTCACCCTGCTGCCCACCGGTGGACGGAACATACTTGATATTGACGCGCTCTCTTGGCGCGACAGTGGCGCCATCTGTTGATGTTTTACCCATGCTTGTTTACCTAGTTAGTTTTATTTTAAAGAAAACTCACCCAACCCAATCAAATAGATGAATGGATAGGACTGGTTTATTTAATCCGTAAAAACGGACAGGGGTTAATCTGAAAACCCCAGCATTAGACAAAAAGACTGATTAATTAAGGTGGGGATCTCTACCGTCGTTTAGATGCAGATAAGAACGCAACCATGAACAGGCAAACACCATTAATTACATAGCCATAAAACAGGGCGCACTTTGCATCAACAATTTAGCAACAACAATCTGCCATATGTGACAGCTGCAAAATATGACAATAAGGTTAAAAAAGTCTTGACTCAGATGAAACCTACAGACCACCTCTTTGATATATTTGGCATGTATTTTTAAATGACGAAATCGTTAGGCTTAAAATATGATAAATATTTTTACACTGTGAATTAGATCACCACTTAAAACATTAATAGTCAGGTTGAAGAACAGAATTTTTTGTCATTTAAGCTAATAAAAATGGCTTACATATTTTGTCTCCGCCCTAAATAACCGTTCCGAAATGTAGATCACTTGTCCGGGGAAGAAGGGAACTCGGCGTCGTTTGTGCGATCTG